>CAZORV010000162.1:0-6679 GCA_964582215.1 uncultured Frigidibacter sp.
CTGGCCAAGTCGGGCCTGCCGATCATCCGCGCCAACTCGCTGATGGAGGCCGCGACCCGCGCCGTGACCGCCTGGAAGAATGATGTGGCACAGAATACCAAAGTGAGGACCGCGAAATGACCATTTTCCTTGACCGCGACAGCCGCGTCATCGTTCAGGGCATCACCGGCCGCATCGCCCAGTTCCACACTCAGGAAATGATCGACTATGGCACCAACGTCGTCGGTGGCGTGGTGCCGGGCAAGGGTGGCGAAACCATCCACGGCGTGCCGGTGTTCGACACGGTGAAAGAGGCCGTTGCCGCGACCGGCGCCAATGCCTCGATCGTCTTCGTGCCGCCGCCCTTTGCAGCCGATTCGATCATGGAGGCCGCTGACGGCGGCATCCGCTATTGCGTCTGCGTGACCGACGGGATCCCGGCGCAGGACATGATCCAGGTGAAACGCTATATGCTGCGTTACCCGCGCGACCGGCGGATGGTCCTGACCGGCCCGAACTGCGCGGGCACGATCTCGCCCGGCAAGTCGCTGCTGGGCATCATGCCCGGCCATATCTATCTGCCGGGTCCGGTCGGCATCGTCGGCCGTTCGGGGACGCTCGGCTATGAGGCCGCGCAGCAGCTGAAGGATCTGGGGATCGGCGTCTCGACCTCGGTCGGGATCGGCGGCGACCCGATCAACGGCTCCAGCTTCCGCGACATTCTGGAAGCGTTCGAGAATGACCCCGAAACCCATGTCGTCTGCATGGTCGGCGAGATCGGCGGCCCGCAAGAGGCCGAGGCGGCCGAATATATCCAGAACCACATGACCAAGCCGGTCATCGCCTATATCGCCGGTCTGACCGCCCCCAAGGGCCGGACCATGGGCCATGCGGGCGCGATCATCTCGGCCTTCGGCGAAAGCGCCAGCGAAAAGGTCGAAATCCTGACCGCCGCCGGCGTGACCGTCGCCGAGAACCCCTCGGTCATCGGCGAGACTGTGGTGCGGGTGATGAAAAAGAAGGCCGCCTGAGCGGCCCTTGCCGACAGCGCTTGCCGGACGGTCGTGCCGTCCGGCAATGTTGAACCATCTCAGGCGACAGGAATGGAAGTGCGATGCCCAAACCCCGGGTTCTGACCACCCGCCGCTGGCCCGAACGGGTCGAGCGGCAGATGGCCGAAACGTTTGATCTGGTGCTGAACGAAAGCGACCGTCCGATGACGGCCGCTGACTTCCGCACCGCCTTTGGCGAGTTCGATGCGGTCTGCCCGACCGTCACCGACAAGATGGGCCCCGAGGTGTTCGAGGTCAGCGCTCCGCGCACCAGGGTCCTTGGCAATTTCGGCGTCGGCTACAGCCACATTGATCTTGAGGGCGCCCGGCGTCACGGGATGGTGGTGACGAACACGCCGGACGTGCTCTCGGACTGCACCGCCGACATCGCCATGACGCTGATGCTGATGGTCGCCCGCCGCGCGGGCGAGGGCGAACGCGAGTTGCGCGCCGGCGCCTGGACCGGCTGGCGTCCGACCCACATGATCGGGACCAGGGTTTCGGGCGCCGTCCTCGGCATCATCGGCTTTGGCCGGATCGGTCAGGCGATGGCGGACCGGGCGCACTTCGGTTTCGGCATGAAGATCCTGGTGCAGAACCGGTCGGCCGTGGCGCCGGCGCTGCTGGCGCGCTACGGGGCGACGCAGGTGGCCTCGGTCGAGGATCTGCTGCCGGCCTGCGATTTCATCTCGCTGCATTGCCCCGGGGGGGCGGCGAACCGGCATCTGATCAACGCCGACCGTTTGCGGCTGATCCGGCCGGACGCCTTCCTGATCAACACCGCGCGCGGCGAGGTCGTGGACGAGGCGGCCCTTGCCGAGGCTTTGGCCGGGCGCCGGATCGGCGGCGCGGCGCTTGACGTCTTTGAGCGCGAACCGGCGATCACGCCTGCACTGCTCGATTGCCCGAACCTTGTCATGCTGCCGCATCTCGGTTCCGCCACCCGTGCCACGCGCGAGGCGATGGGCCTGCGGGTCTTCGACAATATCGCCGCGTTTTTCGCAGGCAAGGCGCCGCCCGACCGCGTCGCCTGACAGACCTTCCGGGGCGAGGGCCAAACACTCCCCGAAAGAGAAAGGCGCCGCATAGCTCCCGGCGCCTTTCACCTTTTTGGGGGCGCGCGACGCGAGCGGTCAGCCGCCCTGGTCCTGTCGCGACTGGCATCGTGGCGCAGCGAAGACGCGCGGCGCCGGTCGGCAGGGGCCGTTGACCCTGCCGCGGCGGAGCGATGCCGCCCGCACCCACCGCGGGCAGGCGGCGCCTTCTGTCGTGCGCGCTGAGGCGGTCCCGGGGGCGGCGCTTCCGCATGAGCGGGGCCGCTCATGCGCCGGAAGATCGGCCTTTTCCGCTCAACCCGGCGCCACCTCAGTAGGGTGCGTGCTCGCACGCACCGCGCCGGGCCCCAAAGCGCAAGGCCAGGGATCACCCCCCTCTCAGTCGGCAGGGGCCATCGCCCCTGCCGCCGCGTGCCATTCTCGCCCGCACTGCCCGGTCGCCCAAAGCGAGCGGGCAGCGCCTGCCCCTCCCCGGGGCTGGCGCTTCGCGCCGCCCGGGGCAGGCGCCGCCCTCTGTCGTCGCGCGCTGAGGCGGTCCCGGGGCGACGTTCCCATATGAGCGGGGCCGCTCTTCCACTGGAAGATCGGCCTCTTCCGCTCAGCCCGGCGTAGGCGAAAGGTCGGCGCCATCTCTGTCGGCGGGGGCAAGTGACCCTGCCGTCGCGCAACCGTCCCGCCCGCACCGCCCGGACGCCCCAAGCGACCGGGCAGCGCCTGCCCCTGCCGGGGGCTGGCGCTTCGCGCCGCCCGGGGCAGGCACTGCCCTCTGTTCGTGCGGGCTGAGGCGATCCCGGGGCGGCCGTTCCGATTGAGCGGGGCTGCTCTTCCACTGGAAGATCAGCCTTTTCCGCTCAGCCCGGCTTCGGAGAAGGCGGGCACAGTGCCTCAATCGGCAGGGGCAACTGACCGCGCCGCAGCCGTTCGGTCCCACCCGCACCGCCCCGGGGACCCAAAAACCCTCTGGCGGTCAGCGGCTGTCACGGAGAGACGCTCCCGCATGGCAGGGCTGCTCTTCCACTGGAAGATCGGCTTGTCCGCCCAGCCCGGCGTCTGGCGAGGACCTGCCGCGGCTACTGCAGATAGGGCATCGGGTCGACGCTGTCGAAGCCCTGGCGGACCTCGAAATGCAGGAAGGCCGGGTCCGAGGCGCGGACCCTGGCGATCGCCTGGCCGCGCTTGACCTTGTCGCCCTTCTTCACCGCGATCGCGTCGAGGTTCGCATAGACCGTCAAAAGATTGTCGGCATGGCGGATCACCAGGATCGGCACGCCCGACGTGTCCTTGGTGATCGCCGCGACCGTGCCGTCGCTGGCGGCGCCGACGCTGGTGCCGGCCTTGGCGGCAATGTCGATCCCGTCGTTCTTCTTCTTCTGATAGCCCCGGATGATCGAGCCCTGGACCGGCATGGCCAGCTTTGTCCGGGCGGTGGTGCCAAGATCGGGGGCCGGGGGCTTCTTGACCGGATCGGCGGCGACGACCGGCTCTTCCTTCGGCAGGGGTTCCTTGGCCGAGGGCGGCGTCGGCGTTGCCGACCCTTCGCCCGGCAGGCTGGTGTCGTCGGTTGCGGTCACGCCCGTCGCGGCACCGACGGGGATCAGCAATGTCTGCCCCTCGCGCACCGCCAGATCCTTGCCAAGGCCGTTCCAGTCGGCCAGCGCCTTGACGTTCACATTGTAAAGCCGCGCGATCGAATAGGCGCTTTCGCCGCGCTGGACCCGGTGCCGCAGCGGTTCGGCGCCGGTCGGTGCGGCGATGGGCTTTGGTGCCGCGATCGGCGTGGCGCTGATCGCGCCCGCCTTGCCGCCGGTGGCCGGCGGCAGGCTGGTTCCCCCGGTCGCCCGGTCAATCGCGCCGCCGGCAACCGCCGACACATCGACGGCACCCGGCGCACCGGCCAGCGGCGCCGCGCCTTCGGCAACCCGGCGGGGCAGGGCGAGAACCTCGCCCGCCCTCAGCGGCGTGTTGGCATCAAGCGCGTTGTAGCTGGCGATCTCGGCCGCCGGCAGGCCGATGCGGGCGGCGATGCTGGTGGCCGTGTCACCCTGACGCGCCACCGCGACCTGATAGCCCGGGTAGGAAATGATGCCCCGCGCGTCCGGCACCGGCCGGGCCGTCGCGGCCCCGCGCACCGCGCCCGAAGTGTTGAAAACCCCGCTGCGATACTGGCGGAAGTCGCCGTCGAACGGCCCCGACCTCACGCAGGCGCTCAAGGTCAGAAGCGAGGCGCCCAGCAGGCTGGCGCCAAGAAGGGTGCGGGTGGCTTTGTTGGTCATGCTCGATCCTCACTGCCGGGTCCGTTGGCGGCCGGACCCTTGCCTGTTGTTGTCATCACGTCCGGTGCCGGTCAGTCCTGCACCAGCCCCTCGACCAGCGGGACGAACCGCACCGGCCGCAATTCCTCATAGTCGAACCCCGTGTCGCTGCGGGTCACCTTGATCAGGCTTTGCACCGCATCCGACTGCCCGACCGGAAGTACCATGATTCCCCCGACACGCAACTGCGCCAAAAGCGGCCCCGGCGGGTCTTCGGCGGCGGCGGTCAGGATGATCCGGTCAAAGGGCGCCTGATCCGGCAGGCCGAACGACCCGTCCGCCGCAAAGGCGGTGATGTTCGCCAGATCCAGCGACTGGAAGATCTGGTCCGCCTCGCGCACCAGCCGCTTGTGGCGGTCGACGGTATAGACCCTGCGCGCCAGCTGCGCGAGGATCGCCGCCTGATAGCCCGACCCGGTCCCGACCTCGAGCACCTTGTCGCGCGCGCTGACCTCCAGCGCCTGGGTCATCAGCGCCACGACCGAGGGCTGGCTGATCGTCTGTCCGCAGGCGATGGGCAGGGGCATGTCCTCATAGGCGCGGTCGGCGAAATGGCCGCGCACGAACAGGCCGCGATCGACCGCCTCCATCGCCGCCAGAACCCGTGCGTCCGTCACGCCCTTGGACCGGAGCGTGAAGAGAAAGCGCATCTGCTGTTCGGCCCTGTCTGTCATCCGAGGCGCTTTGCCAGTTCATCCAGACTGTCATGGGCGGTCAGGTCGGCGCGCATCGGCGTGACGGCGACATAGCCCTCAAGGTTGACGGCGACGTCGGTGCCGGGTGCGGTCGGCCGGTGCTGCGGGCCGCCGGTGATCCACAGGAACTTGCGGCCCGAGGGCGAGATATGCGGCTCGACCCCCATGAAGGTCTCGGTGCGGTAGCCTTGTGCCGCGACGCGCAAGCCCTGCACGGCGGCGGCGGGGATCGGCGGGAAGTTGACGTTGTAGAACAGCCGGTAATCGTTCCGGTCCCAAAGGCCCTTGTCGACAAGCGCCCGGACAACCGCCGCGCCATGGACGCGCGCCGCCTCGAACGGATCGCCGGTCTCGTCGTTCGCCGGGCCCATGAACTGCGACAGGGCGATGGCGGGCAGGCCCTGAAGCGCCGCCTCCATCGCGCCGCCGATGGTGCCGGAATAAAGCACGTTCTCGGCAGCATTGTTGCCACGGTTGACGCCGGACAGGACAAGATCGGGGCGGGCGCCCTGCAGGACATCGTAAAGCCCGGCCAGCACGCAGTCGGCCGGGCTGCCTTCGGCCGCATAGCGGCGGGGGCCGAGCTTGGCGATCATCATCGGGTGGGTGTAGCTGATGCAATGGCCGACGCCCGACTGCTCGAACGCCGGGGCGACGGTCCAGACCTCGCCCTTCGGTCCGGCGATCTCGGCGGCGATCGCGGTCAGAACCTCGAGCCCCGGGGCGCTGATGCCGTCGTCATTGGTGATGAGAATCCGCATTTGCGCCCCGAAGTGCCAATCCCCACAAGATTTAGAGGGAACTGGTGGGATGGTAAAGCGGCAATGGGCCGCAAAGCGGGCTTCGTGAAGGCGGAGGGCCGGGTGGCCGACCACCATCCCGGCTCAGCCCGCCATTTCGGTTGGCAGGGGCACTTGACCGGGCGGTCACGCAAGAGTTCAGCCCGCGCTGCCCGGTCTCGCCGGGGCGGGGCAACGTCTCGCGCGGCAGGGGCCATCGCCCCTGCCGTCACGCACCGTTTCCACCCACACTGCCCGGTCGCCCAAAGCGACCGGGCAGGTCGTGCCGTTTGTGGTGAGGGCCGAGATGGTCCATGGGCGGCGTGCCCGCTCAACCCGGCGCTGGCGAAGCCCGGCGCGCGTTCGGCCGGCAGCGGTAGGGTGCGTGCTCGCACGCACCGCCCCGGGCCTCCACCGCCGGGAAAGGGACAAGACCGCCTCACCCGGCAGGGGCCATCGCCCCTGCCGTCACGCACCGATCCCGCCCACACCGCCCGGTCGCCCAAGGCGACCGGGCAGCGCCTGCCCCTGCGGGGGGCTGGCGCTTCGCGCCATCCGGGGCAGGTGCTGCCCTCTGTCGGTGCGTGTTGAGGCGGTCCCGGGGCACCGTTCCCGCATGAGCGGGGCCGCTCTTCCACTGGAAGATCGGCTCGTCCCGCTCAGCCCGGCGTTGGTGGAGGGGGAGAGGCGCCCCGGTCGGCAGGGGCCATCGCCCCGGCCGCCGCGCACCGATCCCGCCCACACCGCCCGGGCGCCCAAAGCGACCGGGCAGCGCCTGCCCCTCCGGGGGGCTGGCGCTTCGCGCCC
>CAZORV010000163.1:0-6672 GCA_964582215.1 uncultured Frigidibacter sp.
GCATGCCGATCACCGATCCGACCGGCAACATGGTCGTCGACATCGGCGGCGGCACGACCGAGGTGGCGGTCCTGTCGCTGGGCGACATCGTCTATGCCCGTTCGGTCCGCGTCGGCGGCGACCGGATGGACGAGGCGATCATCTCGTACCTTCGCCGCCAGCAGAACCTTCTGATCGGCGAATCGACCGCCGAGCGGATCAAGACCTCGATCGGGACGGCGCGGATGCCCGACGACGGGCGCGGCGCCTCGATGCATGTGCGCGGGCGCGACCTTCTGAACGGCGTGCCGAAGGAGATCGAGATCAATCAGGCCCAGGTCGCCGAGGCACTGGCCGAACCCGTCCAGCAGATCTGCGAGGCGGTGATGACCGCGCTGGAAACCACGCCGCCCGATCTGGCGGCCGACATCGTCGACCGGGGCGTGATGCTGACCGGCGGCGGCGCGCTTCTGGGTGAGCTTGACCTGGCCTTGCGCGAACAGACCGGCCTGTCGATCTCGATCGCCGACCAGTCGCTGAATTGCGTGGCGCTTGGCACCGGCAAGGCGCTTGAATATGAAAAGCAACTGAAGCACGTCATTGATTACGACAGCTGAGCCGCAGCGCTGCTGACAGCCGCCAAGGGGCCGCCGTGGCAAGAGACCGCAACCGTGACATGGACTATCGCGGCCCCGTCCGACGGGTGCTGGTGGCGGCGCTTGCGCTGGTGCTGACGGCGCTGTTTCTGATCTGGCGGATCGACAGCCCGCGGGTCGAGCGGTTGCGCAACGGGTTGATCGACCGGATCGTGCCGTCGATGGACTGGGCAATGGCGCCGGTGACGACGCTGACGGGCATGTTCGACAGTTTCCAGTCCTACAGCCGGATTTACGAACAGAATCAGGAACTGCGGCGCGAGTTGCAGCAGATGAAGGCCTGGAAAGAGGCGGCGGTGCAGCTGGAACAGCAGAATGCCAAGCTGCTGGCGCAAAATCAGGTGCGGCTTGACCCCAAGCTGACATCGGTTTCGGGCGTGGTGATGGCCGACAGCGGCTCGCCCTTTCGCCAGTCGGTGCTGTTGAACGTCGGCGCCCGTGACGGGATCGTCGACGGCTGGGCGGCGATGGACGGGCTGGGGCTGGTCGGGCGGATTTCGGGTGTGGCACAGGGCAGCGCGCGGCTGTTGCTGCTGACCGACGCCTCAAGCCGCATCCCGGTGACGATCCAGCCCTCGGGGCAAAGGGCGATGCTGGTCGGCGACAATTCCGCCGCGCCACCGCTGGATTTCATCGAGGCGCCCGAACAGATCCGGCCCGATGACCGGGTGGTATCGTCGGGCGACGGCGGCGTCTTTCCCGCCGGGATTCTGGTCGGGACCGTCATCAAGACCAAGGACAGCCGGTTCCGCGTCCGGCTTGCCGCCGACTATGACCGGCTGGATTTCGTCCGCGTGCTGCGCAGCCATCCGAGCGAGCCGATCGACGAGGCCGGGGCGCTGATCGTGCCGCCGCCGGTCGACCGGCCCAGCCTTGGCTATCCGCTGCCGGCCGCCGCACCCGAAGGTGGCGGCAATGGTTGACCCGCGCACTGCAAGGCTTTGGGGGTTCCGGACGCTGTTTCTGGGGCTGTTCGCGTTGATCCTGTTTTTCCGCCTTTTGCCCCTGTCGGCGCTGCCGAATTCATGGCCGTTGCCGGATGCGTTGCTGGACCGTTTTCCCGGCTGGCTGTTTCCGCGACAGTGGCCGGGATCGGACGCGCTTTTGTGTCTGACGCTGGTCTGGGTGCAGCGCCGCCCCGACTTCATCCCGGCACCCATGGTCGCGGCGCTGTTTCTGCTTGATGATTTTCTGGCGATGCGGCCGCCCGGCCTTTGGGCGCTGATCGTGCTTCTCGGCACCGAATTCCTGCGCCTGCGCGAGGCGCGGACCCGCGATCTGCCCTTCCCGGGTGAATGGATGATGGCGGCAGGGCTGATCGTCACCATGACCCTTGCGAACCGGCTGGTCACGGCGGTGTTCATGATCCCGCAGGTCGGTTTCGGGCCGGTCATCCTGCATATGCTTGCGACGATCGCGCTCTATCCTGTTCTGGCGCTTTTCATGCAATATGTCTTCGGACTGCACCGCGCCGCACCGGGCGAGGTCGATACCTGGGGCAACCGGCTATGAGAAGGGTGCCGAAGCTGACGATCGAGGCGTCGCGCCAGATTACCCGGCGTGGGCTTCTGCTCGGGTCATTGCAGGGCGTGTTCATCGGCGCCCTGGCCTACCGGATGCGGCATCTGCAGATCGAGCAGGCGCAGGAATTTCAGCTTCTGGCCGATGAAAACAGCATCAAGATCAGGTTGCTGCCCCCGGCGCGCGGGCTGATCCATGACCGCAAGGGCGTGGTGATCGCCGGAAACGAACAGAATTACCGCGTGACCATCACCCGCGAAGACGTCAGCGACGTGCCACAGGTTCTGGCTGACCTGTCGCGGCTGATCCATCTGCCGGACGAGGAAATCGCCCGCCTGATCGCCGACATCGAAAAGCGCAGCCCGACGCTGCCGATCACCCTGGTCGACCGGCTGAGCTGGGAGGAATTTTCCCGCGTCGCGGTGAATGCCCCGGCCTTGCCCGGCATTTCGACCGAGGTCGGCCTGTCGCGCGTCTATCCGCAGCGCGGCGACTTTGCCCATGTGCTGGGATATGTCGGGCCGGTCAGCGACTATGACCTGTCCAAGATCGACAGCCCCGACCCGCTGCTGCAAATCCCGAAGTTCCAGATCGGCAAGCTGGGGGTCGAGGCAAAGCTTGAACAGGTGCTGCGCGGCAAGGCCGGGACCAAGCGGATCGAGGTCAACGTCAAGGGCCGCGAAATGCGCGAGATCGACCGCCACGAGGGCGAGGCCGGCGCGACGCTGCGAATGACGCTGGACGCGCGGCTGCAGAACTATCTGGTTGCCCGGCTGGGCACGGAAAGCGCTGCCGCCGTGGTGATCGACGTGCAGGACGGCGACATTCTGGCCATCGGTTCGGCGCCGACATTCGACCCGAACCTGTTCGTGCGCGGCATTTCCAGCCAGGACTACCGGTCGCTGACCGAGAACGATCACCGGCCCCTGGCCGACAAGACCGTGCAGGGCGCCTATCCGCCCGGCTCGACCTTCAAGATCGTGACGGCGCTGGCGGCGCTGGAGGCCGGGGTGATCAGCACCGGCGAAAAGGTCTATTGCCCCGGCTTCACCCAGCTTGGCGACCGCAAGTTCCATTGCTGGCGGCGCGGCGGACACGGGCATGTCGATCTGGAACAGAGTCTCGAACGGTCCTGCGACGTCTATTATTACGAGGTCGCCCAGCGCGTCGGCATCGACAAGATCGCCGAGATGGCCCGGCGGCTGGGGATCGGGGTCAAGCATGACCTGCCGATGTCGGCCGTGTCCGAGGGCGTCGCGCCGACCAAGGACTGGAAGGCCGGCCGCTATGGCAAGGACTGGCTGATCGGCGACACGCTGAACAGCGGCATCGGTCAGGGCTATGTGCTGGCCTCGCCGGTGCAACTGGCGGTCATGACCGCCCGCGTCGCCACCGGCCGTGCCATCGAACCCCGCCTGATCCGCGCCATCAACGACAAGCCGGTGCCAAAGGTCGAGGCGCCGCCTCTGGGCATCGCCGACGCGCATCTGGCGGCGGTGCGGGGCGGGATGTTCGCGGTGATGAACGGCAAGCACGGCACAGCGGCCGCCAGCCGGACCGTCGACAAGACGTTGCTGATGGCTGGCAAGACCGGCACCAGCCAGGTCCGCAATATCTCGGCCGCCGAACATGCCCAGGGCGTGACCAAGAACGACAACCTGCCCTGGGAACGGCGCGACCATGCGCTGTTCGTCTGCTTTGCCCCCCATGACAATCCGAAGATCGCGGTGTCGATCATCGTCGAACATGGCGGCGGCGGCTCGACCGCGGCGGCGCCCATCGCCCGCGACATTCTTCTGAACGCCCTGTTCGACGGCCCCCCGCCGCTGGAGGCCTATCCCGAAGGCCAGCGCGGCCGGATCAAGGAGGAACAGGAGGCGCTGCCCCTGGCCGATCCGGGCAGTTTCACCACCCAGGCGAAGTCACGCGCATGAGCTATCTTGACTATAACCTGCGGACCGTTCCGACCGGCTGGCGCAAGGTCCTGTACGTCCACTGGCCCCTGGTCTTTCTGCTGGCGGCGGTGTCCTCGGTCGGCTTTCTGATGCTTTATTCCATTGCCGGGGGCACGCTTTCGACCTGGGCCGAACCGCAGATGAAACGCTTTGTGGTGGGCGTCGTCGGAATGTTCTTCGTCGGTTTGACCCCGATCTGGGTCTGGAAGAACCTGTCGGTCGTGGGCTATCTGATCGCCCTGCTGCTGTTGGTCGCGGTCGAGCTTTTCGGCACCATGGGCATGGGCGCGCAGCGCTGGCTTGAACTGGGGCCGATCCGGTTGCAGCCGTCCGAACTGATGAAGATCACGCTGGTGCTGATGCTGGCCGCCTATTACGACTGGCTTGACCCGCGCAAGGTTTCGCGGCCGCTTTGGGTGCTGATCCCGGTGGTGCTGATCGTCATGCCGGCGGTCCTGATCCTGAAACAGCCGAACCTCGGGACCACGCTTCTGGTGCTGGCGGGTGGCGGGGCGGTGATGCTGGCCGCCGGGGTCAGCCTTTGGTACTTCGGCACGGTGCTGGCGCTGATCGGCGCGCTGGTCTTTGCAATCCTTGAAAGCAAGGGCACCGACTGGCAGCTGATCAAGGACTATCAGTTCAGCCGGATCGACACCTTCCTGAACCCCGAGGCCGACCCCCTTGGCGCGGGTTACAACATCATGCAGGCCAAGATCGCCCTCGGCTCGGGCGGGTGGAGCGGCAAGGGTTTCATGCAGGGCACCCAGTCGCAGCTGAACTTCCTGCCGGAAAAGCACACCGATTTCATCTTCAACACCCTGGCCGAGGAGTTCGGCTTTGTCGGCGGCATATCGCTGCTGACGCTCTATGTGCTGATCATCTTTTTCTGCTTCCTGTCGGCCCTGACCAACCGTGACCGCTTTGCGGCGCTGGTGACATACGGGATCGCCACGGCGTTCTTCCTGCTGATCGCGGTGAACATGGGGATGGTGATGGGGATGATGCCGGTCGTGGGCGTGCCGCTGCCGCTGGTCTCTTACGGCGGGACGGCGATGATCATCCTGCTTCTCGGCTTTGGGCTTGTCCAAAGCGCGCATATCCACAAGCCGAGGTAGCGATGCCGGACCAAAGGCCCGTCCGGATCTATTTCGCCGCCGGCGCTGCGAACTGGGCCGACTACCGCGACCCGCTGCCCGCCGCGCTGCGCAAGGCCGGGATCGCGTTTCAGCTTGACGCCGACTGCGCCGATCCGGCGGCGGTCGACTATATCGTCTATGCGCCGTCGGGCGGTCTGCGTGACTTTTCGCCCTTCACCCGCGCCAGGGCGGTGCTCAGCCTTTGGGCCGGGGTCGAGCGGATCGTGCCGAACGCCACGCTGACCCAGCCGCTGGCGCGGATGGTCAGTCACGACCTGACCGAGGGCATGGTCGAGTATGTGGCCGGCCATGTGCTGCGCCACCATCTGGGGATGGATGCGCATATCAAGGGTCAGGATGGCGTCTGGCGGAGTGACATCCTGCCGCCTCTGGCGCGCGAACGGGTTGTGGCGGTGCTGGGCCTCGGCGTCCTTGGCGCCGCGTCGGCGCGGGCGCTGGCGGCGCTGAACTTCCGGGTTCTGGGCTGGAGCCGTTCGGCGAAGGCCATCCCCGGCATCGAGTGCCATTCCGGCGCGGCGGGTCTGGACCATGTCCTGTCCCAAGCCAGTATCGCGGTCCTTCTGATGCCGCTGACGGCGGACACGGCCGACATCATGGGCGCGCGCCATCTGGCGCTGATGCCGCGCGGGGCGGTGCTGATCAACCCCGGGCGCGGCGGGCTGATCGACGATGAGGCGCTGTTGGCGGCGCTTGATGCGGGCCAGATCGGCCATGCGACGCTGGACGTCTTCCGGACCGAGCCTCTGGCGCCGGATCACCCCTACTGGGCGCACCCCCGTGTCACCGTCACCCCCCATATCGCCGCCAGCACGCGCGTGCCCGGCGCCTGCGACCGGCTGGCCGAGAATATCCGCCGGGGCGAGGCGGGCGAGCCGTTTCTCGACCTTGTGGACAAGGGCCGGGGTTACTGACCGGGGGCCGTGGTCCGGTCGATATGGCCAAGGTCGCGGTCAGGGGCGATCCGGTCGCGCACCAGTTGCTTCAGCTGTTTCACGTCGGGAAAGCCGCCGTCGCGCTTGCGTTCCCAGATGAGGTCGCCGTCAAGCCGGATCTCGAAGATCCCGCCGGTGCCGGGGATCAGCCTGACCGCGCCAAGGTCGGCGGCAAAGGTCGACAGAAGTTCCTGTGCCATCCAGCCGCTGCGCAAAAGCCAGTTGCACTGGGTGCAGTAGGCGATCGAAACCTCGGGTGCAGACGTCGGTCGGTCATGGCGGGCGGCCCTTGCTGATGCGCCGCCATTCTCGGACCAGCGTGCGGGCAACGCAAGGTGAAGCACGGTCCCGATGCCGCCGCCCCGGCGTTTCGGGAAACGGGAGTGCCGCGTCTTATTCGGCGGGGGCAAGTGACCTTGCCGCCACGCAACAGGTCCGCTTGAACCGCCCGGTGGCCCAAAGCCACCGGGCA
>CAZORV010000164.1:0-6654 GCA_964582215.1 uncultured Frigidibacter sp.
GCGCCAGCCCCCCGGAGGGGCAGGCGCTGCCCGGTCGCTTTGAGCGACCGGGCGGGGAGGGCGGAACCGGCGCGCGACGGCAGGGGCGATGGCCCCTGCCGAATGAGATGCCGCTTGCGCTTTTCTCGACGCCGGGCTGGGCGGGGTGAGCCGGTCTTGCGGTGGAAGAGCGGCCGCGTTCACGCGGGAACGCCGCCCCGAATGGCGCAGAGCGCCAGCCCCCGCGCAGGGGCAGGCGCCGCGCGGTCGCTTTGGTCGACCGGGCCGTCAGGGTGGAACCGGAGGGTCGCGGCGGGGGCGCGAAAAGCCCGTGTCGTCGTCCGGTGTCCGTGCAATATTGCCGGGATGAACTGGGATGATCTGCGATTTGTGCTGGCTGTCGCACGGGGCCTGACGCTGGCAGTGGCGGCGCGGGCGCTGCAGGCCGATCCGACAACGGTCGGGCGGCGGATACTGGCGATCGAGGCCGGGCTCGGCGCGCGGCTGTTCCACCGGACCGGCGACGGCTATCTGCCGACGCCGGCCGGCCAGCTTGCCATCGCCCGCGCCGAGGAGATGGAGGCGCTGACCCTGTCGCTGGCCCGGGCGGTCGAGGGCAGCGATGCGCTTGCCGAAGGGCCGGTGCGGCTGACAGCGCCGGAGGTGTTGCTTGACTGGTTCATCATCCCGCAATGGCCCGACCTTCTGCACCTCTACCCGGGGCTGGAGCTGACCTTCTGCCCCGCAGCCGCCAGACCCCGGCTGTCGCGGCGCGAGGCGGAGATGGCCGTCTGGCCGGGGCGACCCGTTGACCCGGACCTGATCGGGCAGCGCCTCGGGCGGGTTGCCGTTGCCGCCTATGGCGCCCGCGGCATCGACTTTCCGCCGGAACCGCCGGTCTTTGCCCCGCCGCGTGGCCGCGCGCTTTCGGGCGCTGACCTGCATCGGCAGCGGCTGTTCCCGGGCAGCCCGGTCATCGCCCGGGCCGAGACGGACGGTCACGTCCTCAGCCTTGTGCGGACCGGCCTTGGCGTCGGGCTGATCGACTGTTTTGCCGGTGACGCCGATCCCGGCCTGCGGCGGGTGCGGCCCGAGCCGCTGGACCAATACGAGCTTTGGGTGACGGCGCATGCCGACATGCACAAGGACCCGCGCGTGCGGGCTGTAACCGACTTTCTGTCCGCGATATTCAACGCCAACCGCGACCTTCTTGAGGGTCGCTGCGCGGGCGTCTGAGCCCGTCAGTCGGCGGCCTGAAGCCCGAGATGGACGAACGGCACCGGCCAGCGCGGCTTCAGCGACCTGACCTCGGACGAGACGAGCCAGGGCTTGCACAGCGCCTCGTACCCCGCGCGGGGCCGGACAAACTTGCCCTCGTCGGCCTTGGCCAGAACATATCCCAGCGGGTGGAGGACGGGGTTTGACGGCAGAAAGGGCTCGATCACCATCAGGCGCATGCCGCGCACGCTCATCAGCTTTTGCAGCGTCGTCCGGCATTGGTCATCGTCCATATGGTGCAGGACGCCGTGGATGAAGGCGCGCTTTGCGTCGGCCAGCGCGCCAAGGTCCAGCGCCTCGCCCGCCGACACAATGATCCGGGCCTCGGGACAGCGTTCCTGCGCCGTGCGCGCCCGCTCCGCGTCCGGCTCGACCCCGGTATAGCGATATCCGGCGGCGACGCATTTCTGCGCCAGCATTCCGGTCCCGCAGCCGATTTCGACAACCGCGCTGCCCGGCGTCAGGCCGAGGAATGACCGCAGCGACCCGAGCACCGGCGCGTAGGATTGGTGGACAAAGTCCTGAAGGCGGTCGTAGTTTCGCGGTGAAAGATGCATTCCGGCCCTGGCGCTGGTTGACTGCTGACGCGGCAGGCTAAGGCATAAGCCAGCCTTGGCAAAGCGAAAATCACCACGAGCCCGCCGAAGACGGATGCGACCCCGCCGGACTTTGCCGACGGGATCGCTCTTGGTCGTCGTCCGCTCAGGCGGCGATGGCGGCAATCGCCTGATCGGCCCGCGCGATGGCGGCGCCTTCGTCCAGCGACAGGCCTTCGGCGGCGACGAACTGCACATTGGTCATGCCGAGGAATCCGAGCACCTGCCGCAGATAGGCGGAAGCGAAGTCATAGGCCGAACCCATGGGCACGCCGCCCGAGGCATAGGCGACATAGACGGGCTTGTCGGTCAGCAGGCCCTTCGGACCGGCCTCGCCATAGGCAAAGGTCTCGCCCACGCGGCAGATCTGGTCGATCCAGGCCTTGAGCGGGCCGGTCACGCCGAAGTTGTAGACCGGCATGCCGATGATCAGCATGTCGGCGGACTTGACCTCGGCGATCAGCTGGTCGGACAAGGCCAGTGCGGCGATCTGGGCGGGGCTGCGGGCCTCGGGGGAAGTGTAGGCCGCACCGACCCAGTTGCCGTCGATCAGGCCGACGGTCTGGGCGTCGCGCAATGTCACCTCGGCGCCGGGGAATTTTGCGACAAGCTTGTCGGTCAGCTGGCGGGTGACCGAGGCGCCGCCCTTGATCGAGCTTTCAATGCGAAGAATTTTGGTCATGTCAGATCCTGTCTGTAACGGTGTCGCGGAACCTAATGTTGACCGGCCGGACGGCAACCGCAGCGGACGAACAGTCAATGTGCGGATTTGCCCGGGAGGGTTTGGGGCAAGGCAACCGGGCGCGGGGAGGGCGCGCCCGGTTGCGGGGCAAGATCAGTCATCCGCATGCGGCAGCAGCGCCGCAAGGTCGGCCAGGGTATAGCGGGCCGGATCGAGATTCAGTCCGGCGGCGATCTGCGCCTCGCCGGGGGTCACGACCGATGCGTCGGCCGGGGCCGCACGGTTGGCGCCCGAACGGACATAGGCCTCGGCCTCGGCGTCATTTTCCAGCCGCGCATTGCTGATCGCGACCAGTTCCGCCGTGGTATAACGGCCGGCCTCGACCCCGAGCGTGCCCTCGAACTGCGCATTGCCAGCGGTGCCGACGGCGTCAGAGGCGTCTGCGGCGCCGTGGTTCAGGATGAAGCGGACCAGCTCGGCGTCATTGTCGCGTTTGGCCTCGATCAGCCGGGCCAGTTCGGACGCCGTGTAGGCGCCGGGTTCGACACCGGCCTGAACGGCCAGTTGCGAAAGGCCGGGCGAGACGGCGTTGGCGGCAAAGGCGCCAAAGGCCACTGCGGCGAGTGTCGAAAGAAATAGGGTCGGTTTCATTGGTATTCTCCTGTTTTCATGAACCCGTCAGCTGGACGGGCGGCGCCGGGAAAGTCAGCGACCGGCGACGGGACTGATATGGGGCTGGTGAAATGACTTGTAATATCAGGTAATTGCCCTGAGGGCTGTGCATTCCGGCACATCAACGCCCTGTGAGACGGGATTGACATGCTGCAGCTGCAGCCTATCGCGCGCCGGGCAGGAATTGCCGGCCAGGGGTTGTCGTGCGGTTGCAGAATTTGACGGCCGGCCATTGCCATCCGCGCGCGCCGTGCCTAGGTCTGACCTGCCCGCCCTGACCCGCTGCAGCGTTCGGGGCGCCATGGCAAAGATCAAACCAGACCGGGCCGGTGAACATGAGTTTTGAAACCTGGGACGAGATTCGCACGGCCTTTCAGGTGGCACGTCTGGGCACGGTCTCTGGCGCTGCCGAGGTGCTGGGCGTCCATCATGCGACGGTGATCCGCCATATCGACGCGCTTGAGACGCGGCTTGGCGCCAAGCTGTTCCAGCGTCACGCGCGCGGTTATACGGCGACCGATGCGGGGCGCGAGCTGCTGGAGGTGGCGCAGGGGGCGGCGGACCGGTTCGACCAGCTGGCCGCGCGGATACAGGGCCAGAACGAACGGGTGACGGGCGAGCTGATCGTCACCTCGATCTCGGGCATTCCCGGCACGCTGGCCCCGGTCATCGCGCAGTTTCAGGCCGAACATCCGGGGCTGATCGTGCGGTTCCTGACCGACATGCGCCTGTACCGGCTGAGCACGGGCGAGGCGCATGTGGCGATCCGCGCCGGAACGCGGCCCGAGGATGGCGACTATGTCGTGCAGAAATTCGCGCGGCTGCGGTTCGGTCTGTACGCGGCGCGCTCTTACGCTGAACGCCACGGCCTGCCGGCGTCCGAGGCCGAATTCGCCGGGCATCGGTTCGTCGGCCATGACGACGAGGGCGTCCGGGCGCCGTTCTACACGTGGCTTCGCGCCACGGTGCCGGCCGAACAGATCAGCTTTCGGGTGATCGAGACGACGGCAGCCGAGGCGGCGGTGCGCGCCGGGGCCGGGATCGGCTTTGTCCGCGCCAGCGAGGCCGAACGCGACCCCGACCTGATCGAGGTGCTGGCGCCCCGCGCGGAATGGGCGTCGCAGCTGTGGCTGGTTACCCATGTCGATCTGCACCGGACCTACAAGGTGCAGAAATTCCTGGCCTATCTCAAGGAATACACCGCCGGCTGCGTCGAGATCTGAGCGGCCGTTCATGCCTTTCCCGGGGCGGGCAACCGTCAGCGCGGCAGAAGGTTGGTCGGCGCCTTGCGGGCGGCTTGATGGCGGTTTCACCCAGGGCCGTCGCTGTGCCTTGCCGCGCTGGCGGCGGGTCGTTGCGTGCCGGCAGCCGGTTCCGCTGCCATGCGGGTCGGTCAGGGCGTGCGCAGAAGGTCCTGAAGGGCGCGCGTCGCCTCGGCGATGCGGGTGGCGCGGGCGCTGGTGTCGTCGGCAAGGCGGCCGATTTCGCCCGCCACCACGGCAAAGCCCGCCCCGGCCTCACCGGCGCGGGCGGCCTCGATCCTTGCGTTGATCGCCAGAATGCGAAGCTGCCGCAGAACCGCCAGCACCGGGTCGGTGTCACCCAGCAGTGCCAGGCAGCGTTCGGTCAGCTGGGCATGCAGGGCCAGCCCCTCGGCCTCGTCGATCTTGCGGAGGGTCTGATCAAGGATGATGCCCTCGCGATACAATAGCGCACCTTGCGGGTCACGGACGCCCCAGCCGCTGTCCTCGACCCACTGGATGCCGCCGTCGGCGCGTTGCAGCCGGTATTCAAGCCGCCAGCCCTGACGGCCGGCGATGGCCGCGTCGATCCCGGCCAAAGCCGCGGCGCGGTCAGCCTCATGGATCAGCGTTGCCATGGTGCGGCGATCCTGCGCCAGGGTGGCGGCAGACCAGCCGGTCAAGGCTTCGGCCGCGCCGGTGATCATCAGGGGCGGGCGGGCGATGTCGGCCGGGCAGCGGTAGATCAGCCCGTTCGCGCGGGCGATGATCTCTGCCGCGATGGATCCCTGCGGATGGCTGCCGTCCATGACCCTGCCTTTCCCCGGAATCAGGCTAGCAGCCGGGCAATAAGCAGAGCTTAACGGCCGCGCGCCGCAATGCGGGCCGCCAGCCGCAGGGCGTGGCTCGGGTCGCGGGCGGCGACGGGCAGGACCGGGTCGTAGGCGACGCGGATCAGGTCGGCCACCTCGGGGCGCAGGACGGTGGCGCCGCCGCTGCGGGCGAGCGCCGATCCGGACCCGAAGGCGCGGCCGGACCAGAGCAGAAGCACCTGCACCGCAAGGTTCAGCGCCAGATCTTCCGCCGGCATGTCGGCGAGCGGCCCCGCCATCCTGAGAAAGGCGAAGACGGCCCGGATGGCGCCGTCGGCCTCGAACCGGACATGGCGGTACTGGTCGGCGCCTTCGGCCTGCAGGCGCCCGGCCTGCGCGCCGATGCCGGGAACCAGCGCGTCAAGGTCGGGCAGGGCCGTCAGCTCATCCCAGTCGCGCAGAAAGAAGATCATCAGATTGGCGCCAAGCTCGGGGTCGGTCTCGACCATCGGATGGCGGGCAAGCCGCAGGACGGCCTCGAGCGCGCCCTTGATCGTGCCAAGGCTGGTCTCGTCGGTGCCGAAGACCACCGGCGCCACGGGACGCGACCAGCGCGCAAAGTGATAGGCGCCGTCGGCGCCGGTGAAACAGGCGGCAATCTCGTCTGCGGTCATCCCGGCCCCCTTTTCGGCACGCGCCCCGGCCCCCGGGGTTCAGTAGCGGGCGGGCCGGTGCCGGGCAAGGATCATGGCGCCGCGCGGGGCGCTATTCCCCGAAAAGGTCCGACGGCCCGGCGGCGCGGGGTGCGGGCAGGCCGAGGTGGGCCCATGCCCGGGGGGCCAGCATCCGGCCGCGCGGGGTCCGCTGGATCAGCCCCTGCTGCAGCAGGAAGGGCTCGATCACCTCTTCGATGGCGTCGCGGCTTTCCGACAGGGCGGCCGACAGGGTCTCGACCCCGACCGGCCCGCCTGCGTAATGTTCGCCGATCAGCGACAGATAGCGGCGGTCGGCGCCGTCAAGGCCGAGGTGATCGACGCCAAGCCGGGTCAGCGCGCCATCGGCGATGGCCCGGGTGATGCGGCCGTCACCCTCGACCAGCGCGAAATCGACGACGCGGCGCAACAGCCGCCCGGCGATGCGCGGCGTTCCGCGCGCCCGCCGCGCAATCTCGTGCAGGCCGTCGGGGTCGGCCTCGACCCCGAGAAGCCGCGCGCCGCGGGCGACGATCAGTTCGAGTTCCGCGACCGTGTAGAACTGCAGCCGCGTCGGGATGCCGAACCGGTCGCGAAGCGGCGTCGTCAGAAGACCAAGCCGGGTGGTGGCGCCGACCAGCGTGAAGGGCTGCAGTTCGATCCGCACCGTCCGCGCCGCCGGGCCTTCGCCGATGACAAGAT
>CAZORV010000165.1:0-6602 GCA_964582215.1 uncultured Frigidibacter sp.
GAGGGGCAGGCGCTGCCCGGTCGCTTTGGGCGACCGGGCGGTGCGGGTGGGACCGATGCGTTGCGGCAGGGTCACGGGCCCCTGCCGACTGCGACGGCGGGGGCCCTTCCCCGACGGCCGGGCAGGACGGAACGCGCGGCCCGGGCGTCAGGCCGACAGAAGTGCGCGGGCGGCCTCTTTGGCGGCGTCGGTGACGGTTTCGCCGGCGAGCATGCGGGCCAGTTCCTCGACCCGTTCGGCCGCGCCGAGCGGCACGACGGTCGAGCGGGTGGTGCCCGCCGAGACGCGCTTTTCGACGCGCCAGTGATGGGCGCCGCGCGCGGCCACCTGCGGGGAATGGGTGACGACCAGAATCTGCGCCGTCTCGGCCAGACGGGCCAGACGGCGGCCGACGGCATCGGCGGTGGCGCCGCCGACGCCCCGGTCGATCTCGTCGAAGATCATGGTCAGCGCTTCGCCGCCGCGGGCCAGACAGACCTTCAGCGCCAGAAGAAAACGCGACAATTCCCCGCCCGAGGCGATGCGGTTCAGCGGCCCGGCGGGGGCGCCGGGGTTGGTGGCAACGGTGAATTCGACCTGATCGCGGCCCTCGGGGCCGGGCTCGGCCGGGGTCAGCAGGGTTTCGAAATGCGCCCGCTCCATCTTCAGCGGCGCCAGTTCGGCGGCGATCGCCTGATCAAGCCGCCGGGCGGCCTGCGCGCGGCTGGCCGACAGGGCGGCGGCGGCGGCCTCGTAGCCGGTCCCGGCGGCGGTCACCGCCGAAACCAGCCCGCGCAGACCGGTGCCCGCGCCGTCAAGGGCGGCCAGCCGCCCGCGCATCTCGTCGGCAAAGCTGCCCAGATCGTCGGCCGGCACCGCGTGCTTGCGCGCCAGCGCCCGGATCGCGAACAGCCGTTCCTCGACCCGCTCGATCTCGGCCGGGTCAAAGGCCAGCGCGTCAAGGCAGGTCTCGACCCCCTGCGCGGCCTCGCCAAGTTCGGTCATCGCCCGGCCAAGCGCCGCCAGCGGTTCGTCCAGCCGCCCCTCGGCCTTGTCGGCCGCGCCGTCCAGCCAGCGGGTCGCGTCGCCCATCAGCCCCTCGGCCCCCTCGGGCCCCAGCGCCGTCAGCGCCCGCGCGATGTCTTCGCGGATGCGCTGGCCCGCCTGCATCCGGCGACGCTGGCTGTCAAGCAACGCCTCTTCGCCCGGCCGGGGGTCCAGCCTGTCGAACTCGGCGACCGAATGGCGCAGGTAATCCTCGTCGGCCTTCAGCGCCGCCGCCGCCGCCTCGGCCGCGACCAGCGCGCGGCGGGCGTCCTGAAGCGCGCCCCAGGCCTGCCGCACCGACGCCAGATCGCTGGCCGCGAACTGGTCAAGGATCTGGCGGTGGCCGCGCGGGTTCAGAAGGCCACGGTCATCATGCTGGCCGTGCAGTTCGATCAGCAGGTCCGACAGGTCGCGCAGCATCTCGGCCGAGGCGCGGCGGTCGTTGATCCAGCCGGTCTTGCGGCCGTCGGCGGTGGTCAGCCGCCGCAGGATCAGCTCCTCCCCGGCCGCGAACCCGGCCTCGGACAGCAGCGCGCGGGCGGCGTGATCGCCGGGCAGATCGAAGGTCGCCGTCACCTCGCCCTCGGCGGCACCCAGGCGGACCAGATCGGCCCTGCCCCGCCAGCCAAGCACAAAGCCGAGACAGTCAAGCAGGATCGACTTGCCCGCCCCCGTTTCGCCGGTCAGCACGTTCAGGCCCGGCTGGAAGCTCAGTTCCAGCCGGTCGATGATCAGCATGTCGCGGATTTCGAGTGACCTGAGCATTCAGGGCCTGACCGGGTGCGCTGCAAAGGCGCACCCTTTCCTCACAGCCATTCGCCCTTGATCATCTGGCGATAGATCGCGGACAGCCAGTTGTCGCCCCGGGTCTTCGGCTCGAGCCCCTGTTTGGTCAGAAGTTTGAAGCCGTCCTGATACCATTCGGTCGACTGGAAGTTATAGCCGAGGATGGCGCCCGCCGTCTGGGCCTCGTCCATAATACCAAGCGAGAGGTAGCATTCGATCAGCCGGTACAGCGCCTCGGGCGTGTGGGTCGTGGTCTGATACTGTTCGACCACCACGCGGAAACGGTTGATGGCGGCGGCGTAATGCTTGCCCTTCAGGTAATAGCGGCCGATCTCCATCTCTTTGGCGGCAAGATGGTCATAGGCCAGATCGAATTTCAGCATCGCCGACTTGGCATATTCGCTGTCGGGATATTCCTCGATCACCGCGCGCAGGGCCTGCAGCGCCTGGAAGGTCAGGCCCTGATCGCGGCCGACCTCGTCGATCTGGTCATAGTAGGACAGGGCCAGCAGGTACTTGGCATAGGCCGCGTCTTCCTCGCCCGGATAGGTGTCGATATAGCGCTGCGCCGTGGCGCGGGAATTTTCGTAGTCCCGGTCCTTGTGATAGGCATAGGCCTGCATGATCAGCGCACGCTTGGCGACTTCGGAATAGGGGTATAGCCGCTCGACCTCGCTGAAATAGACGATGGCGTCCTTGCCCTTTTTCGAATGTTCCAGCGTGTATTCGCCGCGGGTGAAAATCTCGTCGGCGGTCAGCGTGTCAAGCGCCGCCTCTTTCTGGCCGCCACCGCCGCAGGCAGACAGCATCGCCGCAAAGGCAAGGCTTCCGACAAGATTTGCCGCACTTCTGCCCCGCACCATGACCTGCCTACCCCGTTCTGTTCTTCCTTGGTGCCGGGCGTCCGACCGAGAGGCCCGCCCCGCTTCGCCCCGTCCTAGCACAGAAAAATCGGCGGCGCAAAACGGCTTTCGCGGACGCGGGACGGATTGATGCGTGGTGATGTTGCGGGGGCGGACGGCTCAGGCGACGGCGGGAATATCGGCCGTGCGGACGCCTGCACCGGGCAGAAGCCGACGCTGGCGGGCGTCACATTCGACGATCCGGTAAGCGTCGGGCCGGGCGAAAAGCGCGCGCAAAAGCCTGTTGGTCATCGCGTGGCCGGCGCGGTCGCCGTGATAGCGGCCAAGGATCGGCGCACCCGCCAGCGCAATGTCGCCAAGCGCGTCCAGCATCTTGTGGCGCACAGCCTCGTCCGCGCGGCGGAAACCGCCGGGGGTCAGGATCCGGTCGCCTTCGACCACGACGGCGTTTTCGTAGGTGCCGCCCAGCGCCAGCCCGGCCGCCCGCATCTTTTCCACATCCGCCTGACGGCAGAAGGTCCGGCAATCCGACAGTTCGCGGACAAAGGCGCCGTTCGCCATCGACAGGCGGCGGTGCTGCTGGCCGATGGCGGCATCGGCGAAGTCGATCGAAAAGTCGATCTCGAGCGCGCCCGCCGGTTCAAACCGCGCGACCGCGTCGCCGTCACGGACCTCGACCGGCGCAAGAATTTCAAGGCAGAGAACAGGCTCGCTCAGTTCGCGCAGGCCGCGCCCCAGGATGGCGGTGACGAAAGGCTGGGCCGAACCGTCGAGGATCGGCACTTCCGGCCCGTTGATCTCGATCAGGGCGTTGTGGACGCCGCAGCCGGACAGGGCCGCCATGATATGTTCGATGGTCGAGACGCTGACCCCGGCGGTGTTTTCGACGATCGTGCAAAGCCGCGAGGGCGTGACCGCATCCCAGATCGCCGGCACCATCGGATCGCTGCCGATCACATCGGTGCGGCGGAACCAGATGCCATGATTGGCCGACGCCGGACGGACCGTCATCCGGACGGTCGTGCCGGTATGCAGGCCCACACCCTGAAAGGTCGCGGCGGATCTGATGGTCGTCTGCACCTTGAGCCTCGTCCGTGGCACGCCCCGTTGATCGGGCCGCTTTTGCTGGACATGAGGTAGTCGCGTGGCGGTTTTTTCTCAACTCACTCTTTGTAACGGAATGAAACAATCGCGCCGGGCGGGGATTCCGGTGCAGACGGATCGTCTATCACGTTGATTCATATCACTTTTTCAAGTTTACCCAAAGTCAACGGCCCGACCGCTTGCCGCCCGCCCGTCCCGCCGATCGGGCCTCAACCCCGGCCCAACTTCCCCCCCGACCGGTCAGTCGAGATGATCCAGAACCTCTTTCAGCGTCCCGATCAGCCGGCCAATCTCGGCTTTCGAGATGATCAGGGGCGGGCTCATGGCGATGATGTCGCCGGTGGTGCGGATCAGGATGCCGGCCTCATAGGCCTTCAGAAAGGCGCTGAAGGCGCGCTTGGTCGGCTCGCCCGCGATCGGTTCCAGTTCGACCGCGCCGATCAGGCCCATGTTGCGGATGTCGATGACATGGCGCGTGCCCTTCAGCCCGTGCAGGGCCTCTTGCCAATAGGGCGCAAGGTCGGCCGCGCGTTCGAACAGGCCCTCTTCCCGGTAGGTTTCCAGCGTCGCGATCCCGGCGGCCGCAGCAATCGGATTGCCGGAATAGGTATAGCCGTGGAAAAGCTCGATCATATGATCGGGGCCCTGCATGAAGGCCTCATGCACCTCGGGCGTGGTGATGACGGCGCCCATCGGGATGACGCCGTTGGTCAGACCCTTGGCTGTGGTCATCATGTCGGGCAGCACGTCGAAATGCTGGGCGGCAAAGGCGCTGCCAAGGCGGCCGAAACCGGTGATGACCTCGTCAAAGATCAGAAGGATGCCGTGCTTGCGGGTGATCGCCCGCAGCTTTTCCAGATAGCCCTTGGGCGGCAGCAGAACCCCGGTCGAGCCGGCCATCGGCTCGACGATCACTGCCGCGATGGTTTCGGCGCCATGCAGCGCCACGATCCGTTCCAGATCGTCGGCAAGATGGGCGCCGTGGTCGGGCTGACCTTTGGAAAAAGCGTTTTCGGCCGGCAGGTGGGTATGGGGCAGATGGTCGACCCCGGCCAGAAGCGTGCCGAAGAACTTGCGGTTGTTGACCATGCCGCCGACCGAGATGCCGCCGAAGTTCACCCCGTGATAGCCGCGTTCCCGGCCGATCAGCCGCGTGCGGGTGCCCTGCCCCCGTGCCCTGTGGTAAGCGATGGCGATTTTCAGCGCGGTTTCAACGGATTCTGAACCGGAGTTGGTGTAGAACACATGCTCCATCCCCTTGGGCGCGATCTCGACGATCCGGTTGGCCAGTTCAAAGGCCGCCGGATGACCGATCTGAAAGGCGGGGGCATAGTCGAGCTCGGCCGCCTGACGCTGGATCGCCTCGGTGATCTTCGGGCGGCAGTGACCGGCGTTGCAGCACCACAGACCCGCCGTCCCGTCCAGGATCTGGCGGCCGTCGCTGGTGGTGTAATGCATGTCGCGGGCGGCAACCAGCATGCGCGGGTTCTGCTTGAACTGCCGGTTGGCGGTGAAGGGCATCCAGAAGGCGCTCA
This sequence comes from uncultured Frigidibacter sp., assembly GCA_964582215.1. Lineage (GTDB taxonomy): Bacteria > Pseudomonadota > Alphaproteobacteria > Rhodobacterales > Rhodobacteraceae > TMP-24. The sequence continues at coordinate 5,315 of CAZORV010000165.1, forward strand.
GGTCATTCGGTGCAGGCTTGCGGTCAAGCGCCATCGTCATCTCCCCGTTTGTCCGGCGGCGCCATGGCCCGGCACCGGCGTTTATGTTTGACCAGTCGGCTCCGGGCAGGCTAGCAGAGCGGGCGGCAGCGCAAAAGGCCGTGCTGCGGCGTCGGGCGAAAAATGATCAAATATTTTCACCCCCCGGCGTCCGGTTGCGACAAAGCCCGCCCGGGGCCAGCAGGTGACAGGTAAGACAATGGAAACGCCCGCCGACAAGCCTGCGCCGACGCGCATTCAGGCCCGGAACCGCCAGGCGATTCTCGACGCCGCACTTGCGGTCTTTTCGGCGCAGGGCTTCCGGGGGGCGACCGTCGACCAGATCGCCGAAGGGGCGGGCCTGTCGAAGCCCAACCTTCTTTATTATTTCGCCTCGAAAGAGGCGGTCTATCTGGAACTTCTGTCACGGCTTCTCGACAGCTGGCTCGACCCGCTGAGGGCGCTCGACCCCGGGGGCGAGCCGCGCGCGGAGATCCTCGCCTATGTCCGCCGCAAGCTGGACCTCAGCCGCGATTTCCCGCGCGAAAGCCGGCTGTTCGCGAACGAGATCCTGCAGGGCGCGCCGCGGATACAGGCGGCGCTGGCGGGCGAGCTGAAGGAGCTGGTGGACGAGAAGGCGGCGCTGATCAGCCGCTGGCAGGCCGAGGGGCGGCTCGCCCCCCTGCCGCCCCACCACCTGATCTTCTCGATCTGGGCCCTGACCCAGCATTACGCCGATTTCGACGTGCAGGTCCGGGCGGTCCTTGGCGCAGGCCATGACCCCTACGCCGAGGCGCAGGTCTTTCTCGAGGGCCTGTTCGGGCGGCTGATCGCGGTCTGAGCAGGCAAGGGGGCGGGCGGTCGTTGTCAGGCCGAGGCCGGGGCGGTTCCGATGGCGCCGGCCAAAGTCGCCCGGCCGGGCCGCGCGGGACAGGCCGATCGTCCGGTGGAAAAGCGGCCCTGCGCGGGCAGGAACGCCGCGCGGGGACCGCCTCAACGCGCAAGAGCAGAGGGCCGCGCCCGCCCCCGGGCGGGGCAGGCGCGGCCCGGTCGCTTTGAGCCCCAGGGGGCGGTGCGTGCGAGCACGCACCCTACCGCGGACCCAAACTGCGCGACGCCCCCGGACGTCGGGCTGAGCGGGAAAAGCCGATCTTCCAGTGGAAGAGCGGCCCCGCTCATGTGGAAACATCTCCCCCGGGACCGGCTCAACCGCTTACCACAGAGGGCAGCACCTGCCCCGGATGGCGCGAAGCGCCAGCCCCCCGCAGGG
>CAZORV010000166.1:0-6525 GCA_964582215.1 uncultured Frigidibacter sp.
CTGGCCAGCCTGCGCGAGGAACGCCAGCAGACCTATTCCTGTTTCCTGCCGATCCATCCCGAGACCGGCCGGGTTCTTTACGTGCCGATGAAGCATATCGACAAGGTGAACCACACGATCACCTTTGACGACGAGACCGGCCGTGAATGGACGCTGCCGGTGACGGGCGGCAATGTGAAGCTGCAGTGGAAGCCGGACTTCGGCGCCCGCTGGGCGGCGCTGGACGTCGATTTCGAGATGTATGGCAAGGATCACAGCACCAATACCCCGATCTATGACGGGATCTGCGAGGTTCTGGGCGGCCGCAAGCCCGAGCATTTCACTTACGAGCTGTTCCTGGACGAACAGGGGCAGAAAATCTCGAAGTCGAAGGGCAACGGGCTGACGATCGACGAATGGCTGACCTATGCGGCGACCGAAAGCCTTGGCTATTTCATGTACCAAAAGCCGAAGACCGCCAAGCGGATGCATTTCGACGTGATCCCGAAGGCGGTCGACGAATATCACCAGCAATTGCGGGCATTTCCGACGCAGACGGACGATCAGAAGCTGGCCAATCCGGTCTGGCATATCCACGGCGGCCACCCGCCGGCGTCGGACATGGTCGTGCCGTTTGCAATGCTTCTGAATCTTGCCTCGGTTGCGGGGGCCAAGGACAAGGCCGGGCTTTGGGGCTTCATCCGCAACTATGCGCCTGAGGCGTCACCCGAGGCCAATCCGCAGCTGGATCAGGCGGCCGAGTTTGCCGTGCGTTACTTCAACGCCTTCGTCGCGCCGTCGCGGACCTTCCGGGCCCCGACCGACCGCGAGCGGGGGGCGATGGAGGATCTGCTGGAGCGGTTGCGGGGCTGGGATGGCGGTCTGGATGCCGAGGGGCTGCAGACCATGGTGTTTGCGGTCGGGACCGAACACGGGTTCGAACCGCTGCGCGACTGGTTCACCGGGCTTTACGAGGTATTCCTTGGCGCAAGTCAGGGGCCGCGCTTCGGCGGGTTCATCGCGCTTTATGGTGTGCGCGAGACCGCCGATCTGATCGCGCGCGCACTGGAGGGTGAGCTGGCGGGCTGAACGCCGCTGCAACTTTATCCGCCGTTCTGACGTATCCTGTTTCAGCAACGGGAGGTCGCCATGCGCAAGGGTCTGTTCGTCGTTTTCGTCTGCTCCGGCCTTGCGGCGGCCGCGCAGGACGATGCCATTGAAAGCGTGATCCGCGACCAGTTCGCGGCGCTGGCGGCGCGCGATCTTGACCGGGCCTATGCCCATGCCTCGCCGACGATCCAGCGGCTGTTCGCGACGCCGGGCATTTTCGGCGCCATGGTGCAGGGCGCCTATCCGGCGATCTGGGGCGCGGGCGACGTGCGGTTCCTGGGGTTGCGCGATGAGGGCGGGCGGAGGGTCGAGCGGGTTCAGGTCACCGGGCCGGACGGGGCGATCCGCTATTTCGACTATGCGATGGTCCAGCTTGACGGCGTCTGGCGCATTGACGGCGTCTGGCCGGTCGAGGGCCGGAGCCCGGCGGTCTGAGCGCGCGGTGGCTTCAGGAACTGGTTAAGGCTTCCTGATATTTCCGGTCGGGCAGGGGCGGTCAGGCCCCGCTTTCCTGGCAGAGTCCGCTGATCCGTCGCCGCCCCGGCGCGGACGCCCCTTTGCCGGTCGAGGCTGGAACCATGAAGGGGTTTTGAATGAACAAGGTGATTACCGACGGGCTTATCCTGATGCCGCCGCCGTTCAGTGCGGGGCTGTCGCAATGGTCGCAGACCGACGGCACGCCGGGTTCGCCCAGCTATCAGGGCTTTGCCGATGTGGCGCTGGTCCCGGCCGATCAGGACTTCGGCGGCTGTCTGGAAATGCAGAAGAACAGCGCGACGATGGCGCTGCGGTCCTTTGGCGACACGCCGATCCTGCCGGGCTGCTATCTGCGTGTCACAGCGCGGGTGAAGGCGATGAGCGGCAACCTGCCCTCGGTCAGGATCGCGGCCTGGGCCGGGGTGAACAGCACCACCCATCTGACCGGCGTGACCGAGGTCGGGCCGTCGGTCGCGCTGACCGCCTATGGCAAGGTCGAGACGGTGCAGGCGATCATCGGCACCGGCTTCCGCCAGGGCGTCGACATGAGCTGGGGGCTGACCGCGACGCTGGGCCACTTCGGCATCGACCTGACCGGGGCGACCGGCGGTGTCGTCCGGGTGGACGATATCGTCATCGAGGATATCACCGAAGCCTTCCTGCGCAATCTGCTGGACTGGGTTGACGTGCGCGACTATGGCGCGCGGGGCGATGGCGTGACCGACGACAGTGCGGCGGTCGAGGCGGCGGACGCGGATGCGCTGGCAACAGGGCGGACGGTGCTGTTTTCCAAGGGCACCTATCTTCTGAACAACGATGTCCAGATGGATGCGCCGGTGCGGTTCGAGGGGACGGTCACCATGCCGGTGACCAAGCGTCTGGCGATCACCCGGGGCTTCAACCTGCCGACCTATGCCGCCGCCTTCGGCAACGAGGAACTGGGCTTCCGGAAGGCCTTTCAGGCGCTTTTGAACTTCACCGACCACGAGTCGCTTGACCTTGGCGGCCGCCGGGTCGAGGTGACGGGACCGATCGACATGCAGGCGGCGGTCAACAACAAGACGACCTTCGCCACCCGCCGCGTGATCCGCAACGGCCAGCTGAATGCGGTGTCGGGCGCGGCCTGGGCGCCGACGGTCGTCACCTCGCAAGGGACCTACGCCGCGGGCAATCCGAACACGCTGACGGCGGTGGCCAACGTCGCCAACGTGCCGGTCGGTGCGCTGGTGCAGGGCGCGGGCGTCGGGCGCGAGATCTATGTGACCGCCAAGAACGTCAGCGCCGCGACCGTGACGCTGAGCCAGGCGCTGTACGGCGCGCCGGGGACGCAGACCTATACGTTCACCCGGTTCAAGTATGTGCTTGATTTTTCCGGCTTCGGGCAGCTGGACAAGATGATCCTCGATGACCTTGATATCCAGTGCAATGGCGTGGCCAGCGGCGTTTTGCTGGCGCCGGCCGGGTCGACCTTTCAGATGCGCGACTGCTATGTGACCAGCCCGCGTGACCGGGGGATCACCTCGACCGGGACGGGCTGTCAGGGGATGCTGATCGACCGCTGCCAGTTCCTGTCGAACGAAAGCCCGGTCAGGGCGCAGGATCGCACCTCGATCGCGCTGAACGCCAATGCCAACGACATCAAGCTGCGCGACAACCGCGTGACGCAGTTCCGGCATTTCGCGGTTCTGGGTGGCAATGGCAATCTGGTGGTCGGCAACCACTGGTTCCAGGGCGATACCGAGACGCTGGGCGTCCGTCTGGCGGGGCTGGTGCTGGCCGGAACCAATGTCCGGTCGACCATTACCGGGAACTACATCGACAATTGCTTTCTGGAATGGACCAACGAGTATGAGGCGGCGCCGGGCTTTTCGAACCAGTTTTCGTTCGGCGGGCTGACGATCACCGGCAACAGCTTCATGGCCTCGGACGTGGCGGCCTGGTTCCGCTGGCTGGTGATCAAACCCTATGGCGCCGGACATTTCATTCAGGGGCTGAACGTGTCGGGCAACGTCTTCCGGGTGACAAGCGGCACGATCGACCGGATCGAGGCGGTCGACACGACCTTTGCCGCACTCGACAACGGCCGGATGCGCAATGTCCTGTTCAGCGGCAACACCTTTACCGGGGTCACCCAGAACGTCGAGAATCCGGTGCTGTACCAGCATGATCAGGCGACGGCGGCGGTGACCTGGGCGGTTCTGCCGGGGGCGTTCCTGCCCTTTGGCGGCTGGGTGCGCAACGTCGAGGCGCTGGTGGCGGAAGGGCCGATCACCGGCCCCGCGGCCGAGCGGCGCAGCGACATGCCCTATGTGGATGTCGAGCAGGGCACGCTGAAGAACGAGGTCCGGGTGAACTGGCTGGCGGCGTCGAAGGGGACTGTGCAGCTGAAGGTGCGGATGGACAATCCCTTGTGAGGTGGCCGGTCCTGTGACCCCTGGGGAGGGCCGCGACGAAGGATGCCGGCGCGGGTTCCGAGCGGCCCCGCGCCCCATCCGGCAGGGGCCGGCGCTGCCCTTTGTTGTCGCAAGCTGACGCGGACGCCTGGCGATGTTTCGGTATGAGCGGGGCGTCCGGACGTCGTTTCCGGCACGGCAAAAAGGTTTGAGTATTTGGGCAAAGAAAAAGGCCCGGGGCAATGTGCGCCCCGGGCCTTGTCGCGGGTTGGCCTAGTGGTGGAACTTGTGTTCCGGGTCGTCGGTGAAGATCGACTTGGTGTGGGTGCCGCCGGGCACGAAGATCGTGCCGACCACCACCGTCATCAGTGCGATGACGATCGCGTACCAGAGACCGGCGTAGATCGAACCGGACTGGGCCGAGATCGCGAAGGCGGTGGCGGGCAGGAGGCCGCCGAACCAGCCGTTGCCGATATGGTAGGGCAGCGACAGGCCGGAGTAGCGGATGCGGGTCGGGAACAGCTCGACCAGCATGGCCGCGATCGGGCCATAGACCATCGTCACCAGCAGGATCAGATAGGTCAGGGTCAGGACGACGGTCAGCTTCTGGCCGGTGAAGATGTCGAAAAAGTGCTGGGCCAGGATCACGGTGGTATTGTCCTTGGCGACCAGGGGATAGCCCGCCGCCGCCAGGGCGTCGTTGACCGACTTTTCAAACGCCGGCTTCACGCCCTTGGCATCGTCGAGCGCCTTCTGGGCGGCGTCCGTCGCCGCCTGATCGCTGCCCGCCTTGGCGGTGTCGAGGGCGGCGGTCGCCTCTTTGATCGCGGCGGCATTGGCGGCGCCGTCAAAGCCCGCAATCTCGGTCTCGCCGACCTTGAGGCTGGCGATCGTACCGGCGGCGGCATCGACTGTCGTCGAGTTCACCGAGGTCTTGGCCAGCAGCGATTTCAGGATGTCGCAGGATTTCAGGAACTTGGCCGTCCCGACCGGGTTGAACTGGAACGAGCAGTCGGCCGGGTCGGCGGTCACCGTCACCGGCGTCTGGTGTGCGGCATAAAGGGCCGGGTTCGCGGTTTTCGTCAGGAAGCCGAAGACCGGGAAGTAGGTCAGCGCCGCGATGAGGCAGCCGGCAAGGATGATCGGCTTGCGGCCGATCCTGTCGGACAGCGAGCCGAAGAACAGGAACCCGCCGGTGCCGAGGATCAGCGACCATGCCACCATGACGTTGGCGGTATAGCTGTCGACCTTGACGACGTTCTGCAGGAAAAAGAGGGCGTAGAACTGGCCCGAATACCAGACCACCGCCTGACCTGCTGTCAGGCCCAGGAGGGCGATCAGGGCGATGCGGGCGTTCTTCCACTGGCCGAACGCCTCGCGCAGCGGCGCTTTCGAGGCGGCGCCTTCCTCTTTCATCTTCTTGAAGGCCGGGCTCTCGTTCATCTGCAGGCGGATGTAGAGCGAGATGGCCAGCAGGAAGATCGAGCCGAGGAAGGGAATCCGCCAGCCCCAGGCCTTGAACGGTTCCAGCATCACCTGTTCGCCCTTGGCATCCAGAAGCGGTGTGCCGTCAAGGTTGAACTGCGCCACGGTTTCATAATGGCCGTTCACATAGCCCGTCACCAGCAGGATCACGATCAGCGACAGCAAAAGCCCCAGGGTCGCCGTCGTCTGGATGAAGCTGGTATAATACCCCCGGCGATTGATCGGCGCATGTTCGGCCACATAAACCGCCGCACCGCCATATTCGCCGCCCAGGGCCAGCCCCTGCAGCATCCGCAGGGCAATCAGGATCCAGGGCGAAGCCGCGCCCCAGCTTTGATAACCGGGCAGCAGGCCGACAAGGAAGGTCGACAGACCCATGATCAGGATCGTCATCAGGAAGGTGTATTTCCGTCCGATCAGGTCGCCGAGCGAACCGAAGACCAGCGCGCCGAACGGCCGGACCAGAAAGCCCGCCGCAAAGGCCAGCAGCGCAAAGACATTGCGCGTGGCCTCAGGAAAGGCGGTAAAGAACTGCGCGCCGATGATCGCCGCCAGCGAGCCGTAAAGGTAGAAGTCATACCATTCGAAGATGGTTCCGGCCGACGAGGCGAGGATGACCTTTTTTTCCTCGCGCGTCATGGGCCGGGCGCGGTTCAGGTCCGCGTCGAGGTCCAGAGTTGTCATTCGCTCCTCCATGTTCCGGGCCTTTTGGCCCCTGTCCCCTGTTGCCCTGCCGGTGGCAAAGCCTCTGTTGCCGCTGCAAAAGCCTGCAACGGTTCGTCCGACCGGGGGCAGTGCCGCCCGGGTCTGTTCGCGATTGCGGGCCGGCCCTATGGCCAAGCCTTCGCCGTTCCCCCGCGTCAGGAACGCGGCGGGCCTTGCGCGGCAGCGGGCTGCCGTGTGGTCAGGGTCGGGCTATGGGCCCGCGCCTCTTTCGATCAGCCCCGGTTCATCCGGTTGCTGATCAGGTCTTCGACCACCGCCGGGTCGGCGAGGGTCGAGATATCGCCAAGGGCGCCGAAGTCATTCTCGGCGATCTTGCGCAGGATGCGGCGCATGATCTTGCCCGAGCGGGTCTTGG
>CAZORV010000167.1:0-6488 GCA_964582215.1 uncultured Frigidibacter sp.
GGGCTTGGTTATATCAAGGTCGGCCAGCAAGCGACGACCCTGTCGGGCGGCGAGGCGCAGCGGGTGAAACTGTCGAAAGAGCTGAGCCGCCGGTCGACCGGCCGGACGCTTTACATCCTGGACGAACCGACGACCGGCCTGCATTTCGAAGACGTTCGCAAACTTCTGGAGGTTCTGCACGAACTGGTCGAACAGGGGAATTCGGTGGTGGTGATCGAACATAACCTCGACGTGATCAAGACCGCCGACTGGCTGATCGACATCGGGCCCGAGGGTGGCGACGGCGGCGGGCGGATCGTGGCGACGGGTACGCCCGAGGCCGTGGCCAAGGTCGCCGAAAGCCACACCGGCCGCTATCTGGCGCCGATGCTGAAGCCCGGGCGGGTGGCGGCCGAGTAGACCGCCACCGCCACCCCCGTCAGGCCTTTTTCAGCGGGCAGGTCGAAATGCCCAGCAGCGTATACAGCGGACAGGTCGACATGACTCCGGTGGCCAGCGCGACCAGCCCCAGGACCAGCGGCACCCAGCGCCAGCCAAGGCCCGGTGCCAGATACCAGAAGGCCAGAAGTGCCAGCCCCAGCACGATCCGGACGACGCGATCCGTCGCACCCACATTCGTTTTCAGCATCTCGGTTCTCCTGTCAGGGGGCCGAAGCCCGGTTTCCTGACAAGACTGCCCGGATTGCGGCCGCCTGTCGGTGACTTGGTCACGCTTCGTCAGTCGCAGCTTGCGGCGAGACGTCGCAGCGGGTCGGGCGTAAGGATGTGAATCAGGCCGCGTTCCGTGGTGATCCAGCCTTCGCGGGTAAAGGCTTCCAGTCGCCGCGAGACCACCTCGCGGACGGAACCGATGGCGGTCGCCAGATCGTGATGGGTGGCTTCAACCGCGCCGTCCTTTGCCCTTGCCAGAAGGACCTCGGCCAGCCTTGCCTCGATCCGGTGAAAGGCGACCCGTTCCAGAACATGCATCATGTCCTGCATGCGCCCGGCAAAGGCGGCAAAGACAAAGGACCGGAAGGCGGCGGAACGCTCCATCAGGGTCAGGAACAGCGGGCGGGGAATGATGGTCAGGCGGCAGTCGCTGGCGGCGACCGCCTCGGCGGAATAGTCCGCGCCGCCCAGTAGGCCAAGCGTGGTCTGCACGCAGGTTCCCCCCGGTTCGACCGGATACAGCAGCAGTTCACGGCCGCTCGGGCCGGTCAGAAAGACCTCGATCCGGCCCGAGAACAGCAGCACGAACCCGCGTGCCGCCTCGCCTGCCCGGAAGAGCACCGTGCCCTGCCGGACGGACTGGACCGGCAAGGTCGCAAGAAGGTCACGGCTGGCCGGGTCAAGGTCGGCAAACCGCGCCCCAAGCTCAGTGCCCGTTGCGGTCATGGTTCAGTCCAGAATCGCCTCGACCGCCCGCATGACGGACAGAATCTGTTCGGTTCCGGCGTCGACGACATAGATGCGGTTGCCGAGGATCACATAGCGCTGCCCGGCCGGCAGGCGGGGCAGGTCATAAAGGCTGCGGTCGGTGATCCAGTGGGGGTGATCGTCATCGTCGAAACGGTCGCCCTCGTCCCAGCCGCCGCGCGAATGCCGCGCAAGCCCCGGCGGCACGCAGGCCGGGGACTTTTTGGCAAGGCCCGGCGGGCAATGGCCGCCTTTGGCCATCGCAGGGACGGGCGCAAGGCTGGCGGTCAGGGCCAGGATCAACAGGGCGAAGGTCAGGTGTTTCATCGGCATCTCCATCATGGCAGTTCATAGAACGCCGCCCGGCGCGATACCATCGCCTTCGCCCCGCGTCTGACCAGCATACGCGGACTTCTGCCGCCTATTCCATCGGCTTGAAGTTCAGGCTGGCACCCTCCTTGATCCCCGAGGGCCAGCGCGAGGTGATGGTTTTCGTGCGCGTGTAGAACCGGAAGGCATCCGGCCCGTGCTGGTTCAGATCACCGAAGGCCGATTTTTTCCAGCCGCCGAACGTGTGGTAGGCCAGGGGCACCGGGATCGGGACGTTGATGCCGATCATGCCGACGTTGACGCGGTTGGCGAAATCGCGGGCGGTGTCGCCGTCGCGGGTGAAGATCGCGGTGCCGTTGCCATATTCATGATCCATCGCATAACCAAGCGCCTCTTCATAGGTCCGGGCGCGGACGGTCGACAGGACGGGGCCGAAGATTTCCTTGCGGTAGATGTCCATGTCGGTCGTCACATGGTCGAAAAGATGCGGGCCGACGAAGAAACCGTTCTCGTACCCCTGCAGCCCGAAGCCGCGCCCGTCGACGACCAGCTTTGCACCCTGTGCCACGCCGCTGTCGACCAGCCGCAGGATGTTGGCCTTGGCGGCGGCGGTGACAACCGGACCGTAGTCGACGTCATTGCCGCCGGTCCAGGGGCCGACCTTCAGCTTTTCGATCCGGGGCACCAGCTTTTCGATCAGCCGGTCGGCGGTCTCGTCGCCCACCGGCACGGCGACCGAGATGGCCATGCAACGCTCGCCCGCCGCCCCGTAACCTGCGCCGACCAGCGCGTCGGCCGCCAGATCCATGTCGGCGTCCGGCATGATGATCATATGGTTCTTGGCGCCGCCGAAACATTGCACGCGCTTGCCGTTGGCGCAGCCGCGTCCGTAGATATATTCGGCAATCGGGGTCGAGCCGACAAAGCCGATCCCGGCGATCAATGGGTTGTCGAGGATCGCGTCGACGCTTTCCTTGTCGCCGTTGATCACCTGCAGCACGCCGTCCGGCAGGCCCGCCTCCTGCATCAGTCCGGCCAGCATCATCGGCACCGACGGGTCACGTTCGGACGGCTTGAGGATGAAGGCGTTACCGCAGGCCAGGGCGGGGCCCATCTTCCACATCGGGATCATCGCCGGGAAGTTGAAGGGGGTGATCCCGGCCGCCACACCGATCGGCTGGCGCATCGAATACATGTCGATGCCGGGGCCGGCGCTGTCGGTGAACTCGCCCTTCAGCAGATGCGGCGCGCCGACGCAGAACTCGATGACCTCCAGCCCGCGCTGGATGTCGCCCTTGGCGTCGGGGACGGTCTTGCCATGTTCCGACGACAGGGCCTCGGCCAGTTTCTGCATGTCGCGGTTCAGAAGCCGGACGAACTCCATCATCACCCGTGCCCGCCTTTGCGGGTTGGTGGCGCCCCATGCGACCTGCGCCCGGGCGGCATCGGCCGTGGCCGCGTCAAGTTCCGCCTTCGAGGCAAGCGCAACGCGGGCCTGAACCTCGCCGGTGGCGGGGTTGAACACATCGGCCGCGCGGCCCGACGTGCCTGCCACATGCTTGCCGTTGATCCAGTGACCGATCTCTTTCATGATGCTCTCCCTTTGGGCTGGCGGCAGTTTAGTATTGCGAAAATGCTTGGAAAAGCGGCAATATCCCAAATATGATTTGCGTTTTTGCAAAGGCTGGCGGGGCCGGGGGCAGGTGAATGGACTGGGATGACTTGCGCGTCTTTCTGGCGGTGGCCCGCAGCGAAAGCCTGTCGGCGGCCGGGCGGCGGCTGAAGATCGACCCCGCGACCGTCGGCCGACGCATCGCGCGGCTGGAAGAGGCGATGGGGGCGCGGCTTTTTGCCAAGGGTCCGCAGGGCTATGCCTTGTCCGACGATGGCGCGCGTCTGGTCGCCCATGCCGAAGGCGCCGAGGCCGCGATGGCGGGCGCGGCCGAGGCGCTGAGCGGCCCGGAGGGCCTGTCGGGGCAGATCAGGATCGGCGCGCCGGACGGTTGTGCCAACTATCTTCTGCCGCAGGTTCTGGCCCGGATATGCGATGAAAATCCGGGGCTGGAGGTGCAGATCGTCGCCCTGCCAAGGGTCTTCAACCTGTCCCGGCGCGAGGCTGACATGGCGATTTCCGTCTCGGCGCCCAATGCCGGGCGGCTGAGCGTGCAGAAGATCACCGACTACCATCTGCATCTGGCGGCCGCGCCCGACTATCTGGCGCGAACTGGCCCGGTCACGACCCGCGCCGATCTGAACGGGCGGCGGCTGATCGGCTACATTCCCGACCTGATCTTCGACAAGGAACTGGACTATCTGGCTGAACTCGGCCTCGGGGCCGCTGCCATGGCCTCGAACTCGGTCTCGGTCCAGTTCAACTGGGTGCGGGCCGGGGCCGGGCTGGGGATCGTCCACGACTTCGCCGTTCCCTTCGCGCCGGGCCTTGTCACGCTGCTGAAAGACCAGATCGCCCTGACCCGGGCCTTTTACCTGATCCGCCATCTTGATGACCGCCGCTCGGACCGGCTGAACCGTTTTGCCGAGGCGCTGGTAACCGGCCTCAGGCGCGAAGTGACGCGCCTTGAAGCGCTCACTTGACAGGAGGGCGGTCAAAGTGGACGCTGGGGGTGAAAGTGCTTTTCGCTCAGGAGGTTGCCATGCAGGTCCACCAGATTCTACGGTCGAAGCCGCAGGGGCCGGTCGTTACCGTGCGGTCGACCGCCAGCGTCGCCGAAGCGGCGCGTCTTCTGGCCGAGCGGCGCATCGGCGCGGTCATCGTTGCCGACGGGGGCGCGCGGCCCCTTGGCATCCTGTCAGAGCGCGACATCGTCCGTGATATCGGCCGCCGCGGGGCCGCCTGCCTTGACGACAAGGTCGAGGCGCTGATGACCCGGAACCTGATTTCCTGCACGCCCGACGACAGCGCGGATTCGGTGCTGGAAAAGATGACGGCGGGCCGGTTCCGTCACATGCCGGTGGTCAAGGGCGACGAACTGGTCGGCATCATCTCGATCGGCGACGTCGTTGCCGCGCGCATTGCCGAACTGGCGATGGAAAAAGACGCGCTGGCCGGCATGATCATGGGCAGCTGAGACCAGCTTGGCCAGCCTTGTCAAATCACTTGCGATGATGTTGCGTTCAGCCGTCGCCAACGGAGGGCGCCATGCGCATCGGTCTTTATCCCGGCACATTTGATCCGGTCACGCTTGGCCATACCGACATCATCACCCGGGCGATGGCGCTGGTTGACCGGCTGGTGATCGGCGTTGCCATCAACCGTGACAAGGGGCCGTTGTTCACGCTGGAAGAACGTGTGGCGATGGTCGAGGCGGAATGCCGCGCCATCATCGCCAAGACCGGCGGCGAGATCGTCGTTCACCCGTTCGAAAACCTGCTGATCGACTGCGCCCGTGATGTGGGGGCGTCGGTCATCCTGCGCGGCCTCAGGGCCGTTGCGGATTTCGAGTATGAATTTCAGATGGTGGGGATGAACCGGGCGCTCGATGCGTCGATCGAGACGGTCTTCCTGATGGCCGACGCGCGGCGGCAGGCCATCGCGTCGAAACTGGTCAAGGAAATCGCCCGGCTGGGCGGCGACGTCACGAAGTTCGTGCCGCCGCCGGTCAGCAAGGCCCTGGCCGCAAAGTACGGCCAGAAGCCCTGATCGCGGGTCCGGCTCAGTTGCCGTAGACCACCCGGCGGGCGATCTTTTCGGCATCGCCGGAATAAAGGTCGAGGTCCAGCGCCAGATGCAGCGGCAGGTTGCGCAGCGCGTCAACCGTGCGGCGGTAGCGGGCGCGTTTTTCGACAGAGCTCAGCAGACGGTCAAACAGATTAGCCATTTTCAGTTCCTTTCCTGTGGGCGGCGGCGAAGTCCGCCAACCCATCCGGTCGGGCCTTTCGCGGCCCATGGGGGTCAGAGGCTGCGGGGTGCAGCCCTTTGGGTGATCGACTGGAGATGCCAGTCCATCGGGATTTGCGCGATCCTGTCCCGCGATGCAGCCGGCGTCAGGGCCTGGTGGATCATGGCGAAGAGGTTCAGCATTGGTCTTTCCTTCACGTCTCGACGGGCTGTTCTTGCCTCGTCGAGGTCAATATGGCGCTTTTCTGCGGTGCAGCAATAGCCAATCCGGGAAGGTAGATATGCGCTGAATGCATGACTGTGGAAATGAAAAGGGCGCCCGGAGGGGCGCCCAAATCATTGAAATCACGTCAGTGTCAGATCAGTTTACCCATCGCAACGGCCGTGTCGGCCATGCGGTTCGAGAAGCCCCATTCATTGTCATACCAGGACAGGACCGACACGAACGTGCCGTCCATCACCTTGGTCTGGTCCATGTGGAAGACGCTGGAATGCGGGTCGTGGTTGAAGTCGGACGAGACGTTCTTGAAGTCGGTATAGCCAAGGATGCCCTTCAGCGGCCCGTCAGCCGCCGCCCGGATCGCCGCCTTGACCTCGTCCACCGTGGTCGCGCGCTTGGCGATGAACTTCAGATCGACGACCGAGACGTTCGGCGTCGGCACCCGGATGGCAAAGCCGTCCAGCTTGCCCTTCAGTTCGGGCAGCACCAGACCCACCGCCTTGGCCGCCCCGGTCGAGGTCGGGATCATCGACAAAGCCGCGCCGCGACCGCGGTACAGATCCTTGTGCATCGTATCCAGCGTCGGCTGATCGCCGGTGTAGGAATGGATCGTCGTCATCATGCCTTTTTCGATGCCGATCACATCGTTCAGGACCTTGGCGACCGGCGACAGGCAGTTCG
>CAZORV010000168.1:0-6467 GCA_964582215.1 uncultured Frigidibacter sp.
TCGACGCGGGCGTGAAACCCGGCAAGGCGCCCGGCGCCTTTGCCCATCCGACCGTGACCGACGCCCATCCCTATGTCATGCTGAACTACCTTGGCAAACCGCGCGACGTGATGACCCTTGCGCATGAACTTGGCCACGGGGTCCATCAGGTTCTGGCCGCGCCGCAGGGCGAGATGCTGGCCGACACGCCGCTGACCCTGGCCGAAACCGCCAGCGTCTTCGGCGAGATGCTGACCTTCCGCGCGCTTCTGGCCGGGGCAAAGGACCAGACCGAACGCAAGACCCTGCTGGCGGGCAAGGTCGAGGACATGATCAACACCGTTGTCCGCCAGATCGCCTTCTACGACTTTGAGTGCAAGCTGCACGCCGCCCGCGCCGGGGGCGAGCTGACGCCCGAGGATATCAACGCCCTTTGGATGTCGGTGCAGGGCCAGTCGCTGGGCGATGCGTTCGAGTTCATGCCGGGCTACGAGACCTTCTGGTCCTATATCCCGCATTTCGTCCATTCGCCTTTCTACGTCTATGCCTATGCCTTCGGCGACGGTCTGGTGAACGCGCTTTATGCGGCCTACGAGGAGGGACTGCCGGACTTTCAGGCGAAATATCTCGACATGCTGCGCGCCGGCGGGTCGCGGCATCACAAGGACCTTCTGGCGCCCTTCGGTCTTGACGCCTCGGACCCGAAGTTCTGGGACAAGGGCCTGTCGATGATCAGCGGCATGATCGACGAGCTGGAGGCGATGGACGGCTAGGTGATGGCAGGCCAGGCGATGGAAGGCCAGGCGATTGCGTTTTGTCGCGGCGCGCGGCTGGGGTAGGCTGCCGCGGCCAGCCCCGGACGGATCGCCATGCGCCATATCATCCTGAAACTGATCCTGTTTGTTCTGGTCATCGGCCTTCTGGGCCTGTTCAGCCTTGGCCCCGGCATTGTCGAACGCGGCCAGAACCGGGTCACGCCGCATGATCCCTGGCCGGTCAACCCGGCGGCAAAGGCGCTGCACGAGCGGCTGGTCATCGGCGATCTTCATTCCGATGCGCTGCTTTGGGGTCGTGACCTGACGGTGCGGTCCGACCGGGGGCAGGTCGACCTGCCGCGCCTGATCGCGGGCAATGTCGCCCTGCAGGTCTTTACCACGGTGACCAAAAGCCCGGCCGGGCTGAACTATGACAGGAACGCCGCCGGTGCGCGCGATGACATCACGCTGTTGTTCATCGCGCAGCTGCGGCCCCTGCGCAGCTGGCGCGACCTTACGGAACGGGCGCTGGAGCAGGCCCGGCAACTGGCGCTGGCCGAAGCCAGGGCGCCCGAAATGGTCCGGATCATCCGCACCGGCGCCGATCTTGACGCGGTGCTGGCGGCGCGGGCCGACGGGTCGCGTCAGGTCGGCGCGATCCTCGGGGCCGAGGGCGGCCATGCGCTGTCGGGCGACATGCTGAACCTTGACCGGCTTTATGACGCGGGCTTCCGGCTGATGGGCCTGACGCATTTCTTCGACAATGAACTGGGCGCCTCGCTGCATGGCGAGGCGGGGCGCGACAAGGGGCTGACCGACTTCGGCCGTGCGGTTGTCGCCGGGATGGTCAAGCGGCACATGATCATCGACCTTGCCCATGCCTCGCCCGGAATGGCGCGCGAGGTGCTGGCGATGGTCGATGTTCCGGTCGTCGTCAGCCACACCGGCATCCGGGGCGAATGCGCCTCGGTGCGGAATTTTCCCGATGATCTGATGAAGGCGATCGCCGACAAGGGCGGGCTGATCGGCATCGGCTATTGGGCCGAGGTGGTCTGCGACCCCTCACCCGCCGGGATCGCCCGGACCATCGTCGCGGCAGTGGATCTGGTCGGGGCGGATCATGTGGCGCTGGGGTCGGACTTCGACGGCGCGGTCGAGACGACGTTCGACGCCTCGGAACTGGCCGCCCTGACCCAGGCGCTGATGGATCAGGGCCTGGACGAGCCGACCATCGCCGCGATCATGGGCGGAAACATGATCGCCTTTCTCAGGGCGGCCCTGCCGCGGGGGTAGACTAAGGCGCCCCCCCCGGTCAGGCCAGGCTGATCTCGCTGGCGAACACCCGGTCGATCATCGCCTGCGTTCCGCGCGCATCCTCAAGTTGCCATGGATAGGGGGCGCCATCGCGGACCGTGCGGCCAAAGGCCTCGACCTGGTTGCGGTACTGGCGGGCGCCGGAAAACCGCTCGATATGGTCAGGGTGGTCGGGGCGAAGCATGTGCAGCTGCGCCTCGGCGAACAGGCCGGCGTTGAACGGGCCGGTCATGCGGATCAGGCCCTTCTCGCCCTGAAAGACCACCTCTTGCCGGGGCGGCAGCCGGATCGAGGTCAGCGCGCCATAGGTAAAGCGGCCCGTCGGCCCCTCCATGTCCGCCCAGACCTGGGTCAGGGCGTCGACGCCGCCATCGCGGATGATCCGCGACCGCAGGGCCAAAGGCTCGGCCCCGGTGACAAAGCGCACCGAACCATAGGCATAGACGCCGATGTCCGGCACGCTGCCGCCGCCGGTCTCGGGGCGGTTGCGGATATTGCCGACGTCGGCACGGTTGTCGAAACTGAAGGCGACGTCGGCGTGCAGGATGCGGCCGATCGCGCCGTCCTGCACCAGCATCCGCGCCCGCTGCCACTGCGGATGATGGACGATCATATAGGCCTCGGTCACCGTCAGGCCCGAGGCATCGCGCGCCGCGATCAGCGCGTCGATCTGGTCGGCGCGCAGGGCGACGGGTTTTTCACAAAGCACATGCTTGCCCGCCGCGACCGCCTTCAGCGTCCAGTCGACATGCATATGGTTGGGCAGCGGGATATAGACCGCCTCGACATCCGGATCGGCCAGCAGGGCGTCGTAACTGTCATGGACCTTCAGGTCCGGGCAAAAGGCGGTGAAGCCCGCCGCCTTTTCCGGGCTGGCGGTGGCGAGCGCAAATAGCCGCGCGCCCTCGGCCTCGTGGATGGCGCGGGCCATATGTTCACGCGCGAATTTCGCCGCCCCGAGGACGCCCCAGTTCACCGGTTTCATGATGACCTCTCCCTGTCTGGCGGCAGACTAGATCAGGCGGACGGATTCATCAAACCTGATCCGGTGGCGGGGGGCGCAGCCAGTGGCAGGCGATGCATCCCCGGCTGAGGGGGGCTCGGGCGGCTCAGGTCGGCAGGGGCCATCGCCCCTGCCGTCACGCAACCGTCCCACCCACACCGCCCGGTCGCCCAAAGCGACCGGGCAGCGCCTGCCCCTCCGGGGGGCTGGCGCTTTGCGCCATCCGGGGCAGGCACTGCCCTCTGTTCTTGCGCGCGGAGATGGTCCCGGGGCGGCGTTCCCGCATGAGCGGGGCCGCTCTTCCGCAGGAAGTTCGGCCGGTCCCGCTCAGCCCGGCGTCCCCGGAGGCATCGCGCGGTCGCGGTCCGAAGCGGTAGGGTGCGTGCTCGCACGCACCACCCGGCCGCCCAAACCCCTCGCGCGGCGTTCCCGCACCGTCGGGACCGCCCGACCACCGGCTGATCCGCTTGCCCCGCGTCGGAACGAAAAGCCCGGCCGCCCCCCCGCGATCAGGCCTTGCGCAAGACCAGCAGCGTCATCATGCGAAACGGTGGCACCGGGGCCTCGAACACCGGCTGCAATGTCGCCTCGCCCGACACAAGCGCCATGGGAAAGTCGGAATGCCAGCCAAGCAGGCCCGACATCGGCGCCGTCCAGCGTTCCAGCGCGGCCAGGACCCCCTTTTCCCGGGCGAAATGGTTGACGATCACCACCTCGCCCCCGGGCCGGAGCACGCGGGCGATCTCGGCCATCACCCGGGCAGGCTCGGGCACCACCGACAGGACATGCATCGCGGCGACCGTGTCAAAGCTGGCGTCCGCGAAATCAAGGCGGCGGGCGTCCATCTGCCGCAACTGCCGCACATGGGCCAGGCGGCGGTCGCGCACCCGGGCGCGGGCCTTGTCCAGCATCGCCTCGCTGAAGTCGATGCCGGTGACCTGAAGGTCCGGCCCATAGCGGTCAAGCGCCAGCCCGGTGCCCACCCCGACCTCAAGCACCGCCCCGCCGCGCTGATTGATGTAGCGCACCGCCTGGGCGCGGGCGCGGCCGGTGATCCGGCCGAAGGTCGCGTCATAGATCGGCGCCCAGCGGGCATAGGTCTTGCGGACAGCGGTCAGTTCCATGACCTTCCCCCTCAGATGCGGGCGCGGGCGAAGGCCGCCAGCGGGATCGTCGCCAGGTAAAGCCCGTCACAGGCCAGCAGCGTGGCCCAGGGGTAGGTCGCCAGAAGCGCCACGCCCAGCGCCACCGCCGCCAGGACCAGCCGCGCATGGCGGGCCGGGATCGTCACCTTCATCGAAAAGGTCGGCAGGCGGCTGACCATCAGCGCCCCGACCCCCAAAAGCCAAAGGGCCGAGGCCCAGGCCGGATGGGCCGCCCCGGGAAAGCCATGGACCAGAAACAGCGGCGCCAGCGCCAGCAGGGCACCGGCCGGGGACGGGACACCGGTAAAGAATCGACTGTCGCCGGGCGCGCCCGTCTTGACGCCGACATTGAACCGCGCAAGGCGCAGGGCGCAGCAGGAGATATAGGCCAGAACGGCCAGCCAGCCGACGACCGGCATCTGCCAGAGCGTCCAGAAGTACAGAATGCTGGCCGGGGCCACGCCGAAATTCACCACATCGGCCAGCGAATCCAGTTCTGCGCCCAGATGGCTTTCGCTTTTCAGCACCCGCGCGACCCGGCCGTCCAGCCCGTCCAGCAGCGCCGCCAAGGTCAGAAGCGCGACCGCCAGGTCAAAGGACCCCGCCGCCGCCATCCGCATCGCCGTGACACCGGCACAGATCGCGCCCAGCGTCATCGCGTTGGGCAACAGATGGATCAGCGGCACTTCGCGGCGGCGGCGCGGGCCCATCGGCCTAGTCCCTGCGCGCGGTCATCGCGACCGGCCCCGCCGCCAGATCGGCCAGCACCGTTTCGCCCGCGACCATCGTCTGGCCCAGCGTCACCAGCGGCGCCACCCCCGGCGGCAGATAGATGTCGAGACGCGAGCCGAACCGGATCAGGCCGAACCGCTGCCCGGTCCGCAGAAAGGCGCCGGGCTGAACGAAACAGACGATCCGCCGCGCCACCAGCCCGGCAATCTGCACCACCGCAATCTGCCGTCCGTCGGCAAGGTCCAGCCGGATCGCGTTGCGCTCGTTGTCGGCGCTGGCCTTGTCGAGCGCGGCGTTGAGGAACTTGCCCTCGCGATAGGCCACCGCCCCCACCCGGCCCTCGGCCACCGCGCGGTTCACATGGCAATTGAAGACCGACATGAAGACCGACACCCGGGTCAGTTCCCCGGGCGCCATGCCAAGTTCGGCCGGCGGCGCCGCCGGACCGATCAGCGACACGACCCCGTCGGCGGGGCTGACGATCAGCCCGTCAGCCAGCGGCACCGACCGGACCGGATCGCGGAAGAAGTAATAGCACCAGATCGTCAGCCCAAGACCCGGAAGGCCCAGCGGATGCCAGATCAGAAACAGCACCAGCGTCACCGCCGCAAAGGCGCCGACAAAGCGGCGCCCCTCGGGATGCATCGGCGGCAAGAACGTCTCGAGCATCGTCATTCGACCGGCCTTTCGCTGTCGCCCGGCAAGGGACTAGACGCTGGCGCGGCCGGTCGCAAGGAAAATTTCCTTTGCCGACAATCGTTTGACCGGTCAATCAAGAACGGCCGGATCCGTCACCGGACCCGGCCCGCCGCCGCCCTCAGGCCGGGATCAGCATGCCCTTTTCGCGCGCCAGTTCCCGCATGCGGCCCTGCAGCTTTTCAAAGGCCCGGACCTCGATCTGGCGCACCCGCTCGCGGCTGACCTGATAGCGTTCGGACAGGTCTTCCAGTGTCACCGGCTCGTCCTGCAGGCGGCGCTGGACCAGAATGTCCTTTTCGCGGTCGTTCAGCGTGTCCATCGCCCGCATCAGCAGGGCGCGGCGGGCATCCAGCTCTTCGTTTTCCTCATAGGCGGCGGCCTGATCGGCATCCTCGTCCTCCAGCCAGTCCTGCCACTGCGACACCGACTCGCCGTCCGACCCGACCGTCGCATTCAGCGACGCATCCGACCCCGACAGGCGGCGGTTCATGTCGACCACCTCTTCCTCGGTCACGTTCAGGTCATGGGCGATCCGGGCGACATTCTCGGGCCTGAGGTCGCCCTCTTCCAGCGCGCCGATGCGGTTCTTGGCCTTGCGCAGGTTGAAGAACAGCTTTTTCTGCGCGCTGGTGGTGCCCAGCTTCACCAGGCTCCAGGACCGCAGGATATATTCCTGGATCGAGGCGCGGATCCACCACATCGCATAGGTCGCGAGGCGAAAGCCCTTTTCGGGGTCGAACCGCTTGACCGCCTGCATCAGCCCGACGTTCGCCTCCGAGATCACCTCGGCCTGCGGCAGGCCATAGCCGCGATAGCCCATGGCGATCTTGGCCGCCAGCC
>CAZORV010000169.1:0-6430 GCA_964582215.1 uncultured Frigidibacter sp.
ATTTCCATTCGCTGCGGCTGTTGCAGCGGGTCAAGGAACTGGACCCGGCGATGTTCACCAAGTCCGGCATGATGGTCGGGCTGGGCGAGGATCGTCCGTCGGTGCTGCAGGTGATGGACGACATGCGCGCGGCGGATGTCGATTTCCTGACGATCGGCCAGTATCTGCAGCCGACGCCGAAACATCACCGGGTCGACCGGTTCGTGACACCGGACGAGTTCAAGGGCTATGAGACGGCGGCCTATGGCAAGGGCTTCCTGATGGTCTCGGCGACGCCGCTGACCCGGTCGTCCTACCACGCAGGCGACGATTTCGCCCGTCTGAGGGCGGCGCGGCTGGAGAAGCTGGGGCGGGCGTAGGGCCGGCGGGGGCCGGGGACTGCTGCCGGGCCAGCCGGTGCCGGCTGTCGGATTGCCCGGCCCGATTTCAGGGAGTCCCTGCGCCCTCATGCCGGGCACCGCCGCCCCGGCCCCCGAGCCGGGGCCTCCTGGCCGAAGCGGGCATGCTGACTTTGCGGCGCGAGCCGCCGCAGCGGACGGGTCCCGCCCTCTGTTGCGTCGGGCTGAGGCGGCCCCGGGGAAGCGTCCCGCTCATTCCCGCGTCGGAGAAAGCGGAAATAAGGGTTCAGTCGGCAGGGGCCATCGCCCCTGGCGCCGCCCGCCATTGCCACCCACACCGCCCGGTCGCCCAAAGCGACCGGGCAGCGCCTGCCCCTCCGGGGGGCTGGCGCTGCGCGCCATCCGGGGCAGGTGCTGCCCTCTGCTGGTGCGGGTTGAAGCGGTCCCGGGGCGGGGTTCCCACGTGAGCGGGGGAGGGGGCCGCGCGCTCGCTCGGCAGCGGTAGGGTGCGTGCTCGCACGCACCGCCCCCGGGGCCCAAAGCGCCGGGAAAGGGACAACGCCGCCCCAGCCGGCAGGGGCCCGTGACCCTGCCGCCCCGCGCCGACGCCACCCACACCGCCCGGGCGCCCAAAGCGGCCGGGCAGCGCCTGCCCCTCCCGGGGGGCCGGCGCTACGCGCCATCCGCGGCAGGCGCTGCCCTCTGTTGGTGCGGGTTGAAGCGGTCCCGGGGCCGGGTTCCCACGTGAGCGGGGCCGCTCTTTCACCGGAAGATCGGCTGTCCCGCTCAGCCCGACCTCGCCGGACGCCTGGCGCGGTCTCGGTCGGCAGCCGTAGGGTGCGTGCTCGCACGCACCGCCCCCGGGGAGCTGGCCCCTTGTGCCGTCCGGGGCGCGCCGACCAGGAGGCCCCGGCCTGCGCCGGGGCTGCGTCGCGCCCGGACCGGAGTGGTCGGGCCTGCCCCGGACAGATCCCAGGCCCCGCCGCCGGGCCGGAAATCTGCCGTTGCCCCTGTTTCTTTGAACCCGCTTCCGGTAGTGTCCCGCCAATTCTGAAGGGGGCGGGACGGGGGCGGAATGACCGACACAGACGACCAGCTGGCGCAACGGCCCGACGAGCGCGCGGACGAGGATTATGCCCTTGACCACGGCACCGTCGAGGCCATCCTGCAGGCGGTCGAGGATGGCGACGCGGGTGCGATCGACGCGCTGATGGCGCCGCTTCACGCGGCCGACATCGCCGACCTGTTCGAACAGATCGGCGCGGGCGCCCGGGGCCGTCTGCTGAGCCTCTGGTCGCGGGGGATCGACGGCGAGATCCTGTCCGAGCTTGACGACAGCATCCGCGAAGAGGTCATCGCCGCCCTGCCGCGCGAGGTCCTGACCGAGGCGGTGCGCGAGCTTGATTCCGACGATGTCGTCGACATTCTGGAAGACCTCGAGGAGCCCCAGCAGGAACTGATCCTTGAAGCGCTCGAGGACAGCGACCGGGCGGCCGTCGAACAGTCGCTGACCTATCCCGAATATTCCGCCGGCCGCCTGATGCAGCGCGAGGTGGTGACAGCCCCCGAGGACTGGACCGTCGGTCAGGCCATCGACTTCCTGCGCGGCGAGGCCGAACTTCCCGACCAGTTCTACCATGTCATCCTGGTCGATCCGCGCTGGCATCCGACCGGTTACGTCACGCTGGGCAAGATCCTTTCGTCGCGCCGGGCAACCCTGCTGAAGGCGATCACCGAGGACAGTTTCCGCCCGATCGGCGTCCGGGAGGATGAGGGCGACGTCGCCTATGCCTTCAACCAGTATCACCTG
This sequence comes from uncultured Frigidibacter sp., assembly GCA_964582215.1. GTDB lineage: Bacteria > Pseudomonadota > Alphaproteobacteria > Rhodobacterales > Rhodobacteraceae > TMP-24. The sequence goes on from CAZORV010000169.1 coordinate 2,149, forward strand.
ATCTCGGCGCCGGTGGTGGATGAGCATGACCGTCTGGTCGGCGTCATCACCATCGACGACGCCATGTCGGTTCTGGATGAAGAGCACGAGGAGGACGTGCTGCTTCTGGCCGGTGTCGGCGAGGAAAGCTCGATCGCCGACGGGGTGTGGGAGACGGTGCGCCAGCGCATCCCCTGGCTATTGGTCAACCTAGTCGCGGCCAACCTTGCCGCACTGGTCATCGCGCAGTTTGCCGGCACGATCGAGGCGCTGGTGGCGCTGGCGGCGCTGATGCCCGTGGTGGCCTCGATGGGCGGCAATGCCGGAACCCAGTCGCTGACCGTCGCGGTCAGGGCGCTGGCGACCAAGGACCTGACCGCCGCCAACGCCCCCCGCGTTGTCCGGCGCGAGGCGGCGGTGGGCGTGCTGAACGGGCTGATCTTTGCGGCGGTGATGGGCCTCGTCGGCTATGTCATCTACGGGTCCTGGCTTTTGGGCGCCGTCGTCGGGGCGGCGATGATCATCAATCAGATCGTCGCGGCGCTGGCGGGCGTTCTTGTGCCGCTGACGCTTGAGAAATTCGATTTCGATCCTGCTTTGGCTTCGGGGACATTCGTGACCACGACGACCGACATCGTCGGGTTTTTCACCTTTCTCGGACTGGCGAGCCTGATCCTGACATGACCCTGACTGACCTGAAGGCGCAGGCGCGCGCCGATGCCTTTGCCCGCCGCAAGGCCGCCTTTGCGGCCCGCACAACCGATGACAGCCGCCATCTGACGGCGGTTCTGGCCGACAGTCGCGGCAGGGTGCTTGCCGGTTACATGCCGATGCGGACCGAGATCGACTGCCTGCCCGCGATGGCGACCCATGTGGCGGCGGGCGGGCGGGTCGGCGTGCCGGTGATCCCGGGGGCGGCGATGCCGCTCTGGTTTCAGGAATGGTCGCCGGGGGCGGCGATGGTCGCGGGTGCCTTTGGCGCGCTGATCCCGGCCGCAGGCGCGGCACTTGTCCCCGAGGTGCTGGTGGTGCCGCTTCTGGCCTTTGACCGGCGCGGCTATCGTCTGGGCTATGGCGGCGGCTTTTATGACCGCACGCTCGAGGGCTTGCGGGCGCGCGGGCCGGTTCTGGCCATCGGCTTTGCCTTTGCCGCGCAGGAAGTGGCCGAAGTGCCGGTCGAGCCGACCGATCAGCCGCTTGACCTGATTGTGACCGAGGCCGGGGTGATTACCCCCGCGCGGCCCTGATCCGCCGCCGCCTGAGGCCCGCCAGTCCGACGCCCGCGCCCGCCAGCAACAGGCCGGACGCCGGCAGCGGCACCGGTGCCGCGTTCAGCGTGACGCTGTCCAGATCGAAATGCCCGCAGGGCGCGCCGCAGCCGGTGACGCCTGCCGGATAGCGAAGTTCGATCCGCAGCGAGGTCAGCCCGGCAAAATTCGGCCCAAGAAGGAAGGACTGAACGGTCCCGGCGACAGCGCTTAGCAGGAAACTGGCGGTGCTGACGGCGGTACTGCCCTGAAAGCCGGTGACAAAGATATTGTCGGGCAGCGCGCCGGGCGCGCCGGTGAACCCATAGCCGCGCGAGATCAGCGAAAAGCCGCCCGCATCGAAAAGGCCCGCCATGGTGAAGTCGATGCCCGAGGCCATGCCGGTGCCGGCATCGTCAAGATGGGCGGTGCCGGGCGTCTGCCAATAGGCCAGCGCGCCGCCGATGGCCTTGGCCGTGATCCCGTTTTCGACATAGGTCGAAAGCTGGGCGCCCTCGTCCGGAAGCGTGTCGAAATTCATCGTGGCGGCCTGGACCGGGGGGGAAATGCCGAAAGCCATCGCCGCGACAAGGGCGGCTTTTCGAACCGTCTCAACCATTTATGCGCTCCTCGGGCCATTCCCGGCCGACTGGCGCCCCCGGGCGAAAGGCTAAGCGGCCCGTTGCGGGCGCGTCAACAGCCGTGCCATATGCCGGCGGTTTCCCGCCGACATGCTTCGCGCGCGCCTGTCGCGATCAGACTTGCGCGCCCTGTTCGGGGCGCATAGGCAAGCGCCATGAAACTGCTGTTCCTCGGGGATGTGATGGGCCGCGCCGGTCGGGCGGCGATCGGTGAGCGGCTGCCAAAGCTGCGCGCCGACTGGGGCCTCGATTTCGTCGTGGTGAATGGCGAGAATGCGACGGCGGGGGCGGGCCTTTCGGCGGACCATGCCAGGGCGCTGCTGGCCGCCGGGGCCGATTGCGTGACGCTGGGCGACCATGCGTTCGACCAGAAGGACATGCTGTCCTTTATCGAGACCGAACCGCGCATCATCAGGCCGCTGAACTATGCCAAGACGGCGCCCGGCCGGGGCTTTCGCCTTTACGAGGCGCGGGGCGGGCGCAAGGTGCTGGTGGCGCAGGTGCTGGGGCAGGTCTTCATGAAGCGGGCCTTTGACGACCCGTTTTCGGCCATCGACGCGGTGCTGCGCGCCCATCCGCTGGGCGGGCTGGCGCAGGCGGTCATCGTCGATGTCCATGCCGAGGCGACCAGCGAGAAGATGGGCATGGGCCATTGGTGCGACGGCCGGGCCAGCATGGTGGTCGGCACCCATACCCATGTGCCGACGGCCGATGCGCAGATCATGGATGGCGGCACCGCCTATCAGTCCGACGCCGGGATGTGCGGCGACTACAATTCAGTCATCGGCATGGACCGCCTGGAACCGATGCGGCGGTTCGTGACCGGGATGGGCAAGGAACGGTTCACCCCGGCCGAGGGCGAGGCAACGCTGTCGGGCCTTTATGTCGAGACCGACGACCGGACCGGTCGCGCGGTCCGTGTGCGGATGATCCGTGTCGGCGGGCGGCTGGAACCGGGTACGCCGTGACGCCGCGTCTGCCGTTCATTCTGGCGCTTCTGGCGCTCGGGACCGGCTGGGGGGCGACGCAGCCCCTGGGCAAGATCGCGACAACGACCGGGCACGGGCATTTCGGCCTGATCTTCTGGCAGCTGATCGTCGGGATACTGGTGCTGGGGGGGCTGCTTGCCATCCGCCGGACCCGCGTGCCGGTGCGGCGCGACACCTTGCGCTTTGCGCTGGTGATCGCAATGGTCGGCACGATCATCCCCAATTCGACGTTCTACATTTCGGTCGCCCATCTGCCGGCGGCGATCATGTCGATCATCATCTCGATGATCCCGCTGATCGCCTTTCCGATCGCACTATTGCTCGGGATGGACCGGTTCAGCCTGCGGCGGTTCGCGGGGCTTTTGTTCGGGCTGGCCGGGGTCGGGGTGATTGCCGCGCCGGGGGCGGCGCTGCCCGATCCGGCGATGGCGGCCTGGCTGCCGGTGGCGCTGGTCGGGCCGGTCTGCTACGCGATCGAGGGCAATATCATCGCGCGCTGGGGGACGGCGGGGCTTGATCCGATTGCGGCGATGTTCGTGACGATGGTGGTGGGGGCGCTGATCGCCGGGCCGCTGATGCTGGCGACGGGGCAGGGGTTCAACCCGCTGGCCCCCTTTGACCGGGCCGAGGCGGCGCTGGTGCTGTCATCGGCGATGAACGCGCTGCTTTACGCGGGCTACATCGGCCTTGCGGCGCGGGCCGGGGCGGTCTTCGCCTCGCAGACCGCCTATATCGTCACGGTGGCCGGGGTGCTTTGGGCCATGGCGCTGCTTGGCGAGCGGGCGGCACCGGGGATCTGGCTGGCGCTCGCCATCATGTTCACCGGCCTCTTTCTGGTGCAGCCGCGGGGCCGGGCGGCCGCAGAGCCCGCCCGGCCTTAGCCGGGGCCGGCGCGGCGGGTTCTTCGGCCCCTGCCGAACGAGATGTTGCCGGCCTTTCCCAAAGGGCGCTTTGCGGCGGCGTCCGGAATGTCGGGGGTAGTTTGCAATTTGCACGCCGTGCGCTGCCAACAATTTGCAAATTTTCCAGAAGCCGCTTTGCGCAAGGGGCGCAAGGCCCTATACAACGCCATCCGCTCGGGGAGGGGCCCATGAAAGACATTCTTCAGGAACTCGAGGCCCGCCGCGCCACCGCCCGGCAAGGCGGCGGTCAGCGTCGCATCGATGCCCAGCACGCGCGCGGCAAACTGACCGCCCGCGAACGGATCGAACTTCTTCTCGACGAGGGCTCGTTCGAGGAATTCGACATGTTCGTCGCCCACCGCTGCACCGACTTCGGGATGGAGGCGGAGCGCCCGTCGGGCGACGGGGTCGTCACCGGCTGGGGCACGGTGAACGGTCGGATGGTCTATGTCTTTTCGCAGGACTTCACCGTCTTTGGCGGGTCGCTGTCGGAGACCCACGCGCAAAAGATCTGCAAGATCATG
>CAZORV010000170.1:0-6430 GCA_964582215.1 uncultured Frigidibacter sp.
GGCGCTGGGCCTGACAGAGGCTGCGGGCGCGCTGGTGACCGATGTGCCGGACGGGCCGGCCAAAGATGCGGGCGTCCAGTCGGGTGACATCATCACCCGGTTCGACGGCACGGCCGTCAAGGACACCCGCGAACTGGTGCGCCGGGTCGCGGACGAGCCGGTGGGCAAGGCCGTGCCGCTGACGGTCCTGCGCGAGGGCAAGGAAACCCTGCTGACCATCACGCTTGGCCGCCGCGAAGAGGCCGAGGCGACGGACGGACCGGCCAAACCCGACCAGCCCGCCGAAGGGCCGGCCGAAAAGACCGTGCTGGGGTTGAAGCTGGCCGAACTGACGGACGAGATGCGGACCCAGCTGAACCTCGCGCCCGATGCGGCGGGGCTTCTGGTCACCGATCTGGACCAGACCAGCGAGGCTTACGGCAAGGGCCTGCGCGCCGGTGACCTGATCACCGAGGCCGGCCAGTCGCGGATCGCCACGATCGCCGAGTTCGAGGCACGGATCACCGAGGCCAAGGATGCCGGGCGCAAGTCGCTTTTGCTGCTGATCCGCCGCGAGGGCGACCCGCGCTTTGTGGCGCTGGCGGTGGAATAGGGCGCGCGGTCGCGCCCTGCCGGTCACGGCGAACTGATGGATTGCGACGGGCCGGCCTCTGGAACAGGCCGGCCTTTTGTCCTATGTCGCGCGGGACGCATTCTGGACAGAGGACGAAGATGGCCAAGATCACCTACGTGGAATTCGGCGGCAAGGAACATCTGGTCGAGGTGGCCAATGGCCTGACCGTCATGGAAGGCGCCCGCGACAACGGCATCCCGGGGATCGAGGCCGACTGCGGCGGCGCCTGCGCCTGTTCCACCTGCCACGTCTATGTCGACCCGACCTGGGCCGACCGCCTGCCGAAGAAGCAGGCGATGGAAGAGGACATGCTCGATTTCGCCTACGAACCCGATCCCGCCCGCTCGCGGCTGACCTGCCAGCTGAAGGTCACGGACGCGCTCGACGGGCTGAAGGTGTTCATGCCCGAAAAGCAGATCTGACCAATCCGGCGGAGCCGCCCCGTCGGGGCGGCACGCGATCCTTGCGGCCCGCGCCAGGGCGCGGTCCGGGCCTCCGGCGGGGATATTTCACGACAGAAAATCGGGCGGCAGAGCTTGGTGCCCATGACCGATTTTCTGTCCTGAAATATCCCGGGTGGGTGCGGGAGGGCAGAGCCCTCCCGTCTGCCTCAGAACGGGGGGACGCTTACAGGGCGCGCCAGCCGATGTCGCGGCGGCAAAAGCCTTGCGGCCAGTCGATCCGGTCGACCATCGCATAGGCGCGGTCCCGGGCCTCGGCCAGCGAGGCGCCGCGCGCGGTGACGTTCAGCACCCGTCCGCCATTGGCCAGAATCCGGCCGTCCCGCGCGACGGTTCCGGCGTGGAAGACCATCTGGCCCGCGCTTTCCGGGATTGCGTCGAGCCCGCCGATCGCCGAGCCTTTCCGGTAGTCGCCGGGATAGCCTTCGGCCGCCATCACCACCGTCAGCGCATGGTCATCGGCCCAGTTCACCTGTGTTTCGGCCAGCCGCCCCTCGGCGCAGGCGAGCATCAGGTCCAGCGCCTGGGCGCCGAGGCGCATCATCAGCACCTGGCACTCGGGGTCGCCGAAGCGGACGTTATATTCGACCAGCCGGGCGCGGCCGTTCTCGATCATCAGGCCGGCGTAGAGCACGCCCTGAAACGGCGTGCCGCGCCGGGCCATTTCGGCGATGGTCGGGCGGACGATCTCGTCCAGCGCCTGCCGGGCGATCGCCCCGGTCAGGACCGGCGCCGGGGAATAGGCGCCCATGCCGCCGGTGTTGGGGCCGGTATCGCCGTCGCGCGCCCGCTTGTGGTCTTGCGCCGTGCCGATCGGCAGGACATCGACCCCGTCCGACAGGATGAAGAACGAGGCTTCCTCGCCGCCCATGAATTCCTCGATCACCACTTCGGCGCCCGCCGCGCCGAGGCTGCCGCCGAACATCTCGTCGATGGCGGCCAGCGCCTCGGCCAGGGTCATGGCAACGACGACGCCCTTGCCCGCCGCCAGCCCGTCGGCCTTGACGACGATGGGGGCGCCTTGCGCCTGGACATAGGCCCGCGCCGCCGCCGCGTCGGCAAAGCGCGCCCAGCCGGCGGTGGGCGCCTTGCAGGCGTCGCAGATGTCCTTGGTGAAGGCCTTGGACGCCTCAAGCCGCGCGGCGGCGGCCGAGGGGCCAAAGGTCAGGATCCCGGCGGCGCGGAGCGCGTCCGCAACCCCGGCGGCCAGCGGCGCCTCGGGGCCGACGATGACGAAATCGACGGCGTTCGCCTCGGCAAACCCGACCACCGCCGTCCCGTCCAGCACGTCCAGATCGGCGCATTCCGCCAGCGCCGCGATCCCGGCATTGCCGGGCGCCACGATCAGCCGGTCGCATTTGGGGTTCTGCTTGACCGCCCAGGCCAGCGCATGTTCCCGCCCGCCGCCGCCCAAAATCAGGATGTTCATCGCGCCTCCGGCTTTTCCTTCGCTTCCCGGCGTCATAAGGTGGCCGGACTGACCAGACAAGCGATCCGATGGACATTTTCGAAGACGCCGCACCCGCGCCCGGCAACGCGCCGGAATATTCCGTGTCCGAGCTTTCGGGCGCGGTCAAGCGCACGATCGAGGGCGAGTTTTCCCATGTCCGCGTCCGGGGCGAGATCAGCCGCGTGTCGCGTCCGGCCTCGGGGCATCTCTACTTCGACCTCAAGGATGACCGCGCGGTGATTGCGGCGGTCAGCTGGAAAGGCCAGGCCGCGAAAATGTCGGTCCGCCCGGAAGAGGGGATGGAGGTCATCGCCACCGGCCGCCTGACCACCTTTCCCGGCCAGTCGAAATACCAGCTGATCGTCGAGGACATCGTTCCGGCCGGGGCCGGGGCGCTGATGATGATGCTGGAAAAGCTGAAGGCCCGGCTGGCGGCCGAGGGCCTGTTCGCGGCCGGGCGCAAGCGGCCGATCCCCTATCTGCCCGGGGTGATCGGCGTCGTCACCTCGCCCTCGGGGGCGGTGATCCGCGACATCCTGCACCGGTTGCGCGACCGGTTTCCCTGCCGGGTGCTGATCTGGCCGGTCGCCGTTCAGGGCGAGAAATGCGCCCCCGAGGTGGTGGCGGCGATCCGGGGCTTCAACGGGCTGGCGCCGGGCGGGCCGATCCCGCGCCCCGATCTTCTGATCGTGGCGCGGGGCGGCGGGTCGATCGAGGATCTCTGGGGTTTCAATGACGAACAGGTGGTCCGGGCGGCGGCGGCCTCGGACATCCCGCTGATTTCGGCCGTGGGGCACGAGACGGACACGACGCTGATCGACCATGCCGCCGACCGCCGGGCGCCGACGCCGACGGCGGCGGCCGAGATGGCGGTGCCGGTGCGGCTGGACCTTCTGGCCTGGGTGGCCGAGCAGGGGGCGCGGCTGACCCGGGCCGCGCGCGCCCCGCTTGACCAGCGCCGCCAGCGCCTGACCGATCTTGCCCGCGCCCTCGGCCGGCCCGAGGCGCTGACCGGCCCGGCGCGTCAAAGGCTCGACCTCTGGTCGGACCGGCTGCCGACGGCGCTTGCCACCGCCGCCACGCGCAAACGGGCGGCGTTCAGCGGCATCGGCGGGCGGGTGCATCCGGGCCTTCTGGCGCGGTTTCTGGGTGTGGAACGGCAAAGGCTCGCCGACCGCGCCCAGCGGTTGCAGCCGGCGCTGGCGCGCGCGCTTCGCGACGCCGAACGTGACCGCAAACGCCAGCGCGCCGATCTGACGGCGCTGGCGGCGCGCCTTGTCACCGCCGAGGCCACGCGCCTTGCCGCCCTTGGCGACCGGTTGGCCGCCCTCGACCGGACCCGCCAGACGCTTGGCTACCGCGAGACGCTGAAGCGCGGCTTTGCCGTGGTGCGCGAGGGGGCGGCGATATTGGCCAGCCGGGCGCGGGCCGAAGCGGCCCAGGCGCTGGAGATCGAGTTCCACGACGGCAGGCTGACCGTGGCGCCCGCGGGCGGCGCCCCGACGCCCGACGCCCGGCCGAAGGCAAAGCCGCGTGGCGGGCCAACGGGGCAGGGAACGCTGTTCTGAAGACGGCAGGCCCGGCCCGGCGTCCGGCAAGGGACGGCAACGCCTAAGTCGGCAGGGGCAAGTGACCCTGCCGCAGCGCGCCATCCGGGGCAGAAGCTGCCCTCTGTTCGTGTTGGTTGACGTGGTTCCGGGACACGTTCCCACATGAGCGGGGCCGCTCTTCCACCGGAAGATCGGCCTATCCCGCTCAACCCGGTGTTTCGGGGACAGCGTCGCGCGGCACGGCCCGGATGCCCCGGCGCCCTACTGCCCCCGCGCCCGCCGCAGCGCCGACACCCGCATGTCCATCATCCGGTGCCAGACCGGCGGCAGCAGCGCCAGCGTCGCCATCACCGGCAGCGAGGCGGGCAGCAAAGGCGCCCGGCCGCCCGGCGACAGTTCCAGCTCGGTATAGCCGCGCGCCGGGTGGCTGTGATGGTCGGCATGGCGCGGCGCATGCAGCATCATCAGCCCCGAGACGAAATCGGGCGCGTCCCAGCTGTGCTCGGGGCCGAAGGGTTCGTAACTGTCCGAGCCGGTCTTCTTCCGCTCCAGCCCGTAATGCTGGACATAGTCCGACAGCAGCAGCTGCAGCTGCGCATGGGCGCAAAGCAGCAGATAGGACACAAGCCCCGCGCCGCCGAACAGCTCGGTCACCAGCATCAGCCAAAGCGCCGCGCCGCCGACATAGATCGCATAAGGATGCAGCCCCCTGGCGCCCTCGCCCCGCAGGCTGTTCTCCATCGCATAGCCGGCCATGAATTCGCCCGGCCAGGCGCGGATCAGGAATTCGTGGAAGCTTTCGCCAAACCCGGCGCTGTTGGGATCGTCCGGGGTCGCGACGAACCGGTGATGCACCAGCCGGTGCGCCGAGGCATGATGGCCATAGAGCAGCGAGACATAGACCCCGATCCCCAGCCCCTGTGCCAGCCGGTCGCCGCGATGGCTCAGCTCGTGCGCGGTCGCATTCGACACCTGCCCGAACCAGAGGCCAAAGCCCAGAAAACAGCAAAGCCAGCCGAACGCGCCAAGGCCGGTCCCCCCCGACAGCGCGAAAAGCGCCAGCAACAGCACCGGGAAATGCAGCCCGGCGATCACCAGCGGCAGCCGCCCGGCCCAGACGTCGGCCGGGCTTTCGGCCTGCCGCAGGCCCAGCGACCGCGCCAGCCGGTCGGCCAGAAACAGAAACAGCGTGATCCAGAGCAGGCCGAGCAGGGCCCAGACGCCGCCAAAGACCGCGCCGATCAGCAGCATCAGCGCCGGCGAAAGGCTCGCGGCGGCAAAGCGCAGCGCGGGATGGCCCGCGGGCCAACGGTGGGCAAGTTTCATCAGCGCCGTCCCCCTTCGTTCGCGCCCCCCGCGCGCCGCCAGTCTTGCCCGAGCCGGCCCGGGCGCGCAAGATCATGCCGCAGCCCCGGCCGGGTCTGCCCCCTTTCATCCGCCCGCCGTTCGGATTAGGTGAAAGGGGCCCCAAGCACCAAGGATGGCGGATGTCGTTTTTCAACAAGCTGAAGGACCGGCTTTTCAAAAGCTCGTCGAAACTGGACGAGGGTCTGGCCGCCATTGTCGGCGACGCGGCAACTGAGGGCGCGCCCGAAGCCGCGCCCGAACCCGCGCACGAACCCGCGCACGAACCCGCACCTGACGCCGTGGCCGACGCCGCGGCCGATCGGCCATCCGCACCGCCGCCCCCGGCCGAATCCACCCCCGCACCCGAGGCCCCCGCACCCGACGCCCCCACGCGCCCCGGCCTCCTCGGCCGCCTCTTCGGCGCGACACCTGCCCCCCGGCCGGAGGCAGAGCCGCGCCGCACCCTTGACGATGCGATGCTCGAAAGCCTCGAGGAACTGCTGATCCGCTCTGACATGGGCGTCGACACGGCGATGCGGGTCGCGGCCAACCTCGCCGAAGGCCGCATGGGCCGCCGCCTCTCGGTCAGCGAGATCAAGGGCCACCTCGCCAGCGAAATTGCCCGGATCATGACCCCGGTCGCCCGCCCGCTGCCGATCTGGCCCAAACGGCCGCAGGTCGTCCTTGTGGTCGGGGTCAACGGCTCGGGCAAGACCACGACCATCGGCAAGCTTGCCAGCCAGTTCCGCGCCGCCGGAAAACAGGTGGTGATCGCCGCCGGCGACACATTCCGCGCCGCCGCCGTCGAACAGCTGCAGATCTGGGGCGCCCGCGCCGGCGTCCCGGTCATGACCGCGCCCGAAGGATCCGACCCCGCCTCACTCGCCTTCGACGCCATGACCCGGGCCGAGGCCGAAGGCGCCGACCTTCTGATGATCGACACGGCCGGGCGCCTGCAGAACCGCCAGGACCTGATGGAGGAACTGGCCAAGATCGTCCGCGTCATCCG
>CAZORV010000171.1:0-6361 GCA_964582215.1 uncultured Frigidibacter sp.
GGCTGATGCGGCGGGCGGCGAAGTACGACAAGTCGGGGGACGAACATTACAACCTGATTTCGGCGCTGCACAAATCGGTTCGCGGGTCCGACCCCGACGCCGCGCTTTACTGGCTGGCGCGGATGCTGGAAGGCGGCGAGGACCCGCGGTTCCTGGCCCGCCGCATCACCCGGATGGCGGTCGAGGATATCGGCCTGGCCGACCCCCAGGCCCAGACCATCTGCCTGCATGCCTGGGAGGTCTATGAGCGGCTCGGCAGCCCCGAGGGCGAGCTGGCGCTGGCGCAGGCGCTGATCTATCTGGCGCTGGCGCCCAAGTCGAACGCCACCTATGTCGCCTACAAGGCCGCCCGGAACGAGGCGCGGCGGACCGGATCGGAACCGCCGCCGAAACATATCCTGAACGCGCCCACACGGATGATGAAGGATCAGGGCTATGGCGCGGGCTATGCCTATGACCATGATGCCGAGGACGGGTTTTCGGGCCAGAACTACTTTCCCGACGGGATGAAGCGGCCGTTGCTGTATCAGCCGGTCGAACGCGGGTTCGAGCGTGATCTGAAAAAGCGCGTCGACTGGTTCGCAAAGCAACGCGAAAAGCGTCAAGGCTGAGCCGCCGGTCGCGCCCCGGACGGTTGACTTTACCGCCCGGACGACCGAGGAAGGCGCCATGATCCAGACCCTTTTTCAGGTGGCCCTCGGCGGCGCAATCGGCTCGGTCCTGCGCTATCTTGCCGTCACGGCGGTGGGTGCGCCCTTGGGTACGCTTGTCGTAAATGTCGCCGGCAGTTTCGCCATGGGCGTTCTCTTTGCCGCGCTCGCCGGTCGCGCCGGCCTGTCGCCGCTGCTGATGGCCGGGCTTCTGGGCGGGTTCACCACCTTTTCGGCCTTTTCGCTGGACACGCTGCGGCTGATGCAGGCCGGGCAGGCGGGGCAGGCGGGGCTCTATGTGGCGGGGTCGGTCATCCTGTCATTGCTGGCAGTGATGGCGGGCGTGGCGCTGGCGCGGGCGGTGATCGGATGAGCGGTGTTCAGACCCTGACCGTGACCGAGGACGAGGGCGAAAGCCGTCTGGACCGCTGGCTGAAAAAACGCCTGCCGGACGTGACCCAGGGCCAGGTCGAGAAATGGTGCCGCACCGGGCAGCTGCGTATCGACGGCGGGCGGGCCAAGGCCTCGACCCATGTGTTGCCGGGCAACCAGGTCCGCGTGCCGCCCCTGCCCAAGATCGACCCGCAGGTGGCGGCGGCCTTCGTGCGGATGCCGGGGCTGGCCGATGCCGATGTGCGGATGATCCAGGCCGCCGTCCTGTGGAAGGACGAACATATCATCGCGCTGAACAAACCGCCGGGCCTGCCCTCGCAGGGCGGGTCGGGCCAGAGTGACCGCCATGTCGACGGGCTGACCGAGGCCCTGATGTTCGGTTACAAGGACCGGCCCAAGCTGGTCCACCGGCTGGACAAGGACACGTCCGGCGTCCTTTTGCTGGCGCGGACCGACCGGATTGCCCGCGCCCTGTCCGAGGCGTTCCGCGACCGGACGACGCGCAAGATCTATTGGGCCGCCGTCGCGGGCGTGCCCAATCCCAAGATGGGCACGATCCGCTTTGGTCTGGTCAAGGCGCCCGGGCGCGGCGGCGCGGGCGAGGGCGAAAAGATGATCGCCATCCACCCGTCGCGGATCGACCAGACCGAGGGCGCCAAGCGGGCGACCACCGATTACGCCGTCGTCGACCATCTGGGCACTCGCGCCGCCTGGGTCGTGATGGTGCCGATCACCGGCCGCACCCATCAGCTGCGCGCCCATATGGCCGAGATCGGCCACCCGATCGTCGGTGACGGCAAATATGGCGGGTCCGGGCAGGACAATCCCGGCGATGGCTGGGGGGCGCAGCTTGGCGGCGAGATCAGCCGCAAGCTGCATCTGCACGCCCGCTCGATCGCGTTCGATCATCCGATCACCCGCAAGCGCATCACCCTGACCGCGCCGATGCCCGACCATATGGCGCGGACGTGGAAATCGGTCGGCTGGTCGGAACATGACGTCCCCGAGGATCCGTTCCGGGACGAGACATGAGCGGCTGGACGGCGAAACGCTTCTGGAAAGAGGTCCGCGTCACCGGGGCCGAGGGCGGCTTCGGCGTCCATCTTGACGCGCGGCCGGTCAAGACGCCGGGCAAGGCGCCGCTGATCCTGCCGACCCGGGCGATGGCCGGGGCCGTCGCGGACGAATGGCGGGCGGTCGAAAAGCTGGTCGATCCGCGCCGCATGCCGGTGACGCGCGCCGCCAACTCGGCCATCGACAAGGTGGCGGTGCAGTTCGGCGAGGTGGCCGATCTGGTCGCGGCCTACGGCGGGTCGGACCTTTTGTGCTACCGCGCCGACAGCGACGAACGGCTGGCGCGCGCGCAGGGCGCGGTCTGGGATCCGCTGCTGGACTGGGCGGCGCGGCGGCATGGCGCGCGGCTGGTCGTGACGCGGGGCGTGGTGCCGGTGGTGCAGCCCGAAGCCGCCCTTCAGGCGCTGGCCGACCGGGTGACATCCTGCACGCCGTTCCAGTTGACCGCCCTTCATGATCTGGTCAGTCTGACCGGGTCTCTGGTGCTGGGACTGGCCGCAACAACCGGCGAATTCGAGGTCGAAGCGCTTTGGACCCTGTCCCGATTCGATGAGGACTGGCAGGCCGAGCAATGGGGCCGTGACGAAGATGCTTCCGTGATAGCGGAATACAAGCGGAACGATTTTCTGTCTGCCTGCCATTTCTGGCAACTTTCGACCCTGACGCCGGAATAATATTGCCGGAATTTTATGCCCGGCCGCCGGATTCTTTCGCAGTCGATCTAAAACGCGCCCCGGCGGCGCGATGACGGAATGCGCGCTTGACGCAGCATTGCCATCTGTCGAAACTGCGCCCACTGGGGAACCCCAAATAACCTGCCAGAAAACTGGCGATAACAGACCGCCCGCCTGTCGGGTGGCAACTCAGGAAGAGGTAAAGATGAAAAAATCCGTATTTCTCGGAACGCTGGCAGTTTCGGCCCTGACGGCCGGCTTTGCTGCGGCCGGCACTCTGGACGATGTCAAGGCCCGTGGCGAACTGATCTGCGGTTCGAACACCGGTCTGACCGGTTTTGGCGCCCCGGACGCAAGCAACAACTGGACCGGCTTTGACGTCGATCTGTGCCGCGCCATCGCCGCCGCCGTCCTTGGCGACCCGACGAAAGTGAAGTTTGTCCCGACCACCAACGAGACCCGCTTTACTGCGCTGGCCTCGGGCGAGGTTGACCTTCTGGCCCGGAATTCGACCTGGACCTTCTCGCGCGATACCGACCTCAAGCTCGATTTCGTCGCGGTGAACTACTATGATGGCCAGGGCTTCATGGTGAAGAAGGATCTGGGCGTTTCCTCGGCCAAGGATCTGGACGGCGCCACTGTCTGCATCCAGACCGGCACCACGACCGAGCTGAACCTTGCCGACTTCTTCAAGGCCAACAACATCACCTACACCCCGGTCAACGTCGCTGACGACGCCGAGGCCCAGCGCCAGTTCCTGGCCGGTGCCTGCGACTCGTTCACGACCGACGCTTCGGGCCTTGCGGCCTCGCGCGCGACTTTCCCGAACCCGGCTGATTATGTGGTTCTGCCCGAGATCATCTCGAAAGAGCCGCTCGGCCCGGTCGTCCGCCATGGCGACAACAACTGGGGCGACGTTGTCCGCTGGAGCTATTACGCACTTGTGATCGCCGAAGAAAAAGGCATCACCAAAGCCAACGTCGAAGAAATGGCCACCACCTCGACCGACCCGGAAGTGCGCCGTCTTCTCGGTGCCGAAGGCGAGATGGGTGTGATGATGGGCCTCGACAAGGATTGGGCCAAGCGCGCCATCGCCGCCTCGGGCAACTATGGCGAGATCTTCGCCGCCAATATCGGCGAATCCACGGCGATCGGTCTGGCCCGCGGCCTGAACGAACTCTGGAGCAAGGGTGGCCTGCAGTACGCGCCGCCTGTGCGCTGATCTGAACTGCACCGGGGCGCGCCAAAGGGCGCGCCCTTTTCTTAAGGAATCAACGCGGACACCATAGGGGCATCAGACCCCGCCAGCGCTTCGGGCAAACCGGGGCAGGGTGGCCGCATGGGGGATTTCATGGCCTACGTCGCCACCGACACGCCGAATGCATCCTTTCGGCCGAGCATGCTCATCTACGATACCCGCTACCGGTCGATCACCATTCAGGTCATCGTGCTGTTGCTGGTCGCGGCCTTTGCGGCCTGGCTGGTTCACAACACGATCGCGAACCTGGCGGCCAAGGACAAGGACATCAACTTTTCCTTCCTGTTCAACCGCGCCGGCTATGATATCGAACAGCAGTTCGTTCCCTATACCAGCGACAGCACCCATGGCCGCGCGGTCATCGTCGGCCTGTTGAACACGCTGGTGGTCGCGGTCCTTGGCTGCATACTGGCCACGATCCTCGGCGTCTTCGTCGGCGTGCTGCGGCTGTCCAAGAACTGGCTCGTCGCGCGGCTGATGACGGTCTATGTGGAAACCCTGCGCAATGTGCCGCTGGTCCTGTGGATCATCCTGGTTTTCGTGATCTTTTCCGAAACCCAGCCCGGCCCCCGCGATTTCAAGGTGGTCGAAGGCGAGGCGCCCAAGGCCTCGATGATCTTCTTTGACTCGGTTGCCGTGACCAACCGCGGGACCAACATTCCCCGGCCGCTGCTCGACCATCCGCTCGGCGCCGTCAATATCGCGGGCGTGCCGGTCAACCTGTCGGTCATCGTCTCACTGTTGCTTTTTGGCGCGTCGATCTATGCGAACCGCCGTCTTCTGGCCAATGCCAAGGCCGTGCAGGAAGAAACCGGCGAACGGCCCGTGACATGGTGGAAAAGCCTGCTGATCCTGTTCGGCCCGATCACCGCCTTGCTGCTGGCGCTGGGCATTCATCTTGAATATCCCGTGCTGTCGGGCTTCAACTTCAAGGGCGGGCTCAGCGTCGGCCATTCCTTCACCGCGCTTCTGGTCGCCGTTTCGGTCTATACCAGCGCCTATATCGCCGAGGCGGTGCGCGCCGGTATCCTTGCCATCTCGCGCGGCCAAAGCGAGGCCGCCTATGCGCTGGGCCTCAGGCCGGGGCGGACGATGAAGCTGATCGTCCTGCCGCAGGCGCTGCGGGTGATCATCCCGCCGCTGATCAGCCAGTATCTGAACCTGACCAAGAACACGACGCTGGGCGCCTTTGTCAGCTATCTCGACCTGAAGGGCACGCTGGGCGGCATCACGCTTAACCAGACCGGCCGCGAACTTGAATGCATGCTGATGCTGATGCTGATCTATCTGATGCTCAGCCTCC
The DNA here is from genome assembly GCA_964582215.1 of uncultured Frigidibacter sp. GTDB lineage: Bacteria > Pseudomonadota > Alphaproteobacteria > Rhodobacterales > Rhodobacteraceae > TMP-24. The sequence goes on from CAZORV010000171.1 coordinate 5,353, forward strand.
TCATCTCGGCCGGGATGAACCGCTTCAACGCCGCCGTAAAGCTGAAGGAGCGCTGAGATGAGCGACAGTTCCCTCTTCGTCCGCCAGTCGATGCTGGCGCCGCAGGAACCGCCCGCGTCGGAACGCGGCCTGATCAAGTGGCTGCGCGAGAACTTCTTTTCCGGCTGGCTCAACTCGATCCTGTCGGTGCTGGCGATCCTGTCGCTGGCGCTGCTGCTGAAGGGCCTGATCCCCTGGCTTTTGCACGGGGTCTGGACCGCCGGTTCGCTGCGCGAATGCCGCGACATCGTCACCGCCTCGGCCGGCGAGGGGGCAAGCGGCCCCTGCTGGGCCATGGTCCGCGAACGCTGGAGCCAGTATCTCTACGGCTTCTACCCGCAGGACATGTACGGCCGCCCGACGCTGGCCTTCGGCCTTCTGTTCGTGGCGCTGGCGCCGGTCCTGTACTACGGCAACCGCCGGACCTGCACGATCATGACCGCGACGGCGGCGGTCCTGACGCTGCTGGCGATGCTGGGGGTCGGGGCCTCGTCGGGCTATCTGCTGGTGGCGCTTGCCGCCTTTGCCGTGCTGACGGCTGTTGCCTGGCTTGTGCCGACCCGGCTGGTCTGGTTCACGGTGCTTTACCCGGCACTGGCTTTCCTTCTGCTTTGGGGCGGCTCGGTCTGGGGGCCGGTCGGAACGCTGGCGGGCTTCGTGATCATGGTCATGGCCTACCGGGCGCTTGTCCCGACCGCCGGCGCGGTCATGGCGACGACGGTCGGGTTCCTTGCCGCCTGCGTCTGGTGGCTCTGGCTGCAGACCCAGGTGACGACGGCGCTGGCCGCGATGATGCCCCTCGGGCTCGCGACGGTCGACAGCGACCAGTTCGGCGGGTTCCTTCTGTCCTTTGTCATCGGGGTCACGGCGATTGCCGGATCACTGCCGATGGGTATCCTGCTGGCGCTGGGGCGGCGGTCGGACATGTTCCTGATCAAGACCCTGTCGGTCGGCTTCATCGAATTCGTCC
>CAZORV010000172.1:0-6339 GCA_964582215.1 uncultured Frigidibacter sp.
TCAAAGGGCGCGTCGGGGTCTCGTCTGCCACCATCATCATGACACAGCTGCAAGAGACAAGGGTGCGTGCTCGCACGCACCGCCCCCCGGGGCCCAAAGCGCCGGCAAAGGGACAACGCCGCCCCATTCGGCAGGGGCAAGTGACCCTGCCGTCCCGCGCCATTCCCACCCTCGGCGCCCGATCGCTCAAAGCGAGCGGGCAGCGCCTGCCCCTCCGGGGGGCTGGCGCTTCGCGCCATCCGGGGCAGGCACTGCCCTCTGTTGGGTGCGCTGATACGGTCCCGGGGAAACGCTCCCACATGAGCGGGGCCGCTCTTCCACCGGAAGATCGGCCTGTTCCGCTCAGCCCGGCGTCCGGGAAGGCGTGGGGCCGCATCAGTCGGTAGGGGCAGGTGACCCTGCCGCTGCGCGCCGATCCCACCCACACCGCCGCGGGGCAGGTACTGCCCTGTGTTGCTTGGGCCGGGATGGTCCTCTGAAGACGTTCCCACATGAGCCCGGTGTCGCGGGGCCGTATCGGGCGATTCGAGCCCGCCGGATCGCCGCTGCCGAAGGTTCGTCTCTCAGATCGCGCGAATCGCCTTGCGACCGGGCTTTGCCGGTGCTGCCGCGTTCCGGTCGATGAAGCCGAGGACCAGCGGGCGGATGTTGGTGCGCCAGCTTTTGCCTGCGAAGATGCCGTAATGGCCGGCGTCCGGTTCCAGATGGCTGGCCTTTTTGTCGGCGGGCAGGCCAGTCAGCAGGTCAAGCGCCGCAAGGCACTGGCCGGGGGCCGAGATATCGTCCTTTTCCCCCTCGACCACCTTCACCGCGACATCGGTGATCTTGCCAAGATCGACCGCCTTGCCCGCGACGGTAAAGCGGTTGGTGGCAATCTCGCGCTTTTTGAAGACACGCTCGACGGTCGACAGGTAGAATTCCGCCGTCATGTCCATGACCGAGAGATATTCGTCGTAAAAGCGGTTGTGCTTGTCGCGTTCGCTGGCCTCGCCATGGGCGGCGCGGACGATCTGGTCGCTGAAGGCGCGGGAATGGGTGTCCATGTTCATCGAGATGAACGAGGCAAGCTGCAGGAGGCCCGGATAGACATGGCGTCCGGCGCCGGCATATTTGAAGCCGACCTGCTGGATCGCCAGATGTTCAAGCTGGCCCATGGTCAGGCGGCGGCCGAAATCCGTCACCTCGGTCGGGGCGGCATCGGGGTCGATCGGCCCGCCGATCAGCGTCAGGGTGCGGGGCTGGGCCGCCGGATCCTCGGCCGCGAGATAGGCGGTGGCGGCGAGGGTCAGGGGCGCGGGCTGGCAGACGGCCACGACGTTGATGTCGGGCCCGAGGTGGCGCATGAAATCGACGAGGTAGAGTGTATAATCCTCGACATCGAACTTGCCCTGGCTGACGGGGATGTCGCGGGCATTCTTCCAGTCGGTGATATAGACGTCGCAGTCAGGCAGCAGCGAGGCGACGGTCGAGCGCAGAAGCGTCGCGTAATGGCCCGACATCGGGGCGACCAGCATGACGCGGCGCGCCATCGGCTGGCGGCCGCTGACGCGGAAATGGATGAGGTCGCCGAAGGGGCGGCTGACCAGAGTGTCAATCTCGACCAGATGGTCGCGGCCGTCGGCGCCGACGACGGTGCGGATGCCCCAGTCGGGTTTGATCACCATGCGGGCGAAGGACCGTTCGGTGATCCGCCCCCAGGCCGACATGACCTTGAACATCGGATGGGGCACCAGACCCCACATCGGATAAGAGCCCATGGCCCGCGCCGAAGCCCCCAACCATTCGTTGGTATTGCGGATGCTTTCCATCCAGTCGTAGGTCAACATGGCCTTCATGACGCACCCTTATCGTTATTTCGTCGCTTTCCCCAAAGCGGCGGCACCATTATGCTGCAGTGCAGGAGAGTAGGGGGGATTTGTTAATATGGCAACAAAAGTTGCGGACACCTCTGTCGAACTCGAAAAACTCAACGCCAATCTGGCGCGGATCGAGGCTTTGTCCCAGCGGCTGATGGCGGCGGTTTCGCAGCGGCGGCCGCCCAATCCGGCACTTGATGCACCGGGGCTGGATCTGATGACCAAGGCGATGGGCGCCTGGTGGGCCGAGGCGCTGCAGAACCCCGCGCGGGTGATGGAAAAGCAGGTCGACCAATGGGGCAAGACGCTTCAGCAGTTTGTCGAGGCGCAGAAGGCCCTGGCCGGCGGCGCACAGGATATGCCCGCGGACAACGGTCCGCCGGACCGGCGCTTTTCCAATCCGCTCTGGCAGACCAATCCCTATTTCAGCCTGATCAGACAGCAATATCAGCGCAACGTCGCGGCGGTTGACGAAACCATCGGCGGGCTGCAGGGGCTTTCACCGGGCGACAAGCGGCGGGTGGAATATTTTGCCAAACAGGTGATGGACCTGATGGCGCCGACCAATTTTCTGTCAACGAATCCCGATGCGCTGGAAAAGGCCATCGCGACCGAGGGCGACAGTCTGGTCCGGGGGCTGGAAAATCTGGTCGCCGATATCGAGGCCAACCATGGCAACCTTGTCGTCACGCTGGCCGACCGCAAGGCCTTTCAGGTCGGCGGCAATATCGCGACCACCGAAGGTTCGGTCGTCTACCGCAACCGGATCATGGAACTGATCCAGTACACGCCGACGACCCCCAGGGTGCATGCGCTGCCGGTGGTGATCTTTCCGCCATGGATCAACAAATACTACATCCTTGACCTGAAACCACAGAACTCGCTGATCCGCTGGATCGTCGATCAGGGCTATACCCTGTTCGTGGTCAGCTGGAAAAACCCCGGCGCCGCCTATGCCGAGTTCGGCATGGACGATTACATCCAGGACGGTTTCCTGCGCGCCATCCGCGAGGCCAAGGCCATTACTGGCGAGGACAAGGTGAATGCCGTCGGCTATTGCATCGCGGGCACGACCCTGTCGCTGACGCTGGCCCATATGCATCAGCGCGATGACAAGTCGGTCAATTCGGCCACCTTCTTCACCACGCTGACCGATTTTGCCGATCCGGGCGAGGTCGGGGTGTTCCTTGACAATGATTTCGTCGACGGGATCGAGAGCGAATGCAAACGCGCGGGCTATCTCGACAAATATTACATGTCGCGGACCTTTTCCTATCTCAGGGCCAATGACCTGATCTACGGACCGGCGATCAGGAGCTACCTCCTGGGCGAGGCACCGCCGGCCTTTGATCTTCTGTATTGGAACGGCGACGGCACCAACCTGCCGGCGCGAATGGCGGTCGAGTATCTGCGCGGCCTTTGTCAGGGCAACGGTCTGGCCCGCGGCGAATTCCGGATCGCCGGCAAAGAGGTCTCGCTGAAAGAGGTGAAGGTGCCCCTGTGCGCCATCGCCTGCGAGACCGATCATATCGCGCCATGGAAATCGTCCTTTGCGGGCATCCGGCGGATGGGGTCAAAGGACAAGACCTTCATTCTGGCCGAGTCCGGCCATATCGCCGGGATCATCAGCCCGCCGGGCAAGGACAAGTACGGGCACTATACCAATGACGGCCCGATGGACAGCGCCGAGGACTGGCGCGAAGAGGCCGACTATCACAAGGGCAGCTGGTGGCCGCGCTGGGGCGAATGGCTGGCCGAAAGGTCGGGCAAGATGGTCGAGGCGCGCAAGCCGGGCGACGCCAAGCACAGGCCGCTTGGCCCGGCGCCCGGAACCTATGTCACAGAGGTGCCAAACAGCTGATACAGACGTGGGGTAAAGTTTTTTTCTGCACTGCAGCAAATTCCTCTTGAAATGCTGCGACGCAGAATGTATCTAGGCTGCAGAAGCAAGATACCCCCACGTTAGACCAGGAGAAACGAAATGGCCAAGACCCAGGACTTCACCAAAGTGATGCAGGACATGATGCAGGCTTTCCCGTTTGACGCCTCTGCCGCGCAGGGCGCGTTCAAGACCTCGGCCGCGCTGACCGAGCGTCTGGCCAAAGTCGCTCTGGAAGCCGCTGAAAAGTCGAACGAGATTTCGGCGAAATGGGCGCGTGAGACGCTGTCGAAAGTCGGCGTTCTGGCGAAAGTGAAAGACGAGCCGGCCGATTACACCAAAGCTGTCAGCGATTTCGCCTCGGCCGCTGCGGAAATGGCTGCCGAAAACCTGGCTGCCTTCGCGGAAATCGCCAAGAAAGCCCAGATGGACACCGTCGAGCTGATGCTTGCCGCCGGCAAGACCGCTTCGGAAGATGCCGCTGCCGCCGTGCAGAAGGCCACCGCCGAAGTGACCAGCGTTGCCAAGAAAGCCGCCGCCGCGGCGAAGTAATCTTCCGTAGCCTCCCTGTCGGAAGTGAAGAAGGGCGGTCTCCTTTACGGGAGGCCGTCTTTCTTTTTGTTGTCTTTCTTCGCGGGCGCAGCTTAAGCTTGCCGCAATGCCGAAAGAAGTCCTGGGGAGGATCAGATGGCGGAAGATTCGAAAGCTCTTTTGATCAAGCGCTACGCCAGCCGCAGGCTCTACAACACCGAGACCAGCGACTATGTGACGCTTGAGGATATCGCCGCCTTCATCCGTGCGGGCCGCGAGGTGCAGATTGTCGACCTGAAGACCGGGGACGATCTGACGCGGCAATATCTTCTGCAGATCATCGCCGAACATGAAAGCCGTGGCGAAAGCGTGCTGCCTGTCGATGTGCTGACCGATCTGGTGCGGTCCTATGCCAGTTCGGCGCAAAGCGTCGTGCCGCAGTTTCTGGCCGCCTCGTTCGAGATGCTGCGCGATGGCCAGTCCAAGCTGATGGAACAGCTGACCCATCTGCCCAATCCCATGGCCTCGGTCCCGGGGTTCGAGGCGCTTCAGCGCCAGCAAGAGGCGTTTCTGAAGACGATCATGGGCGGTTTCGGCGGTACGACCGGCCCGCAGCCCGAACCCGACGCCGAGGCGCCGAAGCCCAAGGCAAAGTCCGGCGACGGCGATGACATCGCCGCGATCAAAAAGCAGCTTGCCGATCTTCAGGCCAAGCTTTCCAAGCTTTAGCTGCCGGGGCCGGGCGGGCGATGACCGACAGTTCCGGCCGGATCAGCCTTTGGGGGATCGAAGCCTTTCTGGCCGCGGCCGAAGAGGGCTCGGTACAGGCGGCGGCGCGACGGCTCGCCGCCTCGGTTTCGGCGATCAGCCAGCAGATTTCGACGCTTGAGGCGGCGCTGGGGGCGACGCTTCTTGACCGGGCGCAGCGGCCCCTGCGTCTGACCCCGGCGGGCGAGACATTTCGCCGTCACGCCCAGTCGATCCTGAACGAACTCACCGCCGCCCGCGCCGCCATCGGCATCGCCGGCCTGTCCGGCCGCGCCAGCCTGCGTCTGGGCTTCATCGAGGATTTCGAGGCCGAGGTGACGCCCCGGCTCTTGTCCGACCTCGGGCGCGAATGGCCGGGGTCGCAGTTCATCCTCGAGACCGGGCCGAGCCACCGCCTGCATGAGGGTCTGGACAGTCGCGCGCTCGACCTGATCGTGGCGGCCGACATCGGGGCGGCGACCGAGGGGGTCGAGGTGCATCAGGTGCTGGAAGAGCCGTTCGTGGCGGTTCTTCCGAAGGGGCGGGGGGCCGCGCCCTTTGACGGGACGCTGCCGCTGATTCTTTACAGCCCGCGCCAATACATGGGCCGCCAGATTGCCGATGCGCTGGCGCGCCAGACCCGGCGGCCGGTCCACCGGTTCGAGCTGGACAGCTACAATTCGATCATGGCGATGGTGGCCGCCGGGGCGGGCTGGTCGATCCTGTCGCCGCTGGGCGTGCTGCATGCCGGGCGGTTCCGCGAGATGGTCGAGTTGCAGCCCTTGCCCTTCGCGCCCTTCTCGCGCCGGATCGCGCTGTTCGCGCGGCGCGATCTGCTGGGGGCGATGCCGGCCGACATTGCCGGGCGGCTCAGGCTGCTGATCACCGACCTGATCGTCGGGCCGGTGCTGGCGGACTATCCCTGGATGCGCCCGACGCTTGGGGTCGCGGGGTAGCGGGCCGACGCTGGCTGACCGGCACCAGTCGTTCGGGCGTCGATGAACGGGGCACCGCCGTCCCAGTCGGCAGGGGCAACTGACCCTGCCGCCACGGACCGCTGCCACTCACACGGCCCGGTCGCCCAAAGCGACCGGGCAGCGCCTGCCCCTCCGGGGGGCTGGCGCTTCGCGCCGCCCGGGGCAGGCGCCGCCCTCTGTTCGTCCGTGGTGAGGCGGTCCCGGGAAGACGTTCCCGCTGAGCCCGGCGTCGATGAACGGGAAACCGCCGTCCCAGTCGGCAGGGGCCGGTGACCCTGCCGTCACGCGCCTGCACCACCCACACCGCCCGGTCGCCCAAAGCGACCGGGCAGCGCCTGCCCCTGCGGGG
>CAZORV010000173.1:0-6273 GCA_964582215.1 uncultured Frigidibacter sp.
TGGCCAACGGCGACATCAACCAGGCCGCGTCGAAGATCCGCCGAGCCGGTCTGGTGATGCAACGACGCAACGTCGACCCTCCGCCGGGAGGCCTGCCCGGACAGGTCCTGGGCCAGTCCCCGGCGGCCGGCACCAAGGTGCCGAAGGGCGCGACCGTGATCGTCGAGGCCACACCGGGCATCCCGCCTCCGTCGGGGCCGGTGCCGCCACCGCCCTGAGATTGACCAGCGCGATCCGCAGCGCCTCGTGTGCCACGCCGTGCCAGTGCCCGTCCGCCATCAGCGCCTTCAGCCCCGACCGGCCGCCGCCGCCGGAGCTGCCGGATTCGCGCCGGCCGTTCTCCTCGACGATGACCGAGATGTTCAGCCGCGCCATCGGCCGCACGTCCGACACAAGCCCGCCTTCGGGGCGCAGGATGAACACCTCCTGCAGGCTGGCCGCCAGCGTAGCCGAAACCTGAACGACCCGCGGATCAAGGGCGCGGGCAAAGGCGTCGATCTCGCGCAGCGTCTCGACCTTCAGGCCGAAGGTCGCGTCCAGCATCGGGTCGGCATCGCTGTAAAGCCGCCGGTTGGTGCCCGCAGGCGCGGCCGCCATCGCGCCGCCGCCATCCCCGACCGCCAGCCGCGCGGTTTCGGCTGCGCGCGTCAGGGCGGCGTCGGAAATCTCGGTCGCATGGCCATAGCCCGCAACCTCGCCCCGGACCGCCCGCAGGCCAAAACCTTCGGAGGCGTCATAGCTGGCATTGCGCAGCCGGCCGTCGTCGAAAACCAGCGCTTCGGACCGTCGCCGTTCCAGAAACAGCTCGCCGTCATCAGCCCCCGCCACCGCCGCGCGCAGAATCGAAAGCGCCCGCGCCTCGTCCAGATGCGTCTCGAAAGGTCGGAATCTGCCCTCGGTCATGCCAATCCTCTGCCTTGCGCCCCCCGGGGGGCAAAAAGCGGCACTAGGCCGCACTGGTTTTGCTTGTCGCTCAGCCACTAATATGATTTTAGAAGCCCGGTATACAACCGGCCCCGAGCATCAGGGAGGCGAAGGGTCAGGGGCGGCGCCAAGCCGCAGCAGAAACGGGAACACGACATGCGTTTTGCCAAACTTCTTTCTGGCCTCGGGGCCGGTGTCACCTCGGCTACCTGTGCGGCCGCCGCCCTGGCCCAGGACGGAATCACCGGCCTGCCCACGATCGGCAAGCCGGTCGCCGGTCTGACCGGCTTTCAGCCGGCGTCGAGCGAGCTGGCGGTCGACCAGCAGTGGCTGGACGGCCAGCTTCTGATCCTCTGCGCGGTCGTGGTTGCCTTTGTCATGCTGTTGCTGCTGACGGTGATCCTGCGCTTCAACAGCCGGGCCAACCCGACGCCCGCGAAGTTCACCCACAACACGCCGCTGGAAATCTTCTGGACGCTGGTGCCTGTGCTGATCCTGGTGGCGCTGGGGTCCTTTTCGCTGCCGATCCTGTTCAAGCAGCAGGAAATCCCCAAGGGCGACATCACCATCAAGGCGACCGGCAACCAATGGTACTGGTCCTACGAATATCCGGACGAAGGCGTCAGCTTTGACGCCCTGATGCTGGAAAAGGCCAAGCTGGCCGAGTTCGGCTATGCCGACGACGAATATCTTCTGGCCACCGACAATGCCGTCGTCGTCCCGGTCGGCAAGACCATCGTCGTGCAGGTCACCGGTGCCGACGTGATCCACGCCTGGACGATCCCGGCCTTCGCGGTCAAACAGGACGCAGTCCCCGGCCGGATCGCCGAGCTGTGGTTCAAGGCCGACAAGGAAGGCGTCTATTTCGGCCAGTGCTCGGAACTGTGCGGCAAGGACCATGCCTATATGCCGATCGTCGTGAAGGTCGTGTCTGAGCAGGTCTACAAGGACTGGCTGGCGCGCACGAAGTCGGCCGACGCCGGTCTGCCGGCGGCGGTTCAGGTCGCCGCGAACTGATCCACAACGGGGCGCTTGCGGGCGCCCCTGACCAATCGGGGACCGAATGAGCGATTTCAGCGCCATCGACACGGGCAAAGAGGCGGGGGCGGGTGATTTCGTCCAGCTTCTGAAGCCGCGCGTCATGTCGCTGGTGGTCTTCACCGCCATGGTCGGGCTGATCGTGGCGCCCGTGCCGGTTCATCCCTTCGTCGCCTTTACCGCGATCCTGTTCATCGCGCTGGGCGGCGGCGCCTCGGGCGCGCTGAACATGTGGTATGATGCCGACATCGACCGGATCATGCGCCGCACTGCCAACCGCCCGATCCCGGCCGGCCGCATCGCCGAGGGCGAGGCGCTGGGCTTCGGGCTGGCGCTGTCGCTGATCTCTTGCCTGATGCTGGGGCTGGCGGCGAACTGGGTCGCGGGGGGCTTTCTGGCCTTTACCATCTTCTTTTACGTCGTCGTCTATACGATGTGGCTGAAACGCTCGACCCCGCAGAACATCGTCATCGGCGGTGCTGCCGGGGCCTTTCCGCCGATGATCGGCTGGGCGGTGGCCACGGGCGGCGTGTCGGTCGAATCCGTTCTGATGTTCGCGCTGATCTTCATGTGGACGCCGCCGCATTTCTGGGCGCTGGCGCTGTTCATGAAGGACGATTATTCCAAGGCCGGCGTGCCGATGCTGACCGTCACCCATGGCCGGGCCGCGACGCGCAGGCATATCCTGGTCTACACCCTGCTTCTGGCGCCCGTCGCCCTGTCGCTGGGTCTGACCTCGATCGGCGGGCCGGTCTATCTGGCCACGGCGCTGGCGCTGAATCTCTGGTTCATCATCGGCGCCCTGCGGATCGCCCGGCGGCAGGAGACGGCGGCCGAGGCCGACCACTATCAGGCCGAGAAGGCATTCTTCCGCTTTTCGCTCGCCTATCTTTTCCTGCATTTCGGCGCGCTTCTGGTCGAGCACAGCCTGAAGGCCCATGGTCTGGGGGGCTGGTGATGGCGATCGGGGTCGAGCATGAATTGCACCGGCGCCGTTGGGGCCGCAATGCCGCGCTCGGCGGTGCGCTGATTGCCTTTGTGGCGCTGGTGTTCGGCCTGACGGTGGTGAAGGTCACGCGCGAGGGCAACATGCGCCCGGCGCCCGCGGCCGAGGTCAGCCAATGACCGGCAGCGCGCCGCAGGGGCGCGGGAACGGGCGGATCGGCGGGCTTCTGGCCGGGGTCGCACTGGTCATGGTGACGCTCAGCTTTGCCGCCGTGCCGTTCTATTCCTGGTTCTGCAGGACCACCGGCTATGGCGGCACGCCCCAGACGGCCAGTGCTGCCACGGGCGAGGTGCTGGACCAGACGATCACCGTCCGTTTTGACGCCAATACCGACGCCGGCATGCGCTGGGAATTCAGGCCCGTCCAGAACGAGATGACGATCCGCATCGGCGAGACCGGCCTTGCGTTTTTCGAGGCGTACAACCCGACCGACCGGGCGATCGCCGGGCAGGCCTCCTACAATGTCTCGCCCGACATGGCCGGGGCCTATTTCACCAAGATCCAGTGCTTTTGCTTTACCCAGCAGGTGCTGCAACCGCACGAACGGGTCCAGATGCCGGTGACTTTCTACGTCGACCCCGAGATTACCCGGGACGTCGACACCAGCCAGGTCCGGCAGATCACCTTGTCCTATACCTTTTACCAAACCGAGCTGCCCGAGCCGCAGGCGAGCCTTTCGCCCGCGCCGAAGGCCACCTATAACTGAGGCCAATTCAGGGAAACCGACATGGCGCACGCAAAAAACCACGACTACCACATCCTCAAACCGTCGCTGCTGCCGTTTCTGGGCGCGCTGGCGGCCTTTGTCCTTCTGTTCGGCACGGTGCTGATGATTTCGCCCAATGTCGGCAGCCGCCAGCCCTGGGTCTTTCTTGCGGGCCTCGTCCTGACGATCTTCGTCATGTACAGCTGGTGGTCAGAGGTGGTCCACGAGGGCAATACCGGCGACCATACGCCGGTTGTCCGCATCGGTCTGCGTTATGGCTTCATCCTGTTCATCATGTCGGAAGTGATGTTCTTTGCCGCCTGGTTCTGGACCTTCTTCAAGCACGCGCTTTACCCGATGACCGCCGGTTCCCCCAAGATCGACGGCGTCTGGCCGCCCGAAGGCATCACGCCTTTCGACCCCTGGCACCTGCCGCTGATCAACACGCTGATCCTGCTCTGCTCGGGTGCGGCGGCGACATGGGCGCACCATGCCATGGCGCATGAGAACAACCGCAAGGACATGATCAACGGCCTTCTTCTGGCCTGCGGTCTGGGCGCGCTGTTCACCTTCTTCCAGGCCTATGAATACAGCCACGCGGCCTTCGGCTTTTCGGGCAACATCTACGGCGCCTCGTTCTTCATGGCGACGGGCTTTCATGGCGCCCATGTGATCATCGGGACGATCTTCCTGCTGGTCTGCATGTTCCGCGCGATGAAGGGGCATTTCACCCCCGACCAGCATGTCGGTTTCGAGGCCGCCGCCTGGTACTGGCACTTCGTCGATGTGGTCTGGCTGTTCCTGTTCGCCGCGATCTACATCTGGGGCAGCCACGGCGCCGTTGTCGGCTGACCGGCCGCTGTCATTGCCAAAGCGCGGGGCCCCGGTCCCGCGCTTGTGTTTTCTGCAGGCTTCTTCCGACCCGTGACGGGATATATGCGGCGCTATCTTTTCCCCCTGATCCTCGGCCTTGGCGGCATTGCCATCCTTTGGTCGCTTGGCTTTTGGCAATTGCGACGCCTTGACTGGAAAGAGACGCTTCTGGCCGGGATCGAGGCGCGGATCAGCGCCGCCCCCGTGGCCTTGCCCGCCCGTCCCGACCCCGCCACCGACCGCTATCTGCCCGTCTCCCTGTCGGGGCGCAGCACCGGCGAAGAGCTTCTGGTCCTGTCCGGCCAGGCCGCCGTCGGCGCGGGGTATGAGGTGATTTCGGCCTTTGAAACCGCTGACGGCCGCCGCATCATGCTGGACCGCGGCTTCGTGCCCGAGACGGCGCGCGACCGCCCGCGCCCGGGGCTGCCGATGGCGGTCACCGGCAACCTCGCCTGGCCGGACGAGGCTGACAGCTATACGCCGGCGCCCGACCTTTCGCAGCGGCTCTGGTTTGCGCGGGACGTGAAAACCATGTCGGAAACCCTTGAAACCGAACCTGTGCTTGTCGTGGTCAGAACGGCGGACGGGGGCGATCCGGCTATTGTGCCGGTGCCGGTCGATACGTCGGGCATTCCGAACGACCATCTGAACTACGCGATCACCTGGTTTTCGCTATCAGCGGTCTGGGCGGGGATGACGGCATATCTTATCTGGCGCATCAGGCAGAAAACGGCTTAGGACTTGATCATGCGTTACGTTTCCACAAGGGGTGCGGCCCCGGTTCTGGGCTTTGTCGAGGCGATGCTGACCGGGCTTGCCCGGGACGGCGGCCTTTACGTGCCCGAGACCGTCCCGACACTGACCCCGGCCGCGATCGCCGCGATGGCGGGCCTCGGCTATGAAGAGATTGCCTTTCGGGTGATGCAACCCTTTGTCGGCGACGCCTTTACGGCGGACGAGCTGCGGGGCGCCATCGCCCGGGCCTATGCGGGCTTTGGCCACGCCGCCCGCGCGCCGCTGGTGCAACTGGCGCCCAACCACTTCCTGCTGGAACTGTTCCACGGGCCGACACTGGCCTTCAAGGACTTCGCCATGCAGCTGATCGGTCAGCTGTTCCAGATCGCCCTGGCCCGCGAAGGTCGCCGCGTCACCATCGTCGGCGCCACCTCGGGCGACACAGGTTCGGCGGCGATGGAGGCGTTCCGGGGCCTTGATAATGTCGATGTCTTCATCCTCTACCCGCATGGCCGGGTGTCCGAGGTCCAGCGCCGCCAGATGACCACCCCGTCCGAGGCGAACGTCCATGCGCTGGCGCTGGACGGCACCTTTGACGATTGCCAGTCGCGGCTGAAGGACATGTTCAACGACTTTGCCTTCCGCGATCAGGTCGGGCTGGCCGGGGTCAATTCGATCAACTGGGCGCGGGTCCTGGCGCAGGTCGTCTATTACTTTTCCGCCGCCGTTTCGCTGGGCGCGCCGCACCGCGCCGTCAGCTTTACCGTGCCCACCGGCAATTTCGGCGACATTTTCGCGGGCTATATCGCCCGACGCATGGGCCTGCCGGTCGAGCGGCTGGTGATCGCCACCAACCAGAACGACATTCTGCACCGCTGCCTGACCACCGGCCGCTATCAGATGGATGGGGTCCGCCCCTCGGTCAGCCCGTCGATGGACATCCAGATTTCGTCGAACTTCGAACGCGCCCTGTTCGAGGCCTATGGCCGCG
>CAZORV010000174.1:0-6209 GCA_964582215.1 uncultured Frigidibacter sp.
TATGGCGTGGCGGCAGATGTGGCGATCCATGCGCCGCACCGCGAGGGCGATCAGCGCAACCATCACGCCCATATCCTGACCACCACCCGCGTCTTGTCTGCCGAGGGGCTGACCGACAAGACGCGCGTTCTCGACGCGGCCAGCACCGGCGGGCCGGAGATCGAGGCCATGCGGGGCTACTGGGCCGAGCTGCAAAACCATGCCCTTGAGCTGGCGGGGCAGGAGGAGCGCGTCGATCATCGGTCATTGGAGGTGCAGCGCGACGTGGCGCTGTCGCTTGGCGATACGTTGAAGGCCGAGGAACTTGACCGCGAGCCGGAGCTGAAGCTAGGCCCTGCCGCGAATGCCATTGAGCGTCGCGAGCAGCTGGCCGCCGCGGTGGAGGGCCGGGAGTATGAGCCGCTGACCCAGCGCGGAGCGCGGGTGCATGCGGTGCGCCAGGCCAAGGCCATGTTTGCCGAAATGCGCGAGCGGCTGGAGCTGGCGCGCGATGCCTGGGCGGAGGCCCGGGAAGAGGGGCAGGGCCATGTCAGCGCCGGGCTGGCGGCTCTGCGCGCCGCCGCAGGGCGGCAGGCGAAGGAGCTGGACCCCGACGAGATCAAGCAGCGCCTGGCGCGAATTGCGGGGCGTGATCTGGGGGCGGATGAACCTGCCCACGAGGCGGGAGCCGATGCGATCCGTGACCGGCTCAACCAAGCACTTGGGCGCAGCACATCCGAACCGCGCCAAAAGGACCAGCATGAATTGGACGAAGAGCGCAAGCGGCAGCACCAACTTGAGCTGGAAAGGCAGCGCGAACTAGACAGGGATCTCGGATGGGAACTTTAAGAAAAGTGGGGCGCGCCCCTTCATGGCATTTTCGAGGAACGGATTATGGGCAAGGAGGAACTGTCGCGCGAGGAACTTTTTGCGCTCGTTTGGGAAAAGCCGACCGTCGAGGTCGCTAAGGAACTGGGCGTTTCAGATGTTGCGGTTGCAAAGCTATGCGCCCGCCTTCAGGTGCCTAAGCCACCAAGAGGCTATTGGGCACGGATAGAATCCGGCCAGACGCCTCGTCGCACCCCATTGGGCGCCTTCCGCGAGGAGATCGAGGCGCGGCGCAAGGCAATGGCCAGACCTTTACCCGGCGTGATCAGCTTGTCGCCGATCCAGCGCAAATTTGTCGATCATGCGCTGTCGGAACTTGCAGCCAAGGGCATTGATGTCGGCGGCGTCCGTATCGCCTCAAACCAGATCAGAGAGATTCCGCCCGATGTCGCGGCCCAAATGCTGCTGCTGATTCAGAACCGATATATTGCCTGGATCAAGAGCGGCGAAGTCGATGTAGCCCTCACCCATGGGGCGCAGCAAAGCTTGGGCGGCTTTGTCGACAAGATGTTGCCTATCGCGAGGCCCCAGATCGTTGTTCTGGAGCGTGCCGGTCGCAGCTTTATGTCCCCCGGCAAGGAACCTACAATCCTGATCCGTCTCACGGCAGACCTTCAGGATCGTATCGCCCAGCTTGCCCGTCTCGTCCGCGACCAACGGCTAAACCATGTCGTCATGCCGCTTGTTACCCTCGATCATGCCTGGTCAGCGCACCACGTCTATTCTGCCGAAAGCTACACCATGGCCGAAAGTGCCTTGTGCATTTCTGCGACCGAAATCTGGGTCACTTGCACGATTGAAGTTCCGCGCTTTCGGGACGAGGAGCGCGAAACCTTCTTAACAGAGCATCTGGCGCTGCGTGACGTCATGCCGATCGAGCTGATGCCGACAAAAGAGGTGGCGATTCCAACACCTCTGCGGCGGATCAGGATCAAACAGCATTGGCCGCGCTTACGTGCGTTGATCGAGGCCGAGCGCGTGCATGAAATGTTGCAGCGCAGTGCCTATGACATTGAGCGCAGTGTGCCAGATGAGCGTTTGGCCGTCTCAGACCGGATTTGGTTCGGAGCCGAAAGGCCCTTCTTGGGCGCGCGCAATGCATGGGAGCGGCTGACCGAAGAGATAGAAAGGTGGGAACTTGAGCTGGAAGCGGAACGATCCGACCTTTGCCGCACCATTCTGGGGATCGAGCCGGGGGACATTTTGGTTCAGCCGCAGAAGGGGCAGATCACCCGACTTCAGGTTACGCGCACCAGCATGAACATCAGCGAGGAACGGGTCTTCTTTGTCATCGACGGTTTGCGGTTCCGAAAGGACGGGACGACAGGAAAAAGGGTGGAAAGCATTTGGGCCAACTTCCAGAGCTAGCGCCTAAAGCCCGAAGGCGACCACCCGAGCACCCTGCCAAGACACCCTTTTCCGAATGCAGCTCCGCCCAGGGGGGCAGGTTCTGCACCCGAGTACCACGAGCACCACGAGGACGCATCAGCACCATGATCACCATGATGACCGTCAAAAGTCTTTAAGTCACTGATATCTTGAGAAACAGAAAGTATCAAACCGCAGACTCAAGTAGTGAGTTTACGGATTTATGCGTATACGGTGTGTGAGTTCTGGTAGTGAGTCCACCCCGGAACCGCACATTCACTTTATAAGTCATTGTTTTTGCTGCAAAATTTATTATATTGATCTTACTGCGAAGGTTGACCGTGAAGACTGAGCGAGCGTCCAAACCTCGCTCGGGGAACAGCAGAAGCAGAAGAGGGCGGCGTCCAAACCCACCCTCGCCTTTCGGGGTCACAGCAGAGGCTGACCGTGAAGACCAAAGGAGCGTCCATAGCTCGCTTGGGGAACGCCAATGCTGCGAAAAGCGGGGTCCAAACCCGCCACCCGTTTTCAGTTTAACAGAAGGAAGTGCCCCATGACGAGACGGTTCAAGAAGGTCGTGGAAAAGACGACCGCCCTGCGTGAGAAGTTTTGGCCTGATCTCAGTGCCGATGACCTGTGGAGCAGGAAGGAGTATGACGGCTTCACGACCATCCCCAGAACGATGCCCCTCATCATGAACATCATTGATGATCTGACGAAGGCAAAGCCTGCCTCGTCCACATACTTTGCGCTCTGGTGCAAAGCGTTCGATGAAATGTATGTCAGCCTTCAGAACGCGGAAGAGTTGGCGTTCCATGCTGGATTTTCGGGGCAGCGCGCCGTCCGTACATGGCAGGAGCGGATGAAGGAGTTGGCCGATCTGGGCTTCATCAAGGTCGCGGCTGGCCCGCGTGGCAGCATGTCCCACGCGGCAATCCCTAACCCGCACTTTGTCATTCGCCGCCTTTACCTGGCAAAACAGCCAGGCCTCACCGAAGCCGCCTATAACACCCTTCTGGAGCGAGGCAGCGACGTGGGCGCCCTTGATTTGACGGTGGAGCTTCCTGAAGACAAAGCCGCCCGTGAAGCTGTCGAAGCCGCCGCACTGGCCACGCCTAAGACGCCCTAGTGGTGTTGCCATATTGTTCCTGCGGACGTATAATGCGCTTCTGCGTCAAGGGCAACCGATTTAGTATATGTGCCCCTGACACCCACAAATTAAAGGGCGCGGATGATCGCTAACGAGTACCATATGGGACGGAAGGCGGGAGCAAGCATCCTGCACAGTGTCCGCTCCGCCGAAGCCCTTGGACGCCCATTAAACACGTTCGTGACCATCAATTTCTGGCAACTGGGAAGCACGGCGGAGACGATCTTCAGGGACTTCGCAGACTTACGCGAAGCATGGTTCCAAAGGTGGTCATCTTATCGACCGCGCAAGAATACCGCGCCTCGTAATGGCGTCCCGACCTATGCCTATGTCCATGAGGCGACCCATGACCTGCCCCACACTCATTGGATGGCACACATCCAACCAGAGAACGCGGCACTATTCGCCACCCGTCTTGAGCAGGTCCTGAAGAAGGCCTTCGGCCTTCCGTCCATCCCTGAAGGCGCGCTGCACATTACCGCCATTGAGAACGCCGAAGGTTTGAAGCTCTACATGGTGAAGACGCTCGATCCTCGCTTTGGTCGGCTTTGGGGGATCAGGACGGAAAACGGTGGTCGCATCGCAATTCGACGTGCTGACACAAGCCGCAATATCGGCCCGTCCTTCTGGCAGCCCCAGAAGGCTCGATACAGAGCATCCTTGCGCCAGACGAAGGCAGCCTGAATACTTCACCAAAACCCAAAAGCGGGTTTCACCCTTGGCGGCCCTATAAACGTCGCTGATCTATTTAAACCGAGGCAAGCCAATGGCGCTGAACGCTTTTATTTCCTACGCCCACGCAGACGAGAAGTACCTAGAGCGGCTGCACAAGCACCTCGCCATGCTTCTGCGTGATGGGACGCTTAGCGCGTGGTCAGACCACAAAATCCTGCCGGGTGGCAGGATCGGGGCCGAGATAGACGGCAAGCTCAACGAGAGCGGCTTGTTTATCGCCATGGTTAGCCCAGACTATCTGTCGTCAAACTACTGCTACGAAAAGGAATTTCAGGTGGCGCTGGCTTTGGCCGAGGCGGGAAAAATCCGCATTGTCCCAATCATCCTGGAACCGTGTGACTGGCTGTCCTCTCCCTTCAATCAGTTTCTGGCGCTCCCGAAGGACGGCAAGCCCATTTCGGACTGGGTCAACCAGAACAACGCTTATCTCGATGTGGTGACGGGATTGCGACGTGTCGTAATGACTGACGCCGCCGAGAGGGGTAGAGCTGTCCCCGGCGAACAAGCAGCTACGCCCGTCCGTCGCGTGAAGGTGAAGCAAGAGTTCGATGTGATCCAACGCAGCGACTTCGCCGATCAGGCGTTCGCAGCAATCCGCAGCTATTTTCAGAAGTCATGCGCCGAGCTAAACGGTATCGAAGACCTTAAAGCGAAATTTGAGGCTATGAGCGACACCGCATTTACCTGTACCGTGGTAAATCGTGGCATAAAAGGCGGGCGTGATGCCCATATCACAATGCGGAATGACAAAGGGCGGAGCCACTTTGGCGACATCAGCTACGTCTATCAACCCCACGGCCCGGCCAATACGTCAAACGGCGGGGTACATGTAGCACACGACGACTACAATCTCTATCTGACCATGAACGGGTTCATGGGGGGACAAGAAACCAAGTACGATGCACAGCAAGCTGCGGAGGTGTTATGGCTGGACTTCGTAGGGCAGGCGGGCATTACATATGCCTGAAGTGAAGCGGTTTCAGTGTCTCAACTGTGGACATTGCTTCGAGACAGCCGTTCTTACGACGCAAGAAAAGCAGGATGCACGGCGTGAAGATCGCCCGGTTTCAGCGGTGGCCTGCCCGCTGTGCAAACGTATCGACATTCGGCCAGGTTGGAGTTGATAGATGGATCATGACGAACAAGAGGCTCAACTCGCCCGCCGCATTGCCCAGATAGGTATTCGCATCGAAAAGATCGCCAAAATAGAAGCGCAGGCAGTCTTGGTTGGCGGATATGGTGCAAGGGGGGAGATGATGGATGAGAAAATTCGTTTGATCGACGAAACCGACCAAATACTCAACCAGCTAGAAGCGCTTTATCGGTCGCCAGAATCCTGAAGGCCTCCCGAGTAACGGCGTTACTCTCGCGAGACTACGGTATCGTATAGCCCGTAGTGGGTCAGGCCCTCATGGCTTTCGATGCCAGTGTAGCGAAGAGACGCGTCTTCATAGCGGCGGAAGGCGAAGACAGCCTCGTTCATCCGTTCTGTATTGAACACCTTCAAGCGGACCAGAAGGTGAAAGTCCGCCACAGTCAGGCCGGTGACCGCCAGAAAAAGATCTGGCTCCAGCTTGGTGATGACGTCTTGCAGCGTGTTTTCACGGAAATCCGTCAGATACATGAAGGCAGGAATCCGAGTGGCGAACTTGATCAGCTTTTCCTGAACGAGCTTGCGCTTGTTTTTGTATTCCCTTTCTTCGTCAGTCAGCTCTTTCTTTTCCTTTGCCGTCAGATCACCGCCGCTCGCTTTGGCCTTTGCCTTGAGGTCTTTGACGGCTTCACTCTTGTTGATGATGGTTTCGATGATGTTGTCGCCCAGGGAACGCCAACCTTCGATGCGTTCCACCGCTGCCATCGCCTCAGGGCTGTCCAGCACGCGCCGCAATGTGTCGTTGTCCACATTGACCAGGAGTGCGGATTCCCATTTGCGTGCGAGAAGCGTTGCAGATGTTCCGGCCATTGCGATGTCAAGAATGCCGCCCGCGTCGATTTGGGTCATGTTGGCGCCGTCATAGGCCAACACAGGCAGGAAGGAGACAAGCTCGCGCACGGCATTTTCCGGGTTTGCATCGCCCGGAGAAAGGCC
>CAZORV010000175.1:0-2260 GCA_964582215.1 uncultured Frigidibacter sp.
GTCGAGCCGCTGACCGGCGCGCCCTCGCCCTATCCGACCGAAGCCTGGATCCTGGCCACGCCGGAGGGCCTGGCGATCGGCTTCCGCAACACGCAGCCGGCGAACGTGCCGCGCACGCGCACGCGCACGCAGCGCGACCAGGACGGGCCGGTCGATCGCGTCAACCTGATGATCGACTACGACGGCGACGGCCGCAGCGGCTACAACTTCACGCTGAACCTGACCGACGGCATCATCGACGCGACCATCACCAACGAGCGCAGCTTCAGCAAGGACTGGGACGCCAACTGGAAGCACGCCGTCAGCGAGGACGGCGATACCTGGTCGGCGGAAATGCTGATCCCCTGGTACGTGGCGCCGATGCGCAAGGGCGTGGACGGCAAGCGCACGGTCGGCATCTACCTCGATCGCGTGATCGGCAGCACCGGCGAACGCGTGGCCTGGCCCGACGCCAGTTTCCAGCGCCCGCGTTTCCTCTCCGACTTCCGCAAACTGCAGGTGGCCGAATACAGCCAGGCGCTGCTGGCGTTCACGCCCTACGCGACGGTGGGCTACGACAACATCAGCGGCGAATCGCATACCGATGCCGGCGTGGACATCTTCTGGAAACCGAACGGCCAGATGCAGTTGACCGCCACGCTCAACCCGGATTTCGGCCAGGTGGAGAGCGACAACCTGGTGGTGAACTTCGGCGCCAACGAAACCTTCTTCAGCGACAAGCGGCCCTTCTTCACCGAGAACCAGGGCATCTTCGAATTCGGCACGCCAAGCGACTCCACCCAATTGCTGTACACGCGACGCGTGGGCGGACCGGCCGACGACGGCAGCGGCGCCGGCGACATCACCGCCGCGGTCAAGCTCAACGGCACCCTGGGCGCCTACAAGTACGGCGTCTTCGTGGCCGAGGAAGCCGACGCGGTGGGGCGCAGTTTCAGCGCCCTGCGCCTGACGCGCGACTTCGCCAACCAGAGCACCGGCGTGATGGTGACCCGGGTCGATCGCCCCTTCCTCGACCGCACCGCCACCGTGATCGGCGTCGATCACAACTGGCGCCCCTCGCAACGCTGGAACATCCAGAACCGCCTGATCTTCAGCGACATCGACCAGAACGGCAGCAGCACCACGGGTAGCGGCTTCACCACGCTGATCGAACGCGAGGGCGACCAGGGCTGGCGCAACCAGTGGCTGTTCATGCATTTCGGCGACAGCCTGCAGATCAACGATTTCGGTTACCTGTCGCGCGCGAACCTCAACTACGGCCATTGGCAGGTGTCGCACCGCCTGACCGGCCTGCCCGATACCTCGAAGTTCAATTCGCACGACTGGCGTTGGCGCATCAGCGCCACCGACAACGACCATGGCCTGGCGCTGCAGCGGCAGTTCCGCATGAGCCTGTCCAGCCAGCGCAAGGACGGCGGCAACCAGTTCGCGCAGATCAACATGAACACCGCCGGCTACGACGACCGCATCCTGCGCGGCCACGGCATCGTGCGCACGCCGCCGAGCTGGAACCTGTTCGCCGAACGCTACCGTCCGCGCCAGGGCAAGAGCCGCTGGGAGCTGTACGGCAATGTCAACGCCTTCCGCGGCGGCCTCGGGCCGAACCGCGGCATCGGTTGGAGCTTCAATCTCAATCCGACTTATTACTTCACCGATTCCTTCAGCGTTTACGCCAACTTCTACATGGAGTCGACGCCGCAGTGGATGGTGTGGGATCACGACGATCTGTTCGGCACCTTCCGCGAACGCGCGACGCAATTCGATGCCGGCGTCAATTGGTCGATCGGCGACAAGCAGGAGTTCCGCATCAAGTTGCAGGCGCTGGGTTTGGACGCGCCGCTGCGCCAGGCCTGGCGCGCGGGCCCGGACGGGCAGCCCATTCCGGTCAACGACCACATCGACGATTTCTCGCTGAGCACGCTCGGTTTCCAGATCCGCTACCGGCGCGAACTGGCGCCGCTTTCCGACCTGTACGTGGTGTACGGCCGTGGCGGCTATCTCTTCCACGAACTGAGCAACGACCAGTTCGACCTGCTCAACGACAGCTTCTCGCTGCGCGACAGCGAGCAGATCCTGGTGAAGATCAGCTACCGCTTCGAGCGCTGAGGCGCTCGCGGTGCGGACGGACGTGCTGCGAACCGACGCAGAGCAAGGCAGCGATCAGTAACACGCTGTATTCCATGCCGTTGCGGCCGTGGCCGACGACGAACCAGCCGGCGGGCGCGTGCACGAGCACGATGCCCATGGCGTAGATGAAGGC
>CAZORV010000175.1:2360-6150 GCA_964582215.1 uncultured Frigidibacter sp.
GTCGGTGCTGAGGCTTACTTCAGGCTGACGTCGTCGATGAGGAACGAGGTGGCGACGGTGGAGCCTTCAACGCCTTCGAAGTACACGCGCACCGTCTGGCCCTTGTAGGCGCTCAGGTCGAAGCTGCGCTGGACGTAGCTGCTGCCCTTGTCCAGGTTCGAATACGTCGCCAGCGTGGCCATCACCGCGCCGCTGGTACTGCGCACCTGCACCTTCAGCGTGTCGTAGGCGGTCGTCGTGGTGGTCTCGTCGCTGGCGACCTTGAGCCAGAAGCTCAGGGTCGGCGCACCGGACGACGTCGGGATGCTGACCTGCTGGTACATCGAATCGGTGTGCGCGCTGCCGTAACCGTTCATCCAGGCCTTCCAGCTGCCCGTGCGCGCGGCCTGGCCGGTGCCGTTGTCGATCACGCCGCTGCTCGCCGTCCAGACCGTATTACCCGATTCGAAACCGCCATTGCCGAGCAGTTCGGTGGCCGCGGCCGGCGTATAGGTCAGCGTCAGGGTGTAGGTCAGCGTCGTGCTCGAACCCTTGTATGCCGTCACCTTCGCGTACACCGTCTGCGTGGTCGCGCCATTGGTATAGGTCAGCGACTCGTTCGCCGTGCCGCTGGTCGAACTCTTCAGCGTCGCGTCGCTGGCATTGACCAGGTAGAGATCGTAGTCGTAGCTGCTGCCGGTCGGGCCGGCCATGTCGATCTTCAGCGTCTCGCCCGGATTCAGGGTCAGCTTGAAGTAATCCTTGTCGGTGGTGTTGCCCATCTTGCCGATGATCCGGCTGTAGGTGCGCGACACGGTGTTGGCGGCGGCGATCGTGCCGTTCGATTCGGCTTCGTT
Source organism: uncultured Frigidibacter sp. (assembly GCA_964582215.1). Classification (GTDB taxonomy): domain Bacteria; phylum Pseudomonadota; class Alphaproteobacteria; order Rhodobacterales; family Rhodobacteraceae; genus TMP-24. The sequence goes on from CAZORV010000175.1 coordinate 3,197, forward strand.
GAAGGCGACCGAGGCGCCGTTGCTCACCGAAAAGCTGACCGTGCTCGAGGTGCCGACGTTGCCGGCGGCATCGTAAGCCTGGGCGACCAGCGCATGCGTGCCGTTGGCGACGGTGTTCGAGTCGAAGGCCAACGCATAGGGGCTGCTGCTGTCGCTACCCTTGAGCACGCCGTCCACGAGGAAGTCCACGCGGGCGACACCAACGTTGTCGCTGGCGGTGGCGGCGAAGCTGATCGTGCCGCTGCTGCCGGTCGCCGAGGCGCTGACCGTCGGCGCACTGGTATCGGGCACGCTGTTGCTGATGCTGAAGTTCACCGCGGCCGACGTGCCGACGTTGCCGGCGGCGTCGTAGGCCTTGGCCGTCAGCGCGTGGCTGCCGTTGGCGAGCGTGGTCGAATCGAACGTCACCGAATACGGCGCGCTCGGGTCGGTGCCACGCAGCACGCCGTCGATGTAGAACTCGACGTTCGTCACGCCGACGGCGTCGCTGGCCGTCGCCGACAGGGTGATGTTGCCGCTCGTGCCCGACTCGCTGGCGCTGACCGTCGGCGCGGTGGTGTCCGGCGTCGTGTTGCTGGTGCTGAAGTTGACGGCGCTGGAGGTGCCGACATTGCCGGCGGCGTCGTAGGCCTTCGCGACGAGCGAGTGGCTGCCATTCGACAGCGCCGTGGAATCGAACGTCACCGAATACGGCGCGCTCGGATCGGTGCCGCGCAGCACGCCGTCGATGTAGAACTCGACGTTCGTCACGCCGACGGCGTCGCTGGCCGTCGCCGACAGGGTGATGTTGCCGCTCGTGCCCGATTCGCTGGCGCTGACCGTCGGCGCGGTGGTATCGCCACCGCCGGCTGTCTGGTTCACCCAGATCGGCGCCGACCACAGGCGGTCGCCATCGGTTTCGGTGACGAGCGCGTAGTAGAAATGCGCGCCGGCGGCCGGCGTGAACGTCGTCGTGCCGGCGCCTTCGAACAGTTGCGTCACCGTGCCGTTGCGGCCCGGTACGCCCTCGAAGAACTGCACGCGCGCGGCCACCTGGCCGTTCGTGCTGGCGTAGTTGGCGGCCAGCGTCAACGCGCCGCTGTTGCTGATCGTCTGGCCCATGACCTGGCCGTTCGCCGTCAGCACGATCTGCGCGGTCTTGTCCTGGGTGGCGAAGGCGCGGCGCGCCTTCAGCGCATCGATGAAGTTCGCGCGCGTCAGCGCCGTGCCGGTCGGCAGCAGCACGCCGGTACGGTTACGCGAGCTCAGGCCCCAGTTGGCGCAATGATTGTCCTGGTTGCTGGCCGGTGCGACCTTGTAACCGCGCTCGAGCATCAGGTTGAAGGCGCTGGTATAGGTGCTGTTGCCGGTTTCGGTTTCGGTGGTGTTGGTCGAGAAAGCCGAGGTATTGAGCATTTCCGCCAGCACCATCACCTCGGCGCCATTGGCATCAAAGGCGATGCCGGTGCCGCCGATGGCGAACTGGCTGCTGGACGGATGGTTGAACTGGCCGATCCAGCCGCGCGCCTTCATCGTCGCGTACAGGTCGGCGTAGTTCGACTTGATCGTGGCGACGCTGCCGATGAGCTGGTTGCTGCTGTTGTATTCCCAGCTCGGCAAGGCATCGGGATTGATGATGTTGAGGTGGCCGCCGTTGCTGATCACGCCCCACTCGTTGCCGTACAGGGCAAGGAAGTCGGGATGCGCGCTGCTGTAGTTGGCCGCGGCGGTCACGCCGGAAGCGAACAGGTTGTTGGCCGTGGCCGGGCTGGCCGACGTGTTCGTGCCGGTCGAACCGTCGTACATGTGGTTGTGTTCGGAGGCCAGCAGGAAATCGCCGCCGGCCTGGTCGTCCATCATCGCGTAGGCTTCCGCCGGACCCATCGTGCCGCCCTGCGGCACTTCGGATCCGCCGCAGGAACCGACCGGCGTGCCGCCGTCGCTGTGGTTCGTCTGGCTGTGCAGGTTGCCGTAGTAGATGCTGAAGGGCAGCGTGCTGGCATCGGTGCGCTGCGCGGCGCCGTGCGGCAGGGCCTTGAATGCCGGCATGCGCGGCAGCGGCGTTTGCCCGACGCGCACGTCGTAGCTTTGTTCCATCAGCTCGCTGGCGCCGAGGCGGAACGAACGCTTGGCGCGCTCGAGCAGGCTCAGGCCGCGTTCGTTCTCCATGCGCACCGAGGGCACCGCGCGCAGGCGCACGGTGTAGAACCCGGCCGGAACGCTGCGGTTCGCTTCATCGCGCCCGTTCCAGGAAAAGCGATAACTGCCGCGGCCTTCGCGCAGGCCGGTTTCGCCGATCCAGCGACGGATCACCTTGCCCTGCGGCGAGACGACGTCGATCTGCCACGTGGACAGCGTCGCCTCGCCGGCACCGGGGAAATCGAAACCCAGGCGCAGCTTGAATTCGCCGCGCGCGTCGGGACGGAAGTTCGCCGACAGATGGGCGTCGAACTCGTAGTGATCGGGCAGGCGGTAAGCGGATTCGGCCTGGTGGGCGGTTCCGGCGACGGTGGTGCCGGCAGCCAAGGCGAGGCCCAGCGCCAGACGGCGCGGCCAGTTGCGGTGTGACATGGATTGTTTTCCCCGGAGAAACGAAAAGCGTCCATGCACGAAAAGCGGGGCATCCCGCCCCGCGGGGCATAATCTAGCCCAACTGCGTCAGGAATGTGACGGAATCGACAGGATTTCGCCCAACTTTCGATGCGGCGGCGCAGCAAAGCCGTTGATTGCCTGCTGTCTCATGGGCCGAAGGTCGCCAGCGTGCACCGCCGCCGAAATCGTCGGGAAGCGGAGGCAGGAAGCCGTAGCGTCCGCGAGTCGATGGCCAGGGATGGCGTATCGACCGAGCGGGACCGCGATTCGGGGCGGTGCGCGCTGCTCAGGCTCTTACGGTGCGCCTCACTGGTAATCCGCATCCTCGACGCGCCAGCCGCCGCCGTCGTTGCGCACCAGGGTGAAATCGCCGGCGTAGCTGT
>CAZORV010000176.1:0-6095 GCA_964582215.1 uncultured Frigidibacter sp.
CCGGCGGCGGCGGTGCCGGCAGGTCGGCCACGATGTTGTACCAGGCCTTCGGGATGCGTGACTCGTCGAGGACGTACTTGATCGTGTCGCTCATGGCGGGAACTCGATGCGCGATGGGGGAGGTGTCCGGCATCAAGCATACCGTGAACGGCCTTCGGGACGGCGGCGGGCGCGATCGCCCGCGAGGGTGGTATGCCGCCTCGTCATCGATTGCTGATGCCCCGCAGGCCCGCTCAATCAGGGAATTTGCTGGTCGTCCGGAAGCTGCCTAGAATCACGGCGCGGCGCGGGTGTAGTTCAATGGTAGAACTGTAGCTTCCCAAGCTACCGCATGGAGGCTTTCCACCATCAGCCTTCTGCCAATCACGCCGCTGACGCCAGATTGAGGGGATGGATTTATCGTCACCCACGGCCGGCCTCCCCACCCGCACGGCCGCTACCACTTCCCGACGGTCGGTAAAACGGGTCCCCAGTAGGCGATTCCATGACCCTGTAGCGTTGTCTGACCGGCTGACATGGGGGATGGTGAAAGGTTAAGCCGCGATTCCAGCCGGCCATTCCGAGAAATCGACCATGTTGCTCGTTGTCTTCGTTGTCGGAATCGGGGGATCGTGTCGACGGCGAGGAATCGGCCGTGCTTCACGAGCCCCCGGACGATACCAAGTCACGCAGTAGCCGCAGTGCATCGGGGTTAGGGACGTTCATCCCACCTGGCTTCACCCGCACTCGGTACTCAAGGTAGATCACATGTTCGTTCTTCTTCTCGTCGTACATCTGCCTGACCTTTTTCACGGTCGAGTCAATGCGACAATCAGGGAGTGGAGAGGCTGCACGCATGGCAACTCTTCTGTCGGCGGACGACGCTAACCTCGTCCGCAAAGATCGCTGCCTGCGGAAGTGCCGAGTACACAGTGATCGCGTGATGCCCCCTTAGCCATGCGAACTGGTTGATGAGGACATCGACGGCCATCGCACTGAGGATCGCGTTCAGTGTCTTGACGGCCGGCTCCTTTACTTCCGCGCCGGTAACGTAGCCCAGCCGAACGAGCTCTTCCCCGATCCTGCCCCCGCGGCATGATTCGGCGGCAACCGCCGTAGGGTTGATTCGTCCCAGGCAATTCAGACACAGCCCGTCCCCATAGCGGGCGATGATGACCTCGCCGCTCATGTCTGTGACCTCGCCATCCCCCACCGAGATGTTCACCCCGACAGAAATCAGCGGGATACCTAGGTCCAAGGCGATCCGCTGCGCATGAAATCGGCTCGAGTGATTGTCCGTAGCCACGACCAACCAGTCGCATTCGAGCAACACGGGCAGGATCAAGGGATTCTGAATCTCGGTGATGTGGGCACCCACGCGGGCTCTTGGGTTGATTCGTAGGAGGTGGTCCTTGACGGCCGACGCCTTGCAGCGCCCGGCTACCGCCTCCTCGAAGGTCGCACCGACGATCCGGTTCAGGTTCGTTATCTCGAGGCAATCCGGATCGATCAGCTGCACGGACTGAAATCCAGAGTGGATGAGGTTTTCGGCGATCGCCGACCCCAGCCCCCCGACTCCGACGACAGCCACCGTCTGGTCGTTCATCATGCGGGATAGGGTATCGACGCCAAGCGCCAGCGCGGTTCTGGCAAGGAATCCCTCCCGTTGGCGCGGCCCCTCCGATGCGCCAATGCTAACGGATGAAGCATGAGCGTCCGGCCAATCCTCGCACACGATCTGGGCCCGGATCCGCGCTGGCATTGCCAGGGAGGCCTCGCACTCGCGCACCCATTCGCGCGCGGCGTAGTCGCTCCGTGAAAGCACGATGCTGGCATAGCCGACCCCGTCGAGCGTGTCGGTCAGCCAACCATGGAATGCCGTCTCATCAACGTCATCAACTTCTGAGAAGGTCCCGCCTGATTTGCAGAACGGGTGGGTATGTACGTCAATGAGCGTGTCGTAGCGGCCCTCCTGCTGCATGCGCACCAGTGTCCGGTAGATGAGCTCCCGTTTCACGTGTAGTTCGGCGATGCTCCGCCCGGTGTAGTCGTCCGGTACTGGATGGGCGGCCTCCCCGACGCGTATTGTGGTTCGGCCGTCGGCGGAAATTCGTTTGCCCAAGAGCAGCGCAAAGGATTCCTCCGCCTGCCCTTCGAGCAGGCGGCGGCGCAAGTCAGGGAAGAGGCCCTGCGGAAACCGGATCGTCGTGGGATTCATGTTCCTTGTCAGCGGCTGCTACCCAGCGCTTCACCGATCAGTGTGAAGTAGGTGAACAGGTTGTCACCGTGGCGCCAGATGCGGGCCGGACGCCAGGCGCCGCGATCGATGTAGACGCAGTACCACTTCCATCCCTCCCGGATCGGCGCGTCCGATGCCCCATGTGCCGTGAAGTTGAAGAGATGGCTGTCGTGGGCAGCCTCGATTTCGTCAGGCAGGTAGAAGCCCACGGGAGGCAGCATCGGATACGCGCTCGGAAACTCGATGAGAAGTGCGGTGGTCTTGGCGATGCCGCTCCAGTTTGCCGGGAGCTTATAGTCGGGGACGACCAGCCAGTCAGCGTCGTCCTCATCGAACCGCACGCCTTGCCGGAATAGGTGCTCCGCAAGAGCGACCACCTGCTCGGTGATGATCCGCTTGGATTCGACCGAGCGGCCGTATCCCTTGGAGCGGTCCGGCATAGAGGTGATTTTCGCGCCGCGTCCCCACTTGTCGATGAGGTCGACGCCGTGGTAGTTGCGGCCGGGGTCGATGGTTTGGACTTGACCCGCCTTCTCGATGATCGGGCGGCGTCCGTGGCCTGCATTGGCGAGGCGCGTCAGTTCGCTGCCATGGACGCCGGTACCGATGCTGGCAGGATCGATGCGTCTTCCGTTGATGATGGCCATGCTGTGCTCTCCTTTGTTGTTTCGTGTGCTCTCGCTCAGGGGCAGGTCTGGAATGCGGCGATGTCCTCGTCGGATTGAACGTCGGAAGGGATGTACCCGATCGGCTTACCTTCAACTTCGTCGGACTGGTCTTCGTCACCGCCAACGACTTCGGCCCGGCGCTCCTCGAGATAACGGCTGAGGTCGATGAAGCCAGAAGCCTTTTGCACCAGTTCGCGCGCGGCGTTCCGGTTTGGGAAAGCCGCGACCTCGACACGGATGCCGCGGCCTCGGAGTTCGAGGATGACGGGCACGAAGTCTTTGTCGCCGGTCATGAGGACGATGATGTCGGGGCGAACGATCTCGGCGGTGCGCATTAGGTCAAGAGTTATCTCGACGTCGAAGTCGCACTTGTAGCCTTCGCCCTTGAAGGCGCCCACCTTGCTGTGCACCAGGAAGCCGTCACGCCACAGCCTTTCGATCTGGCGATCGCGTCCGTTCGGGTTTCGCGGGTCGATCGGGACGTAGGCGTGAGCTTCCAGCAGAAAACGGCCTTCGCTGAGATACGCGAGGATGTCTGCGTAGTCGGGGGTGTCACCCACCGCCGCGAAAGCACCGGCGGTGTTGGCGAAGTCGTTGAAGACGACGAGTTTTTCCATTGGTTCTCCTTGTCCTTGAGGGAGATTGGCGTGGGCGCAGGTTGTCGCCTACTTCCGATTGAAGAAGGCCCATGTCGCGATCAGTGCGATGAGGGTCGCGATGGGATGCGTGATAGCCACCCGGATCGCGAAGAGAAGTGCTACCACGGCGATTGCTGCGCCGATGCCGCTTGCGTCGGGCGCCTGACCGCTCCATCGGCCGTTGTCAGCCCCGCCAGTCGGGTTGCAGTGATCAAACGTCCGGGCGCAGGGGTTGCGGGTGCCGGTCGTGCGGAAATTCCGCGAGTGCGGGATGCGCGACATAGGTTTTTTCCTTGGATGGGACGGATCTGCTAGAGCAACATCGCGCGCTCGATGAGCGCGAGCAGTTCAGGATCGGCGTAGCCGAGGTGATCGCCGACATCCAGAACGGAGACCCACGTTGCTCGACCCCACAGAAAGGAAGCGCGGCTGCGGGACAGGCCGCACGCGCCAGGATTTGGAACCGCAGGTCGCGGCATGCCGTTGGCGTATCGCGACCGCGTGGTCAGGCCCATGACGACCCACCGCCCGCCATCCCGATGGTGAAGCACAGCGGGGCGCGCTTTGCCCTGAGAGCTGGGGTCTTCGAGGGGATTGCGGATTCGCGCTGTGACGACCTCGCCGGGCTTGCCCTCGGCGAAGGGGCGAGAAGCCGGGAAGGTGCAGCCGGGAAACCTCCCAAGATTTTGATTTTTCATGTAAAACTCCGTCCTGTAATCTATCTGGCGGTTACGACCACCGGGCGCCGCCCGCACCGCGAGCGTCGCTGTAGAGTACTCGTCATATGATACTTGTCAACTAGGTGCGTGATCCGGCATGATGCGGCCAAATCCCGCTGGGAGCGAAAGCGAACATGACCCAAGGACCAATCACAGACCGCTTCTTGGAGGCGCTTAACGTCTCCGTGACCGAGCTCGCCGCGCTTCGCGGCGTTTCGAGGCAATACGCAACCCGCGACCTCGGCAAGTTCCTGGAAAGCGCCGACGGGCTCAATGCGTTGTGCCGGACGCTATTGGTCATCGACACAGACAGTTCCCGCGCTATGGCAGAGCAGTTGAGAAAGTTCGCCGCCGAGCAACTGAGCATCCATCTCTCAGTCGGCTCGGCGGTATCCGTCGCGGGTTCGAAGACCTACGCGCAGCTGTTCGCAGAGAATAGGGAGCTATGGATTTGGGCGGCGTCCCCGCTCGATGTCGAGCGATCGGAGTACTGGGAGAAGCTCTGCGCGGAGTTCTTGGACAAGGAAAACCGGATGCTCGTTTACTTCGTGCCCACGCTAGAAGTCGCCGACCGTCTGGCCTCACGCTTCGAGACCGAGCTCTTCAGCCGCCAGTACGATGGGGACGGAAACGAGCTAAGGCACGTGAGAGGCTTTGGTGCCACCATTTTCGTCATCGTGACGAACCTGGCAGCAGCCATGCCCTATGTGATCTTGGCCAATCCGGGGTCGGCCAAATTGACCACGGAAGGCACTCCACCCTCTGGCTGGGTCATGGGTAAGCAAGCGCAGGACTTGTTCGAGGTGTCCAGTCGGCTCGCCGACCTACTGATTCAAAAAGCACGCGCCGCCGGGCTGGGCGTTGCACGAGTTGCCGACAACTTCTTCCCGATGGGACAATCACTGAAGGAGTCCGGAATTCCTTTCCGGAACTACCCAAACGTTGATCACCTAATCGGCATTCGCATGGAGCACTCCGTTGGGATGTTCGATGGCGAGCCGCTGGGCGGATCAGTCAGGGATGAGGACGGTAGCGGGGCCGGTGGTCCAAGCGACGATGAAGACACCGAGCCTACGCAGCACCCATTGAAGTTCTATCCGATATTCATCCGCGCCTACCGTAAGAGAGCAGGCGAACTGTCGAAGAGGAAGCAGTCGACAACAGTGAAGAAGCAATTCTTCAAGTTCGGATGAACGGGCACCTTTCTGACCAAAGGATGTCGTGGGCGCTCCATCTGGGACGCGCGCGTCTTGGTGTCGTCGCAAGAGTGCGGATTCCACGGCATGTCGGCCCACGATCCCACGTGATGCCGGGCCACGATTCCACGGCATGCCGGGCCGATTGAGGGCTGACAGGACAACCCCGCTACCGTGACCACCTCGGGATTTCCCGGGGAGGTCGACGGTGGCGCAAGCGAGGTTGTCCGTGCGCAAGCCTCGTGAGGTGCTGTTGCTGCGCCGATCGTGTGTCAAGGACACAGTCGCGGTAGCAAGTCCACGCCAATATCTACCGGGTTCGCTCAATAATTCGCGGTGGCGAACTTTGCTTACCGGCCGGTTCATTGATCGGCGTCCAGTTGGTCGACTAAGATGGTTGCCGATTGCGGGCGTCGTATAGTGGTAATACCTGAGCTTCCCAAGCTCAAGACGAGGGTTCGATTCCCTTCGCCCGCTCCATCGATCCTCCCGGGCGGGTTGCTGACCAACCCGGGCTGGCTTCTAACGTGCACCGCGGCGCCGGTGCCATCGCGCTGCGCCGCGGTCGGCGCATTCGCTGCGAGAGTGCAGCGATCGGTGTTTCCCGCATGATGCGGATGCGAAGAGGCCCCGTCACCGGGGCCTCTTCGTGCGGG
>CAZORV010000177.1:0-6043 GCA_964582215.1 uncultured Frigidibacter sp.
CGGTCTGTTTCTTGTCATTGGCTTCGGCGTGGCGGTGGCGGTGTCGCTGCTGCAGATGGCATAAGAAATGGTCTCTGATTGGTCACTAAACCCTCATCGACAACCATAATTCACAAAGGAGTTTCGCATGGCGAACACGAAGCAAGTGCTACTCTTCATCCTGATCCTCACCCTGCTGCTGGCGAGCTGCGGTGGCAGCGCCGCTTCATTGACAGGCGGCGTCTGGACCGTCACATCCCTGCAGGGCGTCAAACCCGATGTCTCGATCACCGCAACCTTCGGCACAGATGGCAAGATCTCCGGCTTCGGCGGCTGCAATAACTACAGCGCCGGCTATACGGTCGATGGCAGTAGCCTGACGGTATCGTCGCCGGAGTCAACCCTGATGGCTTGTTCCGAATTGGCCGATGAGGTCGAAAGCGATTACTTCTACCTGCTGGAGGCCAGCGGCGCCTATGAAATCAAAGGCGACAAACTGACGATCAAAGATTCCAGCGGGCAGGAAATCATCGAGTATGCCGCCGGCAGTTAACCCGAACCATGAGGGCGTATCCCCTCGGAGGACTGAAATGCAACGATTACGACCGAAATCCATCGTCATTCTGGCAGCGCTGTTGCTGCTTGCTTTGGTCGCCGTGACTGCAGTGACCCTGGCCAGGCCGAACCTGGAGCTCCAGGCATCGCCGTTGACCACGGCCGCCACGCCAAAGGCAGTGACCCCTCCCACAGAAGGGGCAGCCTTCATCGCCATCAATCCTAAGGAAGGCTTTCCACTGGACCCGTTTTTGGTCAGCTTGCAGGCAGGCGGTTCTGTCAGCGCCAGCAGTCTCTCGGCAGAGTGCCGGGGCTTTGTCTCGGCGGCTCCGGCAGTGCAGGTTGACTTTGGCGGCAAAGCCGAAAGCCTGAAGGCATTCTTCAACAGTGACAGCGACACAACCCTGGTTGTACAGACGCCGGATGGCGGCTATTTGTGCAATGATGACACCGGCAAGCTCTTACTGGACCCAACCGTCGCCATCACCAATCCTGCCCAGGGTGTGTATCGCATCTGGGTTGGCAACGCCAATGGCCAGGGCCTGGTGGCAGGCTTCCTGATCCTTAGCACCCACGCCGACGTGAACGCCGGCGCGGTGGCGCTGGCCAACCTGGTCAGACGGCCGCCCATGCCTGCGATTTTGCCGCTACGCCAGCGCACGATCGATGCGGCTGAACGAATGCAGGCAGCAGTGGCGGGGGTGAAGTCCGCCGTCGCTCTCAAGGCAGGCGGCAAACCCGCAAGCAAGGCAATTACGGCCGCCGGCGATTTGCCCGTGCCCGAGCTACAAACCGGCGACGCCCTTTGCAGCGGCCTGGTGTCGCTGACGCCCGACTACGCATTCGACTGGACCGGCGATACCGACGTCCTGAACCTGTATGTTGAGGCTGACCGCGATACCACCTTGTTCATCAGGGCGCCGGACGGCAGTACGCTGTGCGCCGATGACGCCGATCCCAGCAACCGCAACCCGCTGCTGGCGATCTCGCAGCCGGCCAAGGGTCGCTACCTGGTTTGGGTGGGACGGATTGATCCGAACCGGCCCGCCACCGGGGCGCTAACCATCACTGAAGACGCCGAGGCGCAGCCCCAGGCGCTCTCGCAGCCATAGTCGCGACAAGGAGCGTGAAGCGATGAAAAGCAAGATTTTGACTCTGACAGTCGTTGTCGTTGCCCTCTTGGTCGTGAACAGCCAGCCCCTGCTGGCGCAAAGCGGCAATACCTGGAACGTCCAGTATTATGCCAACACCAGTTGGTCCGGCGGCCCAGCCCTGGGCATGATCAGCCCCTACATCGATTTCAATTGGGGCACGGTGCCACCTGGACCGGGGTTGCCATCCACCAACTGGACAGCGACCGCTCCTCGGGCCCGTGCGCATGATCGGCGCAATAGATATGGACGGCCGGTCCCAGCATGGTACGGGCGCCGATCCGGACCGGTGCCGTGTCAAGGACAACACAGCCGGCGTTCATATAGACATCCGCGCCCAGCGTCAGGTTCCGGCCATAGGCGGTGTGGAATGGCGCCTCGATGAACACCCGCTCGCCGATGGCCGCGAACAGCGCGGCAAGTTCCGGCGCGCAACCGCCACGCAGCGCGGGCTCCATGGTCGCGTGGCGCCAGCAGGCCCGGCGCGCGGCATCGCGCAAGGCACCGAGTTCAGGCGTCCCGCAGGAATACCAGCGCCCGTCGGCCACATCGGCCAGGGCTGCGGGCGGCGGATGGAACGGTGGCATGGCCATTGTCGACTCATTGTCGGGGACATCAAGGTCGGGCAGTCTGATCGCCGGACTCTAGCCGACCAGGATCGCCCGCGGGCGAAATTCTTGGCCCCGCAGCGCAAAAATCCGGCGCCGACCGCCGGGCGGTCGTTCCGGTCGACCGGCGCACCATGAGCGCAATCGGAAGGTTGGCGCACCCGACAGGATTCGAACCTGTGACCTCTGCCTTCGGAGGGCAGCACTCTATCCAGCTGAGCTACGGGTGCAGCTGTCGCGTCTATAACCATCTGTATCGGGGGTTTCAACGGCGTTCGGGAGAAAGTTCGGCCTGCCATGCGCCAACGGGTGCGAAGAATGGGCACAGGGCGGCCGAATCCGTTGACCGCAGAGGTTGTGGGGACTTAGGCTGCCCCAAGGGACCGGCTGCCGCAGCGGCGTATTTGATCAGTTTGAATCGGAAGGGGAATTTTCATGGCGAAGGTGCTTTTCCAGACCGGCGCGATGCCGGGCCGTCCGGCGGCTGTGCGGCTGGTCGTGCTGGCGGTTCTGGGCCTGTCGGCCTGCAAGGGCGGCACCGGCACGGCGTATAATTATCTTTCGCCCTATGCGCCGCCCTCGCCGGTCAGCCCTTCGGTTCTGACCGCCGTGTCGGGCTTTGTCGCCCCCTCGCAGGTCGCAGCACTTGAAAGTGCGGCGCAGGCGCTGTTGACCAGCGACCCGCGCTATACGCGCCAGTATGAGCCCGCATGGCAGCTGTTCAACAGCGCGGGCCAGTATCTTGGGACCGCAATGCGCTATCCGCTGATGAGTTCGGGCGCGGCCTTTGCCCATGCGGCCGGGCTGACCGGGGCCGGGCAGTTGGTGGCAATCGCCGATACCCGGCTGAACAGCACGCATGAGGTCTTTGCCAGCGGCCACCCGGCCAGCCTCTCGATCCTCAGCAACCCGGCCCCGACCGGCGACGTCGGCTTTGACGCGCACGGGACCACGGTGACCGGGATCATCGCCGGACAGTCCTCGTCCTTCATCGGCGTCGCGCCCGGGGCGAGCGTCCTGTTCGGGACGTTTACGGACGCCAACGCGTTGATCAACGTCACCAATGCAGCGACTGCCAACGGTGCGGTGGCGCTGAACAATTCCTGGGGGTTTGACAGCCTGCCGGTCAGCAACGGCGCCTTTCAGACAATCTTTTCCGATGCCACCGGACAAGCCTACCTGAGTGCGCTCGACAATTACGCCGCCAACGGCGTCGTGGTCTTCGCAAGTTCCAACAACGAGGCCCACAGCCATTCGACGCTGATGGACGCCCTGCCCTATGTCCGCCCAAGCCTTGAGGCCGGCTGGATCGCGGTCGGCAGTGCAGTGCCGGTGATGGCGGGCAACAATGTCCAGTCGGTGACGATGGTGTCCGCGGGCTGCATGGAGGCCGCGCGCTGGTGCATTCTGGCCGATGGCGGCTGGACCGGCCCGACCTCGGCAAGCAACAGCTCTTACGGGCAATGGGAGGGGACGTCCTTTGCGGCACCTCAGGTCTCGGGCGCGCTGGCGCTTCTGGGGGAGGCCTTCCCGTCGCTGACACCGCACGAGTTGCGGGTGCGGCTTCTGGCCTCGGCGGACAATCACTTCTTCAGCCCCGATGCGACGGTCGAACTCGCGACCGGGTTCAACAAGGGCTATTCCTTCACTTACGGGCTTGGTTTCCTGGATATCGAGGCTGCGCTTCTGCCGATCGGTCCGACGCAGATGAGCATGCCGAACGGTCAGGCGGCCCAGCCGGTGGGTCAGCCGCTGATCATGTCGGGGGCGGCGATGGGTGACGCGGTGGCGCGGAGCCTCGCCGGCGTCGATGTCGCGGTGACGGATGTGCTGAACACCACCTTCCAGATGCCGGGCAGTTCGCTGGCGACGACGGTGATGCCGACGCCGCTGGGCCGGACGTTGCTGGAAAAGTCGGCAACGACCAATCTGGCGATGGCGCGCACCATGCCCGACAGCAGCCTGAACGACCCGTTCGCGGCCTTCAGCGGCCAGACATATTCGGCCTTCTCGCCGACCGGGGATCTGGGCGCCTCGGTGCTGATCTCGGCCAGTCAGAACTTCGGGCTGGACGTCAAGCGCGCCCTGACCGACGGGCCGACACGGATCGAGGTCGGGCTGAAGCTGGCGCGTGATGCCGGGAACGTCATGGGCTTTGGTGCGACCGACAAGGCCGGGACCAACATGGCCTCGCTTGAGCTGGGGGTGACCCAGGATCTTGGCCGGGGCGGTTTTGTCAGTCTGGGCGGCGAAATGGGGGTTGCCGATCTTGGCCAGCAGGCGATGCTGACCTCTGTTTCCTCGGCGCGGTTCAACAGCGTGAACCTGCAGATCGGCTCGCATGATGCCTTCACCCGGGGCGACCGGCTGACATTGGCGGTCGGCATGCCGGTTGCGGTGACCTCGGGGCGGGCGCAGGCGGTGCTGCCGGTGGCCAGCGCCCGGGGGCTGACCAGCTTTCAGCCGGTCGACATCGACCTGTCGCCGTCCGACCGGCAGACGGACATTTCGCTGTCCTATCAGGTGCCGCTGTCGGACCATGCCGAACTGATGGCCAAGCTGGTGCATTCGGAGAATTACGGCAACCGCGCGGGCCTGTCGGACACGGGTGCGGTGCTGGGCCTGAACTTCGCCTTCTGAGCCGGGCGCCGGGGTCACGGGCCCGTGTCGGCTGGGGCGACGCGGGCCGCTCTCGCGACGCCGGGCTGAGCGGACAAGGCCGACCTTCCGGTGGAAGAGCGGCCCCGCTCATGCGGGAACCTTGTCCCCGGACCAACTCCGCACGCACCAACAGAGGGCGGCGCCTGCCCGGATGGCGCAAAGCGCCCCCCCGGAGGGGCTGGCGCTGCCCGGTCGCTTTGGGCCCCGGGGGCGCGGTGCGTGCGAGCACGCACCCTACCGCTGGGCCGGCACAGTTCTTTCTCCGACGCCGGGCTGAGCGGAAAAGGCCGATCTTCCAGTGGAAGAGCGGCCCCGCTCATGTGGGAACGTCGTCTCGTGACCATCTCGGCTCGCACCAACAGAGGGCGGCGCCAGCCCCCCGGAGGGGCAGGCGCTGCCCGGTCGCTTTGGGCGACCGGGCGGTGCGGGTGGAAACGGTGCGTGACGGCAGGGTCACAGGCCCCTGCCGACTGAGACGGCGCGGGACGCTTCCCCGGATGCCGGGCTGAGCGGACAAGGCTGATCTTGCAGTGGAGGAGCGGCCCCGCTCTTGCGGGAACCTTTTGCCGGGGCCGGCTCCGCACGCACAAGACCGAGGGCAGCACTTGCCCCGGATGGCGCGAAGCGCCGGCCCCCGGGAGGGGCAGGCGCTGCCCGGTCGCTTTGGGCCCCGCGGGCGGTGCGTGCCAGCACGCACCCTACCGCTGCGCCACGCTCCTGGGTGCCGGGCGGTGTGGGTGGTATCGGCCCGGGGCCGCACGGTCACCGGCCCCCGCCGACTGAGGTCGCGCCAGTCTCGGCCCGTCCGGCTTAACCGAACAGCTCGTGGCAGAACTCCAGCGCCTCGACCAGCGCATCGACCTCGGCCATGCTGTTGTACAGACCGAACGAGGCGCGGCAGGTGGCCGTCACTCCGAGATGCGCCAGAAGCGGCATCGCGCAATGGGTGCCCGCCCGCACCGCGATGCCCTTCTTGTCCAGCACCGTCGAAATGTCATGGGCATGGGCCGCCCCGTCCAGCGTAAAGGAAAAGATCGCGCCCTTGTCGCGCGCTGTGCCCTGCAGGTTCAGCCAGTTCAGGCCCGACAG
>CAZORV010000178.1:0-6042 GCA_964582215.1 uncultured Frigidibacter sp.
TCTGTCTATCGAACGCACCTGGGGTATTGAAGCGTTTGGAAATGTGGCGCTCGTTCTCAGTGCGGCCCACTTCTTCTCCACGTTCATCTTGGCCATCGCCCTCGCGCTATTTCCATGGCTGCGGACATTAGAGCACTCTAGGATTCAAACCATTTATCTTCCGTTCCGAGACCTACTCTCTGCTGTCGGATTCGCCTCAATGCTGCTCTATGCACCGATTTTTTGGGCCTTCGGCGTATGGTTTCCGAACTACAGCGAAGCGGTTACATACCTGGTGCTTTTATTCCCTCTTGTGGTGTACGAAGCGAAGATCTCCCTTCTTGTAACCACGTATCTCAATGTGCTCCGCAAGGAGCGAATGCTCCTGCTCGTGAATCTGTCGGCCTTGGCTGGCAGCCTTTTGATCTCACTATTGATCTTCTTTGCGTTTGATGATATCCGCATGGCGGTCGGCTGTATGTTCATTGTTCAAGCTGGTCGAGCTTTGCTGGGCGAGGCGCTTGTTTCGCGTTATCTCAATGTCCGGACGATCGGGGCTACGATACTTGAGGCAGCGCTTGCCATCACCTTCCTGGTTTGCATGAGCTACTCGCCATGGATGGGCAGTGGTGTGTATGCTGCCGCGCTCGCGATGTTTTTTGCTGTTCGCCATAGGGCCTATCGCGCGGTTGTGCTGTGGCTTCGAGAGACCTTTCATCAGGAACGAGGTCAGGAATGAGGATTTTGGAAGTGATCGAGTCACGGATGTGTAGGAGTGGGGGTTAATGAACGTCATGTACCTCGGCAAGTTCTGCGACGCCGACGAATTCGAGATGCGACGGGCCGCGCGATCTCCTTCCTATGTCGCGCAGTACTCTTTCGAACGAGCGCTTGTCGAGGAGTGGCTCAGGGCGAGCGACTTTAGTCTTTCGATCGTTAGTCTTGTCCAAGGCCGTTCTTTCCCGTCCGAGCGGCTACTGTTTTGGCGCCGGACGTCGGACATAGTTGGATTGCGTTATCTTGGATACGTCAATCTTCCCTATCTTCGCGAACTGAGTCTTTTCTTGTGGACGTTTGTATCGACCGTGATCTGGGCGCTGAAGTCCCCGAGCCCTCGATGCGTATTTCTGGCCACGCATTTCGTTCCTACAACGGCAGGAGCCCTTCTTGCCTGTCGACTCTTGCGTGTATCGTTGGTTCTGACCCTGACTGATCTCACAGGATTCTCTTATTCGCACGAGCGTCTTCAAGTCATGCCGCCATTGCGGCGCATATTGGCACGGACATACCGCGTGCTTGCGGGACGTCTCGAGAGGGCAGCCGATGGTTATGTTCTCTTCACGGAAGGTATGCGGTCCGCATTGGACCTTCCTGAAGACCGGTGCCTGGTCATGGAGGGAATGTTTGATCCGTCCGCTATCGGCGACCCATCACAGACGAGCTCTCGCAAACACGCGATCGCCCACGCCGGAACGTTGAACCGCTTGTACGGCATCCAAGAGATACTCGATGTCTTCGAACTCATTGAGGATCCTGACCTGGAGTTGTGGCTGCTTGGCGCCGGAGACATGGACGACGAGATTGCGCGCCGCGCGGCTGTTGATCGGCGTATAAAACCATTCGGCCTGGCGCCGCGTCAACGCGTGCTTGAGATACTTTCGCAAGCAGCGTTGCTTGTGAATTTTCGAGATCCTAGGGCGCCTTACACAGCCCTTTCCTTTCCATCGAAGCTTCTGGAGTACATGGCTACCGGCACGGCGGTTCTGTCAACCCGTCTGGCGGGCATTCCGGCCGATTACTGGGAGCACTTGTATGCCGTTGATACCGTCGATCGGTCAGAACTGAAGGATGCGGTTCTGCGCATTCTTGCAACTCCTCAATCCGATCTAACTGCGCGCGGCTGCCGTGGGCGGGAGTTTGTACTGCAGAAGAAGTCACCGGCTGCACAAGCCGGCCGCATGAAGCGATTCGTCGAGGAGTTTGGCCGTGGATAGGCGGACTGGCATGCTGGCCCTGGTTGATCGCCCGGGCGAGCCGAGAGTCGGCCCAAGGGCGGGCTTCTGCCTGATGCGCGTCCTGAAGTGTGGCCGTAGTTGTCGTGGATCCGGCGTCCCGAAGTTTCACGAACCCCGGCTCTCCCTTTCGAGTGTCGCGTGCTGGTTCGAGGGTTAGCAGTTAGATAGAGGCTGTCTGAGTTGGAAAGGTTGAGTGAGAGACGTGGGGCGAATAGTTTTGATTACTGGTGGTACCGGATCGTTCGGGTCGACGGTGGCTCGGCGGCTT
Organism: uncultured Frigidibacter sp.; assembly: GCA_964582215.1. Lineage (GTDB taxonomy): Bacteria > Pseudomonadota > Alphaproteobacteria > Rhodobacterales > Rhodobacteraceae > TMP-24. Next base: position 2,263 of record CAZORV010000178.1, read on the forward strand.
CTTGAGTCGGACGCCCTTGAGGTTCGCATCCTGTCGCGGGACGAAGCAAAGCAGGACGACATGCGACGCTGGCTCTCTGATGATCGCGCTAGGTTCTATGTGGGTGATGTTCGTGACGCTGCGTCCGTTCGGGAGGCGATGGCAGGTGTTGACCACGTTTTTCATGCTGCGGCGCTCAAGCAAGTACCGTCCTGTGAGTTTTTTCCTTTGCAGGCCGTTGCCACCAATGTGCGGGGGAGTGCGAATGTGATTCAGGCGGCCCACGAATGCGGCGTCCGTGCGGTCGTGTGCCTGAGCACGGATAAGGCAGTTTACCCGATCAACGCTATGGGTATGAGCAAGGCGATGATGGAGAAGGTGGCTCAGGCGTTCGCACGCAATCATCCGGAATCTGACACGGTGGTCTCCATCACACGTTACGGGAACGTGATGTACTCGCGGGGCTCGGTGATCCCTCTTTTTGTTGAACAATTGCGTACCGGGAAACCCCTGACCGTCACTGACCCGGCGATGACCCGATTCCTAATGTCGCTGGATGAGTCCGTCGAGCTCGTCCAGTACGCGTTCGAGAATGCCCAGCCGGGTGATCTCTTTGTGAGAAAGGCGCCAGCATCGACGATCGCGGACTTGGCTTGTGCGGTCGCGTTGGTGCTGGGGGTAAAGGACCCGGAGGTGAAGGTGATCGGCACTCGGCATGGCGAGAAGCTGTACGAGTCGCTGCTTTCGCGGGAAGAGATGGCGAAGGCGGAAGACCGTGGCGACTACTATCGCGTTCCGCTCGACGCGCGTTCGCTTGATTACGGCCTCTTCGTTGAGGACGGCGAGGGCGGCGTTACGGATCTCGACGACTACACTTCCCACAACACCACCCGCTTGACGGTAGAACAGACCGCGGCGATCATCGAGAAGCTGCCCAAGATGAGGGAGTTGCTTGCAGAGGTACGCGGGTGAGCGCCCCGGTGCGGATCGCTGTGACCGGCCCGCGCGGTTTTGTCGCCTGGCACATGCGGTGCGCTGCGCGAGCACGGTGGGGTGGTGACCTGATCGGGCTGGATGCCGCTGAGTTCAGTGATCCTGCGCTGCTGGACGCTGGGCTGGCGGAGGCCGACGGTGTCGTCCACTTGGCGGGGGTGAACCGGGCCAGCGACGCCTCCGAGATTGGGCGGGCCAATCCGTGGCTTGCTGAGCAGCTAGTTGCATCGCTGCGACGATTAGGGCGATCCATCCCGATCGTGTACGGCAATTCGATTCACTCCTTAGGTGATTCTGTGTTCGGAACTTCCAAGCGCCGCGCGGCTGAGATTCTCACCGCCTGGGGCCGAGAGTCGGGGGCTCCAGTAATGGACGTGTTGATGCCGAACCTGTTCGGTGAGCATGGCGTCCCTAACTACAACTCGGTCGTAGCAACGTTCTGTCACTCGCTGGCTCGCGGTGTCACACCCGCCGTCGTTGACGACAAGGAACTTCCGCTCTTGTACGTGGGTGAGGTGGTCGATCGGCTGCTTGACCTGACAGTGAGGCCTGATCCGGAACCGGTTGCGTTGCAGGGCCGTTCGATCTGGGTGAGCGAGCTGGCTGCACGCCTGTCGGCGATTGCCAAGGGCTACCGATCGGGCCGTTTCCCAGATCTATCGGATCGGTTCACTAAGCAGTTGTTTAATACGTACCGCTCGGCGACATTCCCGGAGTTCTTCCCGATTCATCCGACACCCGCGCAGGATCCGCGTGGCCGACTGGTCGAGGCTGTGAAGAGCCGGGGTGGCCAGGCCCAAGTGTTCTACTCAACAACGAACCCTGGTTTCACTCGTGGGCAGCACTGGCACCGGCACAAGGTGGAACGTTTCCTGGTGCTCGCTGGAGAGGGAGAGATGCGGCTGCGTCGGCTGTTCACTAATGAGATCGTTAGCTTTGCTGTCAGTGGGAATCGTCCGGCTATCGTGGACATGCCCACGTTCTGGGCTCATTCGATCACCAATACGGGACAGGAGCCGCTGGTGACTCTGTTCTTCGCCGATGAGCTCTTTGACCCTGCAAACTCCGACACGATTCCCGAGGATGTCTGAAGTGAAGGTGATGACGGTCGTGGGCACCCGCCCAGAGATCATCCGGCTGGCCGCGGTAATGCGCCGGCTGGACGCGACTGATGGGGTCGAGCATGTATTGGTGCACACCGGGCAGAACTGGGATCGTCAGCTGAACGAGGTATTCTTCGAGGATCTTGGGTTGCGACTGCCGGATCATGTCCTGAACGTGGACGTGTCGTCGCTAGGGGCGACATTGGGTGACATTCTGCGGCGCACCGAAGGGGTGCTTGAGCAAGAGAGGCCGGATGCGTTCTTGGTGCTGGGGGATACGAACAGCGCGCTGAGCCTGATCATCGCCAAGCGGAGGCGGATTCCGACTTACCATATGGAGGCTGGCAACCGCTGCTTCGACGCGAACGTGCCAGAGGAGATTAACCGGCGATTGGTGGATCACACGGCGGATTTCAATCTCGCGTACACCGAACATGCGCGGAGGAACCTGCTGGCCGAGGGTCTGCATCCCCGCCGGGTGTTGGTGACTGGGTCGCCGATGGCAGAGGTGCTGCAGACGCATCGGCCGGCGATCGGGGCCTCCTTGGCTCTGGAAACGCTGGGGGTCGAGGCTGGCCGGTACTTTCTGGTATCGGCACACAGGGAGGAGAACGTAGATTCCCCCGGGCGCCTCGGGCAGCTATTTGGTTGTCTGAACGCGGTAGCTGACGGGTGGGGCTTCCCGGTACTGGTATCGACACACCCGCGCACGCGCAAGAGACTTCAGGCTTTCGCCGGTCCTCAGGCTGTGGACTCCCTGGTGAAGTTTCACGAGCCGTTCGGTTTTCTGGACTATAACCGGCTCCAACTTGGTGCGACCTGCGTGTTGTCGGACTCTGGCACGATTGCGGAGGAGTCCACAATGCTTGGATTCCCGGCCGTCACACTGAGGTCGTCTATCGAGCGCCCCGAAGCGTTGGACACCGGGGCCATCACGATGACTGACTTGGAGCCAGACGCTGTGGTTCGGGGTATTCGCTTCGCGATGTCCCGGGCGGAGGCGGCCGGCGCCGGAGGATCCCGCGGGGGTGAGCGCCCAGGGGACTACCGGATCACGAACACGTCCGAACGGGTCGTGAACCTCATCCTCTCGACTGCCTTCCAACACGCGTTCTGGTCTGGGCTTCGGTAGTACAGCGACCGATACGATCAACTCGTCGGGATTGCCTCGGCCCACCGTCCAGATGTCGCAGGGTTTGCGAGATTGCAGGGCTAGGTTGGCTCGGACAGAGGCACCGGAGATCTGCACTTCGGCGAGAGCGGCCCGAATCTTTCCGGGCCGGCGCTTTCCGAGGTGCTATGCCTAAGGCTTCTCAGCCGGCATTCACCTTCGCAGAACGCCAGGTGCGATGCAGTCGGTTACGACGGGACGTTCCTCTTGCTTCGGCCTCTTGCTTGTAGTGGTAGCCTCGGTCTTTCGTGCGGGTGAGTCGTCGGTAGTGTTTCTGGGCCCGGCTGGCTTGTCTGGGGTGTCTGGTCGGGTGCAGGCGTGATGCAGTTCCGGCTGACGCTGCCGGTGGCGGGTCTCCGGGTTCCTCGGTTTGCGCGAGCGGGTCGCGGGTGGTCAGGCGAACGCGGTGCGTATTCGGCCCCAGCCGGTCGCGATGGCGCTGGCCCAGCGCCAGGTCTTGTCGATGCGTAGGCGTGTTTGTCGGGCGCTGTGGGTGATGCGGGCGGCGACGTGGAGGACGCGGTAGCGGAACGC
>CAZORV010000179.1:0-5979 GCA_964582215.1 uncultured Frigidibacter sp.
TCGGCGATGTTGGAATAGGTCCAGTCCTTGGGGTGGCCGCCGCGTTCCATTGCCGCATTCTCGGCCGGCATGCCAAAGGCGTCCCAGCCCATCGGATGCAGCACGCTGAAGCCCTGCGCCGCCTTGGTGCGCGCCACCACGTCGCCCATCGTATAGTTGCGCACATGGCCCATATGGATGCGCCCCGACGGATAGGGGAACATCTCGAGCACGTAATATTTCGGCCGCGCCGGGTCGCGTCGCGCCACAAAGACCCCGGCATCATCCCAGGCCTTTTGCCATTTCGCTTCGCTGCTGGCGGGTTCATAGCGCGACATACTGCATCCCTCTGGGTGGTCGCGCCGGTTATACAGGCCAGAAACCCGAGGTCCAGAGGCCAGCGGCGGTTTCGGCGCGGCGGCAGAGACCTACCAGGTCGGGTGGAACTTGCCCGCCGGTGACAGGGTGAAAATCTCGCACCCCGTCGCGGTGACGCCGACCGAATGTTCGAACTGCGCCGACAAGGACTTGTCGCGGGTCACGGCGGTCCAGTCGTCGGCCAGCACCTTGGTCTCGGGGCGGCCGAGGTTGACCATCGGTTCGATGGTGAAGAACATGCCTTCCTCAAGCCGGGGACCGCTGCCTGCGCGACCATAGTGCAGCACATTCGGCGGCGCATGGAACACCTGCCCAAGGCCGTGGCCGCAGAAATCGCGGACGACGGACATGCGGTTCATCTCGACATAGGACTGGATCGCATGGCCGATGTCGCCGAAGGTATTGCCGGGGCGCACAGCCTCGATCCCCTTGCACAGCGCGTCATAGGTGACCTGGATCAGCCGCTCGGCCTTGCGCGGCAGATCGCCGGCCACATACATCCGGCTGGTGTCGCCGTACCAGCCATCGACAATGACGGTCACGTCGATGTTCAGTATGTCGCCGTCCTTAAGCGTTTTCGGCCCCGGGATGCCGTGGCAGACGACATGGTTGACGCTGATGCAGGACGCATGGCGATAGCCGCGATAGCCGATGGTCGCCGAAACCGCGCCCCGGCGGGTCACTTCGCTGCGGATGAAATCGTCCAGCGCCTCGGTGGTGACGCCGACGGCGACCAGCGCGGCCACGTCGTCCAGAATGGCCGCCGCGACCTGGCCCGCGCGGTGCATCCCGGCGAAATCGCCCGCATCGTGAAGTCGGATACCGTCCTTGGTCCGACGGCCGCGTGAATCGTCCAACGCTTCGGCCCTTTCCGTTTGGCCAACCCAGATAATGCAGATTTGCCGCCTTGGCCAGAGCCGGGGCCTTTTCGGCGCCGGTCCTGCGGCCTATAGGGTAGGGAATTGTCAGGGAAAGCCCGTGATGCCCAACCCCACTGCCGCGATCCTGATCATCGGGGACGAGATCCTGTCGGGCCGGACCCGCGACGCGAACATGCATCACCTTGCGGGCGAACTGACGCGAATCGGCATCGACCTGCGGGAAGTGCGGATGGTTGCCGACGATCACGCGGCGATTGTCGCGGCGGTGAATGCGCTGCGCGGCGGCCATGACCATGTCTTCACCTCGGGCGGGATCGGCCCGACGCATGACGACATCACCGCCGATGCGATTGCCGATGCCTTCGGCCTGCCCATCGACGTCCGCGAGGATGCCCGCGCCGTCCTGCAGGATCATTACGACCGCGCCGGGCTGGTGATGAACGGGCCGCGCCTGCGGATGGCGCGCATCCCCGAAGGTGCCGCGCTGATCGACAATCCGATTTCGGCCGCGCCCGGCTTTTCGGTCGGAAATGTCCATGTCATGGCCGGGGTGCCCAACATCTTTCAGGCGATGGTCGCCTCGCTGTTGCCGGGCCTGTCGGGCGGGCAGCCGCTGTTGTCGCAAAGCCTGCGGGTGATGAAGGGCGAGGGGACGATTGCCGCCGACCTTGGCGCGCTGGCCGCCGACTATCCCGACCTGACGTTCGGGTCCTATCCGTTCGTGACCAGCGGCGCCTATGGCACCGTTCTGGTCGTCAGGGGGCAGGATGCGGCGCGGCTGGATCAGGCGATGGGGCGCATGGTCGGGCTTTTTGGCGAGGGTGCGGCGTGAAGGCGGTCTTTGCGGCGATGGACCGGACCTGGCCCGCGGTCAGCCTCCGGCAGGCAGGCGGCTGGCTGGTCCGCGAAGGGCGCGGCGGCGGGCGGCGGGTTTCGGCGGCCACCGTTGCGGACGCCAGCGCCGCCGACACGATCGCCCTTGCCGAGGACGCGCATCAGGCCCTGTCCCAGCCGCCGGTCTTCTGCCTGACGCCCGGTGATCAGGCCATCGACCGCCAGCTGGCCGACCGGGGCTACCGGCTGGGCGATCAGGTCACGCTGCTGGCCGCCCCGACCGACCGGCTGGCCGCCGAAGGGCCGGACCATCTGACCACCTTCCCGCTTTGGCCGCCGCTGGCGATATCGGTCGACCTCTGGGCCGATGGCGGCATCGGCCCGGCGCGGCTGGCCGTCATGGCGCGCGCCGGGGTGCCGCGCGTGGCGATCCTTGGCCGTGTGGGCGACCGCGCCGCCGGGGTCGCCTATGCCGCCGTCGACGGTGACATGGCGATGGTCCATTCCGTCCATGTGGCGCCCGGGGCCCGGCGCCGGGGCCTGGCCCGCAACCTGATGCGCGCCGCCGCCGCCTGGGCCGGCGCGCAGGGCGCCAGCCGCCTGTCGCTGGCGGTCGAGGATGGCAATCTGCCCGCGCTTGGCCTTTATCGCGCGCTCGGGATGGAAACCGTGGGCCGCTATCACTACCGGGAGCGTGACTGATGCCGCCCCCTTTCACGGCAACCGCGCTGGCCGCGCTTTGGCTGACCGCAACGGCGGCAGCCGCCGCGCCCGCCCTGCCCTTGCCGCCCGGCGCCGAAGAGACCCGGCGCCTTGCGCGTCCGCACGACAGTTATGCGCTGCCGGTGGGTGCCTGGGACAGCGGCAGGATCCCGTTTCTGACGCTGACCGGCCCGGTCACACGCATCGCCTGGCGCCTGCCCGGCGGGAACGGCGACACGGCGGCGCTGGCCGAATCCTTGCGCGCCGCGCTGGTGGCGGACGGCTATGCCGCGATCTTCGCCTGTGCGACGGACGCCTGCGGCGGGTTCGACTTTCGCTATGGCACCGACTTTCTGGCCGAGCCCGAGATGCATATCGACTTGTCGGACTTCCGCTATCTGTCAGCGGTGCGCGGCAAGGGCGCCGGCGCGGATTATGTCGGGCTGATGGTCAGTCATGCGGGCGAGACCGGCTTTGTCGAACTGACCCATATCGGCGCGGCGAGTGCCGTCCCGCCCCCGCCACCCGTGACACCGGCGCCGGAACCGGCGCCTGCGCCCCTGCCCGACCTTGCGGCCGACCCCGCCCCGACCGACCCCGGGACAGACCTTGAAACCGCGCTTGAGACCGCGCTTGAGACTGAGGGCCATGTGGTCCTGTCCGATCTCAGCTTTGCCTCTGGTTCCGCCGATCTGGCCGACGCCCCCGCCCCGTCGCTGGACGCGCTGGCCGCCTATCTGGCCGCGCACCCAGACGCTCTGGTCATCATCGTCGGCCATACCGACGCCTCGGGCGGGCTTGGCGCGAACATCGCCCTGTCGCGGCAAAGGGCGCTGTCGGTTGTCGCGCGGCTTAAGGGAAGTCACGGCGTCAGCGCGGGTCAGCTTCAGGCCGAGGGTGCCGGGCCATTGGCGCCGATGGTCAGCAATCTGACCGAGGCCGGGCGCCAGAAAAACAGACGGGTCGAGGCGGTGCTGGCCTCGACCCGCTGAGCGGTCCGGTGGCAGCCGCCTGTTACCAGGCGTCCGGCCCTTTTTCGGCAAAGGCAAGCGCCAGAAAGTCGATGAAGGCCCGGACTTTCGGCTGGGTGAAGCGGCCCGGCGGGTAGACGGCATAGATGCCCAGCGTCTCGACCGGCAGATCGGGGATCGCCTCCTGAACCAGGCTTTGTTTCATCGCGTCGGCATACAGGAACGACGGCAGATAGGCGATGCCAAGGCCCGAGATCGCGGCGTTCAGCAGGGACTGGCCATCATTGACGGTCAGCCAGCCCGCGGTGCGGACCTGACGCTTTTCACCCGAGGGGGCGGTGATCTTCCAGACGTTGCCCGAGGCCTGATTCGAGTAATGCAGCAGCTTGTGCTCGTTCAGGTCGTCGATCTTCTGCGGGCGGCCGTATTTCTGGAAATAGGCGGGTGAGCCGATCATGCGCTTGGCGGTATCGGTCAGTTTGCGGGCGCGCAGCGTGGAATCTTCCAGCTCGCCCACCCGGATGGCCATGTCGAACCCTTCCGAGATCAGTTCGACATAGCGGTTGTTCAACACCATGTTCACCGTGATGTCGGGATATTCCAGCAGGAAGTCCCCGAGGATCGGTGAAAGAAGGTTGACGCCGAAATCGGTCGCGACCGAGATGCGCAGAAGCCCCGATGGCGCAGATTGCATCGAGGTGACAAGCGCGTCCGCTTCGCCGGCGTCGTTCAGAACCCGCCGGGCGCGGTCGTAATAGGCCAGCCCGATTTCAGTCGGCGACACGCGCCGGGTGGTGCGGTTCAGCAGACGCGCCCCCAGGCGCGCCTCCAGCGCCGACACATGTTTCGAGACAGCGGACTTTGAGATCCCCATCTTTTTGGCCGCATCCGTAAACCCCCCCTGGTCTACGACTGTGGCGAACGCTTCCATTTCCGTTAGCCGGTCCATTGTGCACCTTGAATAGACATTGCCCGCCTTGTGACGGTATCGGCGCCAATTTGGGCAAGAATGGGGAAGCGGACCGTCAAGAGTTGGGTTTTGTCTGGAACCTATGTGGCCTTTTTCCGCCACAAGGTTCCAATCTGGCGACATTCGACGGGCCTGAAAATTGACGGAACACCAACAAAACTAGGGGTTTCAGAGCGTAGCCGCCAGCCGGACGGCCTGATCGATTGCCCTTTTTGCGTCAAGCTCTGCCGCAAGGTCCGCGCCGCCGATCAGATGGACGGACCGGCCCGCGGCACGCAACGCCCCGGCCAGCGCGCGTTCGCTTTCCTGTCCGGCGCACAGAACCACAAGGTCGGCCGGAATCAGGCGCGGATTCTCGCGGTCGGGACCGAAAGAGATGCGAAGGCCGCCCGCCTCGATCTGTTCGTAATTGACGCCGCCCAGCATCGTGACGCCCTTGGCCTGCAGCGTGGCGCGGTGGATCCAGCCGGTGGTCTTGCCAAGGCCGCGCCCCGGCCGTTCGGGTTTGCGTTGCAACAGCACGACCGACCGTGCCGGCGGCCGGACCTGCGGCGCGGCAAGCCCGCCGCGCCTGACGGCCGGGTCGGCAACGCCCCATTCGCGAAGCCAGACCCCGGGCTCGACCGTCGGGCTCGGGTGGGGCTGGACCAGATATTCGGCGACATCAAAGCCGATGCCCCCGGCACCCACCACCACGACACGCGGCCCCGCCGTCACCTCGCCCGACAAAAGCTGCGCATAGCTTGCAACCCGCGCGCCTTCGGTCATGCGGATCGCCGGGTCACGCGGCCGCACGCCGGTCGCCACCACAACCTCGTCAAACCCGGCCAGCGCTGCCTCGGTCGCCACCATGTTCAGCCGCAACTCGACCCGGCTTTGGGCCAGCCGCGTGCCGAACCAGCGGATCAGCCCGTGAAATTCCTCTTTCCCCGGCACCTCGGCCGCCAGCCGCAACTGCCCGCCGATGGCCCCCGTCCGTTCGAACAGCACGACCCGGTGGCCGCGTTCGTCCAGCGCCAGCGCCGCCGACAGGCCGGCGGGCCCGGCGCCGACCACGGCGATCCGCCGGGGCGTGTCGGCGGGCGTCAGGGCAAGCTCGGTCTCGTGGCAGGCGCGCGGGTTCACCAGGCACGAGGTCGGGCGGCCGGAAAAGGCGTGATCAAGGCAGGCCTGATTGCAGGCGATGCAGGGCGCGATCTCGTCGGCGCGCCCAAGCGCGGCCTTGCGCACGAAGGCGGGGTCGGCCAGCAACGGCCGCGCCATC
>CAZORV010000180.1:0-5965 GCA_964582215.1 uncultured Frigidibacter sp.
ATGTTGACGTGATCGTTCGGATGGACCGGCTTTTTCGAGGCCATGACCCCGCCCAGCATCTCGATCGCGCGGTTGGAAATCACCTCGTTGGCATTCATGTTCGACTGGGTGCCGGACCCGGTCTGCCAGACGACCAGCGGGAAATTGTCGTCGAACTTGCCGTCGATCACCTCTTGCGCCGCCGCCGCGATGGTCTGGCCCAGCCGTTCGTCAATGTCGCCCTGGGCGATGTTGACCCGCGCGCAGGCCTGCTTGATGACGCCAAGGGCGCGGATGATCGCGACCGGCTGCCGTTCCCAGCCGATGGGGAAATTCATGATCGACCGTTGGGTCTGCGCGCCCCAGTATTTGTCGGCGGGCACCTCCAGCGGGCCAAAGCTGTCGGTCTCGGTACGGGTGGCGGTCATGGCGATCTCCTGCGGCGGCACTGGCCTGTCTTAGGCCGCGCGGATTTGGGTTTCAATCGGTATGCCGCCGCATACCGCGATGTTAGCGCTATTTGGCGGGCAGGCGCGATGTCCGGGTGAAAAGGTGAACCCGCGCGGGAGGCAGGTTGGCCCAGACATGGGCGACCTCTTCGACGCTCAGCCCCAGTTCGGCGATGATCTCGGGCGGGACCGAAGGTTTGGGGCCGTAGGTGAACTGGATATAGGGCGCGCCGGGGGCGAGGATGTCGAAGGCGGCGCCGACGATGGCGCGGCGGACCGGCGCGGGCATCGACAAAAGCGGCAGGCCCGAGATCACCGCGCCGACGCCCGGCGCCACTTGGCCGGCGGCGGCATCGGCGGGCGCGTTCAGGACGGTGACACCGGGAAAGCGGGCGCGCAGGGCCGCGACGAAGGTTGTGTCCAGTTCGAACAGGGTCAGATCCTGGGGTCGCACCCCGCGCGCCAGGATCGCCCGGGTCAGGCTGCCGGTGCCGGGGCCGAACTCGACCACCCGCCCGGTCGCAGGCCCAAGCCGCGCCGCCATCGCCCGCGCCAGGAACCGCGACGAGGGCGCCATGGCCGAGACCTGCCTTGGGTTGACGATCAGGCGGCGCAGGAACAGGCCAAGGTCAGACGCCAAGATCGGGACTTTCTGCAGCTGGACGGATCGCCGGACAGCGGACTACTTGCGCCATTTGTCCAGACTGACCACCTCGGCGTCGCGCCGCTCGGGCGCGTCGTCTTCGGCGTTTTCGTCCATCGGCGCGCCGTCATCCTCGTCATCCTCCTCATCGGCGTCGTGCGTCTCGAACCGCAGGCCGAACTCGACGGCCGGGTCGACAAAGGTGCGGATCGCGTCGAACGGCACATAAAGCGGCTCGGGCTGATCGCCGAAGTTCAGCGTTACGGCAAAGCCTTGCGGGTCGACCTTAAGGTTGTCGAACCAATGCTGCATGACGATGGTCATGTCTTCGGGATAGCGTTCGCGCAGCCAGTCGGCCAGCTGCGCATCCGGATGGCCGGTGTCAAAGGTGATGAAGAAATGGTGATCACCCGGCAGTCCCTCGGCCTCGACATCGCGCAGAACCTCGGTGATCAGCGTCCGCATGGCGCGGTGCATCAGATTGCCGTAGTCGATCTTGCGGGCCATGGGCGACATTCTCCTGTTGCTTCGCAGCATAAGGCTTTTGCCGATGAAGGAAAGGGGGCGCGCCCGTTCGTCAGCGCAAACATGCCCCCCCCGGGGGCCGGCTCAGCCGAGCCCGCCCGCCGCAAGCCCCAGCGCTGCCGACAGGCCGAGAACCCCGACCAGCGGCCAGTGCCGGCGCAACAAAAGCCAGCCCGCCAGCGCCATGATCGCCAGCGCCGCCGGGTTCAGCGTCGAGAGCCGGGGCAGGGGGATCGTCACCGGGCCGGCCGTGGCACTGCCGACCCCGGCGAACAGCACATGCAGCGCGAACCAGAGCGCAAGGCTGCCGATCACCCCCACCACGGCGGCGGTGATCCCCGACAGGGCGGCCTGCAGGCGCGGCCGCGCGGTCAGCGCCTCGACATAGGGGGCGAAGGCGAAGATCCACAGGAAACAGGGCACGAACGTCACCCAAAGCGTCAGCGCCGCCGCCGCGATCGCCAGCCCCGCCCCACCCTGCGCCGCCCCGGCCAGATAGGCGACGAAGGCGGTGACCAGGATCAGCGGCCCGGGCGTGGTTTCCGCCAGCCCCAGCGCGTCGATCATCTGGGCGGTGGCCAGCCAGTGCCGGTCCTGCACGACCTCTTGCGTCATATAGGCCAGCACCGCATAGGCGCCGCCAAAGGTGACGAGCGCCAGCTTGGAAAAGAACAGGCCGATCTGCAGCAGGAAGGTCTGACCTGCCGCCCAAAGTGCCACAAGGGGCGCGCCCCAAAGGCCAAGGCCCGCCGCCAGCACCGGCAAGGTCCGGCCCGGTCGCTGCGGCGGGGGCAGGCCGGCCGCCGCCGGACCTGTCAGCAGCCCCGCACCGGCGATGGCGGCCAGCAGGATCACCAGGGGAAATGGCAGGCCGAAGGCGAAAAGCCCGACAAAGGCGGCAAGGGCGATCCAGCGCTGTGCCGCGCCCTTCAGCGCGCGTCGGGCAACACGGATCAGCGCCTCGATCACGATGACCGCAACGCAGGCCTTGACCCCCAGAAACAGCGCCGAAACCATCGGCAGCCCGCCCCAGGCCACATAGGCCGCCGCCAGGGCCAGAATGACCAGCGCGCCCGGCGTCACGAACAGCAGGCCCGCCAGCAGGCCGCCGGGGATACCGCGCAGCCGCCAGCCCGCATAGGTCGCCAGCTGCATCGCCTCGGGGCCGGGCAGCAGCATGCAGAACGACAGGGCCCTGAGATATTCCTCTTCTTTCAGCCACTTGCGTTCGTCTATCAGCAGGCGGTGCATCAGCGCGATCTGCGCCGCCGGGCCGCCGAAGGACAAAAATCCGATGCGGCCGAAGGTGCGGACAAGGTCGGACCAGGGCAGGACGCTCATGCCGGGCGCGCCGCCGGCCAGTCATGGCCTTCGTCGAACCCGTCGCGGGCCCAGCGGTAAAGCGCGTCGTAAAGGCCCATTCCGGCCTCGAGCTGTTGCAGATCGTCCCGGTATTGCCGCGACAGGCCGACCGACAGGGCCAGAAGGCCCGCCGCCTGCGGCGCAAGATCGTGCCGGTCCGTGTCCGCGCCCCGCACCACCAGCGACAGCCGGTCAAGGGGCGGGGTCCGCAGGCCGAAATCGTCAAGCAGCGCGTCAAAGCTGCAAAGCGGGCCGCGATGGGAATAGGTCACGCCCTCGATGTCATAGGGGATGGCGCCGAACCGCTCGGCAACGGCCGCAACCTCGGATGGCGCGACATAGAGGAAGCTTGCGTCCGGGTCGATGAAGCGGCGGATCAGCCAGGGGCAGGCGATGCGGTCGATCTTCGGCCGGTGGCGCGTGACCCAGACCGAGGGCGCGCCGTCGGCCGGCAGAAGCGCGGCATCATGGGCGGGCAGGCCGGCCCCGGTTGCGGCCAGCCAGCCGCCGTCCAGCACCTCGGCCGCCTTGCCAAGCGCGCGAAGAAGGGCGGCCGCGCCCTCGGACAGTTTCTTGCCGCGCTGGCAGATGACCACCGCCCCGGCTGCGCCGATCCGGCCGGCGACCCCGGCCATGTCGCCATGGGCGACGCGGCGCGCGCCGGGCAAAAGGCGCGGGTCGGCGGCGAAATCCTCGTCCGTTCGGACGTCGATCAGAAGGGGCGCGTCGGGCGTGCCGATCAGGCGGGAAAGCTGCAACGGGCTGATGGTTCCGAAACCGGGCATGGCATCCTCTGGGATATGCGGGATGCGTCGCTTTGGCCGTGGCCTCACGGGGCGCGCCGCCGGGCCCCATGCGCCTTGATCGCATCCGGGGCGGGCGGGCGTCAAGCCGGGAAAGTGGGGGCCGGGGCCTCAGCCCATCGGCCGCACCAGTTCGCGCAGGATCTTCAGCCGGATGGCGCGCGGATAGTCGGAATGCCCGCCCGCCGTCACCACAAAACCGCCCCGGGTGATGACCGAGCGGCGGAAGAACTCGGTGATGGTCAGGCCAAGCCCCTCGATCGCGATGGCATTGACCGAGATGCCGGCGCGGTCGGCCAGTTGCCGCGCCTCGGGCAGGGGGCCGCCGGCGTTCTGCACGCCGTCGCCCGAAATGTCGATCACCCGGCGGGGGCAGTCGGGCACCTGGTCGAACTGGCGGACGGCAAAGGCGATGGCATCGGCAACGGCCGTGTCGGCGCGGGCAAAGGCGCGTTCCTGATCGCGGACCGCGCCGGCCATCGCGGCGGCGGCGGCCGGCCGGTCGATCCGGCGCCAGGGCAGGGTCATCTTCTGCATGCCGACCGATGACCATTGCATCAGCGACAGCGCCACCTGCCCCTGGACGAGGGCCGCGACAATGTCGGGGTCCTGCAGGGCAAGTGCGGTGCCCTCGATCTGCTGGCGGTACTCGCCCGCGTCGACCGACCCCGAAATGTCAATGGCGAGAAGGAGTGCCAGCTTGCAACCGGTCTCGGCGCCGGCGGGGCCGGTCAGGGCCAGCCCGACGCCGCAGAGCCATGGGAATATCCTGCGCATGGGCCGATCATGACCGGGGCGCGGTCATCCGGCAAGCCCCGGGGTGGTTCGGCCGTCAGCCGAGCCTCTCGCCGGACAAAAGCAGAAGGAACGCATCTTCGGGAAGCAGTCCGGCGGCGGTGAAGAAGGTCAGGAAGTCAAAGCAATTGTAGGCCTCGGCTATACGGGCGCCGTCAAAGCGCATCATCACCTGACCGCTGGCCCGGATCGGACGCATGTCATGGGCGCCGAGCGCGTCGACCGTCAGTTGCGCCCAGAGCCAGTCGCCATTGTCGACCGCGCGGTCAAAGGTGAAGCTGATGTCGCGGGCCAGCGCGTGGAAGGCCGGAACCAGCGCGCGGAAGTCTTCGGGCCCGACCTGGCCGTCCGGCATGATGCCGTCGGCGCCGGCGCGCGGCGCAAAAAGCGCGTCGATGGCGTCAAGGTCGCCCTCGCCCCAGACGCGCCGGTACCAGTCCTGCAGAATCGCCAGCCGCCCCGTTGCCCGTCCGCCGTCCATCGCCGTTGCCTTTCCCGCCTGAACCGGGCGGGCGGCCGAGCCCCGGTTCGGGATCCGCGCCGCCCGGCCTGTACCGCTGTCACCGCTCGAGCGCGGCGCAACATGCGGTCCGCGTCAGGCGACCATAGGGGCGCAGGGTTTAGGAAGCGTGAACGTGGACCGGGGCACGAGGCAAGTCGGGTCTGCCGCGATGGGGGTGGCAATGGTGCGTGACGGAAGGGTCACAAGCCCGTGCGGGCTGGGATGGCTCGCCCCTTGCCCCGACGCCGGGCTGAGCGGGAAAAGCCGATCTTCCGGTGGAAGAGCGGCCCCGCTCATGCGGGAACCTTTCCCCGGGGACCATCTCGGTAGACACAACAGAGGGCGGCGCCTGCCCCGGATGGCGCGAAGCGCCAGCCCCCCGGAGGGGCAGGCGCTGCCCGGTCGCTTTGGGCGACCGGGCGGTTTGGGTGGAAACGGTGCGTGACGGCAGGGGCGATGGCCCCGGCCGACTGGGGCGGCGCAGTCCGCCCCCAACGCCGGGCTGAGCGGGACCAGCTGATCTTCCTGTGGAAGAGCAGCCCCGCTCATGCGGGAACGTTTCCCCGGGGACCGCCTCAACGCGCGATAACAGAGGGCAGCACCTGCCCCGGGCGGCGCGAAGCGCCAGCCCCCGGGCGGTGCGTGCGAGCACGCACCCTACCGCTGGCCCGCAAGTCTTTTCTCCGACGCCGGGCTGAGCGGGAAAGGCCGGTCTTCCGGTGGACGAGCGGCCCCGCTCATGCGGGAACGTTTCCCCCGGGACCGCCTCAGCGCGCACCGACAGAGGGCAGCACCTGCCCCGGATGGCGCAGAGCGCCAGCCCCCCGGAGGGGCAGGCGCTGCCCGGTCGCTTTGGGCGACCGGGCGGTGGGGGCGGGATCGTTCCGTCACGGCAGGGTCACTCGCC
>CAZORV010000181.1:0-242 GCA_964582215.1 uncultured Frigidibacter sp.
CTCGACGCCACCGTCGCTTCCGCCGGCAGCATCACTGGCGGCGTCGCCGCGCGCAGGAACCTGAGCGGCACGATCACCGCCGCCGCCAGCATTGCCCAGGTCAGCGCCGGCAGTCGCTGGGACGCCAACCCCTACGTCATCATCCCCGCGCTGGGCGGCAACATCGTCAATGCCACGATAGAAGCCGGCTCGATCGGAACAGTGACGGCGACCGCGCGCCGCAACATCGGCGGCAGCATCAC
>CAZORV010000181.1:252-5961 GCA_964582215.1 uncultured Frigidibacter sp.
TGGCCCGCAAGGCCGGCGAGGGCGACCGCCTCTTCGGCTCCATCACCGCCCAGGCGGGAATAAATGCCACAATCCAGGCGCAGACCAATGTCGGCGGCGTGTCGTCCGGCACGGCTGTGAACGGCAATCTTGCCGGCTCGATCAAGGCCGTGACTGGCTCGGTCGGCGCGGTCATCGCCAATTACGGCAGCGTCAGTGCCTCGGTAATGTCAGCGAGCGCCCAACTTAGGCCACTTCGAGGCGCCCTCAAACTAGGCCACCCTGAGGAGGCGGGTTCGGCTTGTATCCTTCCGCAGACCCGGCGGAAGGAGGACAAGCATGGCGAACCAGCTCAAGATGGCCACCATCGACGCGATCCTTACGCTGCGTCAGCGTAACTGGTCCATCCGCCGCATAGCCAAGGAGTTGCATCTGGCCCGGGACACCGTGTCCCGGCATCTGCAACTCCACAAGCAAGCGGCACAAGCGACACAACCTGCACAACCCGACCTGGGCGAGAGTGCGCAGTTTTCTGCCAAACTAGGCCAGGCGCTCAGCGGCGCCGACGAGCCCAAACTAGGCCAGGCGCTCAGCGGCTCGGAGGCGCCTGCGGGCAGGCCAAAACAGGCCAGCCGGTGTGAACCGTACCGGCCGCTCATCGAGAGCAAAGTGGCGGCCGGCCTGAGCGCGCAGCGCATCTACCAGGATCTGGTGCGCGAGCACGCTTTCGCCGGCAAGTACCACAGCGTGCGCCGCTTTGTGCGGCGGCTGGGCCGAGGCCAGGAGCTGCCCTTCCGGCGCATGGAATGCGCCGCCGGCGATGAGGTGCAGGTCGATTTCGGCACGGGCACGCCGGTCGTGGGCGCGGAAGGCAAGCGTCGGCGGACGCACGTTTTTCGCATGGTGCTGAGCCACTCGCGCAAGGGCTACAGCGAGGCGGTCTATCGGCAGACGACCGAGGAGTTTCTGCGCTGCCTGGAGAACGCCTTTCAGCACTTCGGCGGTCTGCCCCGGTCCCTCGTGCTCGACAACCTCAAGGCCGGCGTGGAGCAGCCCGACTGGTACGACCCGGAGTTGAACCCGAAGCTGCGTTCGTTCGCGGACCATTACGGGCTGGCGGTGCTGCCGACCCGTCCGCGCACGCCGCGGCACAAGGGCAAGATCGAGTCGGGCATCGGCTACGTGAAGAAGAACGCGCTCAAGGGACTGGCGTTCGCCAGCCTGGAGGAAGTGAACCGCCATCTGCTCGACTGGGAGACGACGGTGGCGGACACGCGCGTGCATGGCACGATTCGTCAGCAGGTCGGCAACTACTTCGTCGCAGCCGAGCAGCCGGCGTTGCGGCCGTTGCCACTGGAGCGTTTCCCGTACTTCGAGGAAGGGCGGCGAACGGTGAGTCGCGACGGCCACATCGAGGTAGCCAGGGCCTACTACTCAGCGCCGCCGGAGTACCTGGGCCGGCGCGTGTGGGCACGCTGGGACGGCCGCTGCGTGCGCCTGTTCAACGACCGGCTGGAGCTAATCGCCACGCACGTCAAGCACGAGCCGGGCCGCTTCAGCACGCAGCGCGTGCACATCGCCAATGAGAAGATCAGCAACGTGGAGCGCGGCGCCGTTTGGCTCTTGAGTCAGACGCGGCGCATCGGCACGCAGGCGGCGCGCTGGTCGGAGGCGGTGCTGGAAGCGCGTGGCATCGAAGGCATGCGCGTGCTGCAAGGGCTGCTGGCCCTGGCCGGCAAGCACCGCCGCGATTCCCTGGAAAAAGCCTGCGAAATAGCGCTGTCGTACGGCTCCTACCGTCTCAAGACCGTGCGCACGCTGCTCGACCGCGATGCGCCGCGGCAAGAGTCTTTCGCCTTCCTCGATGAGCACCCGATCATCCGCGATCTGTCCGAATATTCGCGCCTGGTTCACGACGCCATCCACAAGGAGGTGGAAGTGTGAGGTGGGCCTCCTGCCGAGCTTTCGCGGCGTCCGTGCCGCGACCAAGGGGGGCTCATTGCCGCCCCCCTTGGAACCCCCCGCTAGCCCTTCTCTGTTCCGCGGATGCAGGCGCCGCGCTGCCGAGAGATAACCAACACGCCTGCTCGGTTCACTCTGTTGCAGAGGAGTCTTGCTCATGAACGACAGCGTCCGTCAAAGCTTGAAACAGCTTCGGCTCTCCGGCCTCCTGGAGAGCCTGGAGGTGCGCCTGCAGGAAGCAGCCAGCCATCATCTCAACCACGTCGAGTTCCTGGAGCTGATCCTTCAGGACGAACTGGTCGTCCGCGCCGACCGCTTGCTCCAGCGGCGCACCAAGGTCGCCGGCTTCCGCGAGCTAAAGACGCTCGATGCCTTCGACTGGTCGTTCAATCCGTCGATCAAAAAGAAGCAGGTCTTCGACCTGGCCACCGGCCGGTTCATTCGCGAGCATCGCGACGTCCTCTGGCTCGGACCGCCTGGCGTCGGCAAAAGCCATCTCGTGCAGGCGCTGGCCTATCAGGTGCTCAAGGCCGGCTTCGTCGTTTTGTACCGCTCGATCTTCGACGTGGTCCGCGACTTCCTGCACGACGAGGCCGTGGGCAAGGAGGACAAGATCCTCGGCCGCTATCTCAAGCCCGATCTGCTCATCATCGACGACATGGGCATGAAGCAGTTGCCCAAGCGCTCGGGCGAGTATCTCTTCGAGATCATCATGCGTCGCTACGAAACACGCTCGACGATGATGACCTCAAACCGGCCGTTGGAAGATTGGGGCAAGCTCATCGGCGACGTGCCCAGCGCCACGGCCATCCTCGACCGCTTCCTGCACCATGCCGAGATCGTGCAGATCAGCGGCAAGAGCTACCGGTTGCGCAACCAGGCCGGCGGCAAGAACGGCGAGGAGGAGGCCAAAAGCAACGGCGACTCCTCGGTCGCCTCGAAGCCAAAACCGGCCAGCGCCGCGGCAGGCGCTCCGAGTTCAAAATAGGCCACCCCACCAGGGGGCGCTCAGGCGCTCAAAATAGGCCACCCCCCGAGGCGGCGCTCATCGGGAAAACACTGGAAAAATGAGCGCTCGCAACTAAGAAGAGGCTGAACGTGACCGTTGTGAACATCCATACCCCTGCCTAGTTTGGGGGCGCTCAGAAGTGGCCTAGTGCGTGGTCACAGGCTGATTTTAGGGTAGCGTGCAGCTGGAGATTTGGCCACGATGACGGCAACCAAGGAGGGTTGGCGTCATGCAGAAGAAATACATCGTTCGGCTCACGGATGAGGAGCGGGATACCCTGAGCCAAATCGTCGCGAAGTTCAAGGGCACGTCGCAGAAGGTTCGTCGGGCTCAAGTGCTGTTGAAGGCCGACGCCGATGGTCCGTGTTGGACGGATGCTCGCATCGCGGAAGCGTTCGATTGTCGGACTAAGACTGTGGAGAATATCCGCGAACGATTCGTCACGGAAGGCTTCGAAATCACCCTCAATGGCAAGCCGCGGAGCGTGCCGACGCCCAAGTTACTCGATGGCGAACAGGAAGCGAAGATTATCGCAATGCGTTTGGGATCGCCGCCGGCGGGGTTCTCGAACTGGACGTTGCGGTTGTTGGCCGACCAGGTGGTGGCGCTGGAGATCGTGGAGTCGATCAGCTATGAGACGGTGCGTCGGACGCTAAAAAAAATGGCATGACGAAACGAAAGATCGAGTACTGGGTAATTCCGCCCGAAGCGGACGGCGAATTCGTCGCGAACATGGAAGACGTGCTCGAAGTCTACAGCAGGCCCTACGACGCGCGGCATCCGGTACTGTGCATGGACGAACAGCCGGTGCAGTTGCTCAAGGAGACGCGCGTGCCGATCGCCGCGACGACGGACCATCCCAAGCGCGTGGATTACGAGTACGAGCGTGCCGGCACGGCGAGCATCTTCATGTTCTGCGAACCGCTTTCGGGTTGGCGGCACGTGGCGGTGCAGAAGCGGCGAACGAAAATTGATTGGGCGAAAGAAGTCGAGGAGTTGTTGCGAACCCGATATGCTCAAGCCGAGAAAGTGTTGCTGGTGTGCGACAACCTCAACACGCACACCAAAGGTGCGTTCTACGAAGCGTTTGAGCCGGACAAGGCGCGTGCGCTCCTCGACCGCCTGGAATTTCACTACACACCCAAGCACGGGAGTTGGCTGAACATCGCAGAGAACGAGTTGAGCTGTATGACGAGGCAATGCGTGAAGGATCGTCGATTCGCTACCATCGAAGAGCTTCGAGAGGAAACCGCAGCTTGGGCATGCCACACCAACAACCGCCAGCGCGGGGTCGATTGGCAGTTCCGAATCGACGACGCGCGACGGAAACTGAGATCTGTCTACCCTAAAATCATCATGTGACGGAGCACTAGGCCACTTCTGAGCGCCCCCAAACTAGGCAGGGGGTAACCGTTCACCATTTTCCATCCAAACTGGCGCAGCTGCGGGCGTTCGCTTTCGCTAGCCTGGTGTCATGGATCGACCGGAATGCCCTGGTTGCACTGAGCGGGATGCTCGCATCGCGGAGCTGGAGCGACGGTTGAGCGAGTTGGAAGCGCGGCTGAAGACGAACGCCGCCAACTCCTCGACGCCGCCGTCGGCCAATCCCTTGAGTGCGAAGCCGCCGGTCGTGAAGAAGAAATCCAAGCGGAAACGTGGCGGCCAACCGGGACATCCTCCTCATCTGAGGCAACTGCTGCCGGCCGAGCGCGTCACGCGCACCGAGCACATTGTGCCGAAAACGTGCGCTGCCTGCCAGGCGCTGCTGCCGCGGGAGGCCGGGCCGAACGATCCTGCGCCCAGGCGCTTTCAGACCGTGGAGTTGCCGCCGATCGTGGCTGAGGTCGTCGAGTATCAGGCGCACGCGCGGACGTGCCGCTGCTGCGGCGAGGTCACGCAAACGACGATCCCTGCCGAGGTGCGTGCTCATAGCATCGGACCGAACCTGACCTCGACCCTTTCGTATCTGAGTGGCTGCCACGGCATCAGCAAGCGTGGGATCGAGGAAATCACCGAGACGGTCTTCGGCGTACCAATCAGCTTGGGCTCGGTCGCGAACCTGGAACAAGAAGTCGCGGCTGCTCTGGAACCGGCTCATCGCGAGGCTCTCGAGGCGGTGCGGCGTGCCGAGGTGAAGTTCGCGGACGAGACGAGTTGGAAGTTGTGGGGCAAGCTGTGCTGGCTGTGGACAGCGGCGACGACGAACATCGCGGCCTTCCTGATTCATGCGGGCCGTGGGGCCAAGGGATTGGCGGCCCTGCTGGGAGAGGACATCGAAGGCATCGTGCATAGCGATCGCTGGCATGTGTACCTGCAAGTGCCCGAGGAACGCCGGCAGTTGTGCTGGGCTCATTTGAAACGAGATTTCCAGAAAATTGTCGATTGCGGCGGCCCCAGCGAGTTTGTGGGTCGCCGCGGCCTTCGCATCGTCAAGGAACTGTTCGCCGTCTGGCATCAATTCCAGGCGGGAGCCATCAGCCGCCAGCGGCTGCAGCATTCGCTCGCGCCGTTGCAACGCCGCCTGGGCAATGCCTTGGTGGAAGGCGCGCTGGGTGACGACGCGCGCGTCGCGAAGTTCTGTCAGAACCTCGTCGAACTGGAGTCCGCGCTGTGGACCTTCGCCAGGGTCGATGGCGTCGAACCAACCAACAACTTCATGGAACGCTTGCTGCGCCTCGCGGTGCTCTGGCGCCGCCGCAGCTTCGGCTGCAACAGCGAAGCTGGCTGCCGCTTCGTCGAACGCGTCCTCACCGTCGTGC
>CAZORV010000182.1:0-5953 GCA_964582215.1 uncultured Frigidibacter sp.
CCATGGCCTCGGCCGAATTCGACGACACGATCGAGGAAAAGCGCCCGACCGTGCAGGTCGGCGACCCGTTCACCGAAAAGCGCCTGCTCGAGGCCTGTCTCGAACTGATGGCGTCCGACAGCGTGATCTCGATCCAGGACATGGGCGCCGCCGGGCTGACCTGTTCGGCGGTCGAGATGGGCGACAAGGGCGGGCTTGGCATCCGGCTGACGCTGGACCATGTGCCCCAGCGCGAAAAGGCAATGACCGCCTACGAGATGATGCTGTCGGAAAGCCAGGAGCGGATGCTCATGGTGCTGAAGCCGGAACGCGAGGCGGTGGCCCGGGCGATCTTCGAGAAATGGGACCTCGACTTCGCCATCGTCGGCGAGACGATCCCGGAAGACCGGTTCCTGATCCTGCACAAGGGCGCGGTTATGGCCGACCTGCCCCTGTCGAAGCTTTCGTCCAGCGCGCCCGAATATGACCGGCCCTGGGTCGAGACGCCGAAGCCGGCGCCCGGTGCCCCCCTGCCCGCGATCGACCCGATAGCCGCCCTGCGCGCGCTGATCGGATCGCCGAACTATGCGGACAAATCATGGGTCTATGAACAGTATGACACGCAAGTTATGGCCGACACGGTGCGGGTGCCCGGCCTCGGCGCCGGCGTGGTGCGGGTCCATGGCACCGAAAAGGCGCTGGCCTTCACCTCGGACGTGACGCCACGCTATGTGAAGGCCAATCCTTACGAAGGCGGCAAACAGGCCGTGGCCGAGGCCTGGCGCAACCTGACCGCCGCCGGGGCCATGCCGCTGGCCGCCACCGACAACCTCAACTTCGGCAACCCCGAAAAGCCCGAGATCATGGGCCAGTTCGTCGGCGCCATCAAAGGCATCGGCGAGGCCTGCCGCGCGCTCGACTTCCCCATCGTCTCGGGCAACGTCTCGCTTTACAATGAAACCGACGGCTCGGGCATCCTGCCGACCCCCACGATCGGCGCGGTGGGGCTTCTCGCCTCGCTGGACGAGATGATCGCCGGACGCCCGGCGGCGGGCGACATTGCCCTGGTCATCGGCGAGACCCGCGGCCACCTCGGCCAGTCCGCCCTTGCCTGCGAGGCCTTCGGGCGCGAGGACGGCGACGCCCCGCCGGTCGATCTGGCGGCCGAGCGGCGAAACGGCGACTTCCTGCGCGCCAACCGCGCCCGGCTTCGCGCCGCCACCGACCTTGCCGACGGCGGCCTCGCCCTTGCGGCCTTCGAGATGGCCGAGGGAGCAGGTCTGGGCGTCAGCCTCGACAGCGCCGAGATTGCTACACTTTTCGGCGAGGATCAGGCCCGCTACCTTGTCGCCTGCACCGCCGAAGGCGCCGCCGCCCTTCTGACCGCCGCCGCCGCCGCCGGGATCCCTGCGACCGAGGTCGGCCGGTTCGGGGGCGACAGCGTCCGTTTCGGCGGCGCCTCGGCCGCCCTGTCGGACCTCTCGGCGCTTTACCGTTCGGCCTTTGCCCGGGCGGTATCCTGAGCCAGCGGGGGACTTTGCGTCCCCCGCACCCCCTGCAGGATATTTAGGGACAGAAAATCTAAGGCGATCATTTTCTGTCCTTAAATATTCCCGCCGGAGGCATCTGCCGCCCGGCAACTGCGCAACCTTGCAGCGGGGGCGGCGCGGGCCTAGATTGAGAGCAGCTGAATGAAGGACGCCGCGCGCATGCCGATGGAAGCACAGGATATCGAGGCGCTGATCCGCGCCGCCTTTCCGAAGGCGAGGATCACCATCACCGATCTTGCCGGTGACGGGAACCATTGGGCGGCCGAGGTGGTGGACGAAAGCTTCCGCGGCCAGAACCGCGTGCAGCAGCAGCGCGCGGTCTATGCGGCGCTGAAGGGCAAGATGGACGGGGCGCATGGCGAGTTGCATGCGCTGGCGCTGACCACGAAGATACCGGAGTGACATGATGACCGACGCCATTGAAGTGATCCGCGACACGGTGACGAAGAACGACGTCGTTCTTTACATGAAGGGCACCAAATCCATGCCGCAATGCGGCTTTTCCAGCCGGGTCGCCGGGGTGCTGAACTATCTTGGCGTGAATTTCGTCGATGTGGACGTGCTGGCCGATGCCGATGTCCGTCAGGGAATCAAGACGTTTTCCGACTGGCCGACCATCCCGCAGCTTTACGTCAAGGGCGAGTTTGTCGGCGGCTGCGACATTGTCACCGAGATGACCCTTTCGGGCGAGCTTGACCAGCTGTTCGACGCCAAGGGCGTCGCCTATGACAAGGGTGCCGCCGACAAGATCCGCGCAGCCAACGCCTGACGGCTCAGCCGGCCAGGCGTTCCTCGGCCCGGTCGGCCAGCGCCTCGGCGCGGGCGGCGATTTCGGCCATGGTCTCGACGACCGCGGGCGGCAGGACCGGCACCTCGACCCGCTCGGTGCTGGTCCGGCGGCTGGTGGTGGCGACCCGTTCGGCCAGTGTCGCGCGTTCCTCGGCGGCGCGCAGCTGGTCTTCAAGCCCTGCGGTCTTGTCCGCCAGCATCAGCCCCGCCATCAGCAGCATCCGCGCCTCGGGCAGACGGCCGATCTGGGCGATCAGCGCCTGGGCCTCATTGTCCAGAAGCCGGGCGGCGGCGCGCAGGAAATGATCCTCGCCGGGCTGGCACGAGACGTCGAACTCGCGTCCGCCGATGGAAATCCGTACATCCGCCATCATGCCACCTCGCCGATCAGCGGCCGAAGCTCGGCCAGGATGCCGGCCATCTCGGCCATTTCGGCGGCGCGTTCTGCGCGCAGGGCCTGCACCTCGACCGCAAGCCCCTGATTGATCAGGGCGGGGTCGGCCGCGCCGCCGGTTGCGCCGTCGATCAGCTGGCGGTTCACCCGCGCCAGATCGCTGTTCAGCCGCCGCTGACGCTCGAGCTCGGTCCCGATCTGGTCAAGCTGCTCGCCCAGCCGCGCCGCCTTGCGTTCCAGAACCGCGACAACGGTTTCCTGTTTTTCCTTGATCGCGCGGACCCGTTCGGTCAGCTGGCCATTGGTGGCGCGTTCGGCCTCAAGCTCGGCCCGGAGCACATCGACGTCGATCGACGTATCGCCGACCGCCGCCGCAGGCGCACGGTCCATCGCCGTTCCGATTCTGTCGAGCGCGTAAAGGATGCGCCGCTCCAACTCGCCGATATCGTCCATACACTCGCCCCCGTACCCACTGCCGTGCGGTCTTCGGGCCGCCCGTCATCCGACGAATCGGTCGGCCCCTCATCGTCCGTCGATATTAGCCAATCCACCGGGCCTCGGCGCCCCCTTTTGCACCAATGCCTTACCAAGCGCGCTTGATCTTGCCCGGTCGCCCCCATATCACGGCGCCAACCCTGACATCAGCCAAAGGATCATTGCCTTGGATATTGCCACGCTTCGCGCCCAGCATGCCGATCACTGGAACAAGGCCTGTGCAATCCGCACCCTGGCCATGGATGCGGTTCAGGCCGCCAATTCCGGCCACCCGGGCATGCCGATGGGCATGGCCGATGTCGCAACGGTCCTGTTTGAAAAGCACCTGAAGTTTGACGCCTCGGCGCCGAAATGGGCCGACCGCGACCGGTTCATCCTGTCGGCGGGCCACGGTTCGATGCTGATCTATGCGCTGTTGCACCTGACCGGTTATGCCGATGTGACGCTGGATCAGATCAAAAACTTCCGCCAATGGGGCGCGATCACCGCCGGCCATCCGGAATATGGCCATGTCTCGGGGGTCGAGACCACGACCGGGCCGCTGGGTCAGGGCATTTCGAATGCCGTGGGTTTTGCCATCGCCGAAGAGTCGCTGCGGGCGCGGTTCGGGGCGCGGATCGTCGATCACCACACCTGGGTGATCGCCGGGGACGGCTGCCTGATGGAGGGGATCAGCCACGAGGCGATCGGTCTGGCGGGCATGCAGAAACTGTCCCGGCTGATCGTCCTGTGGGACAATAACAGCATCTCGATCGACGGGCCGGTATCGATGTCGGATATCACCGACCAGCGCGCCCGCTTTGCCGCCGCAGGCTGGACTGTCCTTCATTGCGACGGCCATGACCCCGCCGACATCGACCGCGCCCTGAGCCTGGCGAAAAAGTCCGACCGCCCGGTGATGATCGACTGCAAGACCCATATCGGCTTTGGCAGCCCGAAAAAGCAGGACACGTCGGGCGCCCATGGCTCGCCCCTCGGCCCGGACGAGATCAAGGCGACCAAGGCGATCTACGGCTGGGACCATGAGGCCTTTGTCATTCCGGCCGACATTCTGAAATCCTGGCGGGCGATCGGCGCGCGCGGTGGGGCCGCGCGCGCGGCGTGGGAGGCGCGTCTGGCCACCCTGTCGCCCGCGCGTCAGGCCGAGTTCAGCCGTCAGATGGGGGGCGGCGCGCCGAAAAAGCTGGCCGCCGCGATCCGCGCGCTGAAGGCCGAGGCGTCGGCCAAGGCGCCGAAGGTCGCCACCCGCAAGGCCTCGGAAATGGTGCTGGCGGCGGTCAATCCGATCATGCCCGAGGTCATCGGCGGCTCGGCCGACCTGACCGGGTCGAACCTGACCAGAACCGCCGATCAGGGCACCTTTGGCCCCGAAAACCGCAAGGGCCGCCATATTCACTACGGCATCCGCGAACATGGGATGGCGGCAGCGATGAACGGCATGGCACTGCATGGCGGGGTCAGGGCCTATGGCGGCACCTTCCTTTGCTTTACCGACTATGCAAGGGGCGCCATGCGCCTGTCGGCGCTGATGGGGGTTCCGGCGGTCTATGTCATGACCCATGATTCCATCGGTCAGGGCGAGGACGGGCCGACCCATCAGCCGGTTGAACATCTGGCGATGTGGCGGGCGACGCCCAATACCATGACCTTCCGCCCCGCCGATCTGGTTGAGACCGCCGAGGCCTGGGAACTGGCGCTGAATGCGACGGGGACGCCCTCGATCCTGGCCCTGTCGCGGCAGAACCTGTCGACGGTGCGGACCAGCCACACGACCCGCAACCTGACCGCGCAAGGTGCCTATATCCTGGCCGAGGCGCATGGCCGCCGTCAGGCGATCCTGATGGCCAGCGGGTCCGAGGTCGAGATTGCGCTGAAGGCCCGCGATCTGCTTGAGGCCGAGGGGATCGGCACCCGCGTCGTCTCGGTGCCCTGCATGGAGCTGTTCGCGGCCCAGCCCGAAGCCTATCGCCGCAAGGTGCTGCCCGCCGGTCCGGTCCGCGTCGCGGTCGAGGCGGCGGTGCGCCATTCCTGGGACGGCCTTCTGCTGGGCGAACGCGGCCGCGAGGCCAAGGCGGCCTTCGTCGGGATGGAGGGCTTCGGCGCCTCGGCCCCGGCTGACCGGCTTTACCGCGAGTTCGGGATCACCGCGGAAAACGTCGCTGCCCGGGCCAAGGCGCTGCTTTGAGGCGCAGGCCGGGCCGCGCGCCCGGCCCGGGGTGGTGCGTGCGAGCACGCACCCTACCGCTGCTTGCCCCGGCCGGGTGAGACGGCGAGGCCTGGTCCCTCGCCGGCCGCTCACCGGCCCTTGTCGATCATCCCCGCCGCGGCAGGGACGCTGCGACCCGCGACCACAGCGGGCCGATGAACCGGCCGGCCAGCGGGATCAGTGCCAGCCCGAGTGCGACGCCGAATATCCCGTCCAAGAGAGCCTTGACCGACCATTCGGCGAACGCCGCGACCGTGGGCAGGGCATGGCCCGCCGCCGCCGCCCAATCGTGGATATGATGGCCGAGCCAGCCCCAGCCCAACTCTTCGGCCCCGTGAATGACGATCGAGCCGCCGACCCACAGCATCGCGGCCGTGCCGATCACCGACAGCGCCGCCATCAGCTTTGGCATCGCCACGACCAGCCCGCGCCCGAAGGCCCGGGTCGCCGCCAACCGGCCGGCCCGCGCCAGCCAAAGGCCGATGTCGTCCATCGTCACGATCAGCGCCACCGGGCCCTAGACCGCCACCGTGATCCCGG
>CAZORV010000183.1:0-5952 GCA_964582215.1 uncultured Frigidibacter sp.
CAAGCGCGGGTCTTGTGGTCTCGATCCGCTCGTGACGGGAAGTGGCGAGGTGGAAAACGTCGATCCAGCCCCTGGCGATATCGACGCCGATGACGTCCTGTGGCAAGGTCATGGGGCCTGTCCTTGATCTGCGGGATCGACCGGTGGTGCGGCCCTCCCATGCAACTGTTCAGGTTCGTTGGTTGGTCGGCAGACGAGCCCCAAGCTACGGCACGGACTTCACGTCAAAGGGTGCGTCGGGGTCTCGTCTGCCACCATCATCATGACACAGCTGCAAGAGACAAGGGTGCGTGCTCGCACGCACCTTCGGCGGCGGACGGTGCGTGCGAGCACGCACCCTACCGCATGACCGGGATCAGCCGCCGTGGCGCATCGGGTCGGCGGGGTAGGCGCCCAGAAGTTTCATGTACGAGGTGAAATAGCGCAATTCCTCCAGCGCCCTCTGGACGTTGGCGTCGTCGGGGTGGCCTTCGATGTCGGCGTAGAACTGCGTCGCGGAAAAGATGCCGTCGACCATGTAGCTTTCCAGTTTGGTCATGTTGACGCCGTTGGTCGCAAAACCGCCCATCGCCTTGTAAAGTGCTGCCGGGATGTTGCGGACGCGGAAGACGAAGCTGGTCATCATCCCGTCATTGCCGCGCCGTTTCAGGTCGGGCTCGCGCGACATGACCAGAAAGCGGGTGGTGTTGTTGGACTTGTCCTCGATATGGCGGGCCAGCAGGTCGAGCCCGTAGATCTCGCCCGCGAGCTCGGAGGCGAGGGCCGCAAGTGCGGGATCGCCGGTTTCGGCGACATGGCGGGCCGAACCTGCCGTGTCGGCACCCGTGACCGGTTTCAGCCCGTGCTGGCGCAGAAAGCCCCGGCACTGGCCGAGAAGGACGGTGTGGCTCATCGCGGCGGTGACGCTTTCCAGCCGGGTGCCGGGGACGCCCAGCAGGTTGATGTGGACGCGGACAAAGGCCTCGTCGACGATATGAAGGCCGCTTTCCGGCAAAAGGTGATGGATGTCGGCCACCCGGCCATAGGTCGAGTTCTCGACCGGCAGCATCGCAAGGTCGGCATCGCCGCGGCGGCAGGCCTCGATCACGTCTTCGAAGGTCGCGCAGGGCAGGGCTTCCATGTCCGGGCGGGCCTGACGGCAGGCCTGATGGGAATAGGCGCCGGGTTCCCCCTGAAAGGCAATGCGACCGGTCATTTCACTCTCCGCATGACAAAGCGCCCAAAAGGGCATTTCGCCGCGCTAACTATACCTTGATCCTCGGGGGGGGAAGCGGATAGATAGCCCCCAAAGCTAAGCCATAACCGGGGCCCGACATGGACACGATGACAGTAACGAAAGCCGGCGGGGCGCTTTGCGGCGCGTTTCTGGCCTTCCTTCTGGTGAAATGGGCGGGGGAAGCCCTCTATAATACCGAACCGGCGTCCCATGACGGCGAAGAGGTTGCGCAGGCCTATGCGATCGACACAGGCGCGGCCGAGGGTGGCGGCGAGGCGGCCGAAGACGGGCCGGATTTCGCGACGCTGATGGCTGCGGCCGATCCGGCCAAGGGCGAAAAGGTCTTTGGCAAGTGCAAGAGCTGCCACAAGGTCGATGGCACCGACGGCACCGGCCCGCATCTGAACGGTGTGGTCGGCCGCGCCGTGGCGTCGGCGGCCGGGTTCGGCTATTCGGACGCGCTGAAAGGTCTTGGCGGCAACTGGGAGCCGGAGCGGCTGAGCGATTTTGTCGCGGCGCCCAAGGCCTTTGCGCCGGGCACCAAGATGGGCTTTGCCGGCCTGCCGAAGGGTGAGGACCGGGCAAACCTGATCGCCTATCTGCAAAGCCTCGGCGGTTGATCCGGACCGGACACCACACAAAAAGCCGCCCCTTCGGGCGGCTTTTTCTTTTGTCACGCCCCGCTCACGCATTCGCGCCTTGAAGCCGTCCGGCCCGGCCACTAGCCTTTGTCCCGAATGCCCCGGCCCAGCCGCACCCAGCCCGACCCAGCCCGACCCAGACGGAGATCCGCCATGCCGCACGTCCAAGCCGCCGCCATCCCCCGCCGCCTTGCTGACATGCGGGCAGCGGGTCTTTGGTCCGGTCTGGCGCTGGCCTTGGCGCTTTTGCCCCAGACCGCCCGGGCGGCGGACGAGGTGATCAAGTCCCACGCGATCACCACCTTCGGCGATCCGCCCAAATACCCCGCCGACTTCCCGCATTTCGACTATGTGAACCCCGACGCGCCCAAGGGCGGCGAGATTTCGGTCGCGACCTATGGCAGCTTTGACAGTTTCAACCCCTACTCGGAAAAGGGCGTGGCCGCCGCGCTGTCAAGCAGCGGCTACGAGACCATGATGGAGGGGTCGGCGGACGAGATCGGCGCGCTTTACTGTCTGATCTGCGAGACGCTGGAATATCCGAAAGACAAGTCCTGGGTGATCTTCAACATGCGCCCCGAGGCGGCCTTTTCGGACGGATCGCCGCTGACGGCCGATGACGTGCTGTTCACCTATGACCTTTTCCTGAAAGACGCGCTGCCGTCCTTCAGCACGGTTCTGGCGCAGTTCGTCGACAAGGTCGAAGTGCTGGACCCGCACCGGGTGAAATACACATTCAGGCCCGAGAGCCCGGTCCGTGACCGGATCCAGATGGCGGGCGGGATGCTGGTCGTGTCGAAGAAATGGTACAGCGACAAGGGCGCGAAGCTGAACGAGACGCGGATGGACCCCGGCATCGGATCGGGGCCTTACGTGCTGGACAGTTTCGACGTCGGCCAGCGCGTCATCTACCGCCGCAACCCGGATTATTGGGGCAAGGACCTGCCGATCAATCGCGGGCGGTCGAACTATGACCGTATCCGCATCGAATATTTCGCCGACCCGACCGCCGCCTTTGAAGGGTTCAAGGCCGGGGCCTTTACCTTCCGCAACGAGAATTCGTCAAAGAACTGGGCCACGGGCTACGACTTCCCGGCGCTGCAAAAGGGTTGGGTGGTCAAGGCCGACCTGCCGAGCGGCACCATCGCCAATGGCCAGTCCTTCGTCTTCAACCTTCGCCGCGAAAAGTTCCGTGACCCGCGCGTCCGCGAGGCGATCGGGCTGATGTTCAACTTTGAATGGTCGAACAAGACCCTGTTTTTCGGCCTCTACAGCCGGATCAATTCCTTCTGGGAAAACAGCGACCTTGCCGCGACCGGCCTGCCCTCGCCCGAGGAACTGGCCATTCTTGCGCCGCTGAAGGACAAGCTGCCCGCCGGGGTGATGGACGCCCTGCCGGTGATGCCGTCCACCTCGGGCGACAATCAGATCGACCGGGGCAACCTGCGCAAGGCGTCGAAGCTGCTGGACGAGGCGGGCTGGGTGACCGGCGACGACGGCATGCGCCACAACGCCGCCGGCGAGCGTCTGTCGGTCGAGTTCCTGTCCGACGACGCGGCGTTTGACCGGGTGGTGAACCCCTATATCGAAAACCTGATCAAGCTGGGCGTCGATGCAAAACAGTCGCGCGTCGATCAGGCCCAGTATGAGGACCGGACCCGCAAGCATGATTTCGACATCACGACCGATCAGCTGCAGACCGGCTATGAACCCGGTGCCGGCCTTCGTCAGTATTTCGGGTCCGAAGGTGCGAATGACGTCTTCAACTCGACCGGCCTTGCCGATCCGGCGGTCGACGCATTGATCACCAATGTCATGAACGCCGACACGCGGGCCAAGCTGACACCGGCGGTCAAGGCGCTGGACCGGACCTTGCGCGCCCTGCGCATCTGGGTGCCGCAATGGTACAAGAACAGGCATTTCGTCGCCTATTACGACATGTACGAACATCCCGCGACCCTGCCCCCCTATGCGCTGGGCGAGATGGATTTCTGGTGGTACAACCCCGACAAGGCAGCGGCGCTTAAGGCCGCCGGGGCCTTCAGGTAGGGCGCCGGCAACAGGCGCCGGCACGGGACGCAGGCACGGGACGCGGGCAGAGGGACGGCAGGCCGGAATGGGCGCTTACATCTTGCGCAGGCTACTTCTGACGATTCCGACGCTGATCGGGATCATGCTGGTCAATTTCACCCTGACCCAGTTCGTGCCGGGCGGCCCGGTCGAACAGATGATCGCCAGGATCGAAGGTCAGGGCGACGTTCTGCGGCAGGTGACCGGCAGCGCGGGCGATGCCGGGATGGAGGATGGCGGCGGCGACGAAAAATACGTCGGCGCGCGCGGCCTGTCGCCCGAGTTCATCGCCAAACTGGAAAAGCAGTACGGCTTTGACAAGCCCGCCTATGTCCGGTTCTTCACCATGATGGGGAATTACCTGCGCTTTGACTTTGGCGAAAGCTATTTCCGCTCGATCTCGGTTGTCGATCTGGTCAAGGAAAAGCTGCCGGTCTCGATCTCGCTTGGCCTCTGGTCGACGCTGGTGGCCTATCTCATTTCGATCCCGCTCGGCATCCGCAAGGCGGTCCGCGACGGGTCGACCTTTGACACCTGGACCTCGGGCGCGATCATCGTCGGCTATGCGATCCCGGGCTTTCTGTTCGCGGTCATGCTGATCGTCCTGTTCGCGGGCGGCAGCTACTGGAAGATCTTCCCCCTGCGCGGCCTGACCTCGGACGGGTGGGAGGATTTCAGCCTTCTGGGCAAGGTCGCCGATTATTTCTGGCACATCACCCTGCCCATCGTCGCCTCGACCATCTCCAGCTTTGCGACGCTGACGCTTCTGACCAAGAACTGCTTTCTGGACGAGATCAACAAGCAATATGTCATGACCGCCCGCGCCAAGGGGCTGGCCGAGGGGCGGGTGCTTTACGGCCATGTTTTCCGCAATGCGATGCTTCTGGTCATCTCGGGCTTTCCGGCGCTGCTGCTGTCGGTGCTGTTCGGCGGCGGGCTGCTGATCGAGATCATCTTCTCGCTCGACGGGTTGGGGCGGCTTGGGTACGAGGCTGCGGTCTCGCGCGATTATCCGGTCGTCTTCGGCACGCTGTACACATTTGGCCTGATGGGGCTGGTGATCGGCATCATCTCGGACCTGACCTATGTGCTGGTCGATCCGCGCATCGACTTTGAAAAGCGGGCGGGATGATGGGGCTGTCACCGCTGAACCGGCGCCGCTGGCGCAATTTCACCGCCAACCGCCGGGCCTGCTGGTCGCTTTGGCTGTTCATGACGATGTTCGTCCTGTCGCTGTTCGCCGAGGTTCTGGCGAATGAACGGCCGATCCTGGTCAGCTATCGCGGCAGCCTTTATGCGCCGATCTACCGGTTTTACCCCGAGACGGCCTTCGGCGGCGATTTCAAGACCCAGGCGGACTACAAGGACGAGGGCGTGCAATGCCTGATCCGGACCGGCGGGATCGTTGATTGCCTTGACGATCCGGCGGCGGTTCTGGCCGATGCCGCGGACGGCGAGGTTCAGGGGCAGAAGGTCGAACCGGGCTGGATGCTCTGGCCGCCGGTGCCCTATTCCTATTCGACGATCAACAATGTCGGCACCGCCCCCTCGCGCCCCGACCGCGACCATTGGCTCGGCACAGACGACACCTCGCGCGATGTGCTGGCGCGGGTGATCTACGGCTTTCGCCTGTCGGTCTTCTACGCGATTCTGGTGACCGTCGGCTCGGCTGTGCTTGGCGTCGCGGCCGGGGCGGTGCAGGGCTATTTCGGCGGGCGGACCGACCTGATCTTCCAGCGCCTGATCGAGATATGGAGCGGGACCCCGACGCTTTATGTCATCATCATCCTGTTCGCGATCCTTGGCCGGTCTTTCTGGCTTCTGGTCGTTCTGTCGATCGCCTTTGGCTGGCCCGGTCTGGTCGGCGTCGTCCGGGCCGAGTTCCTCAGGGCGCGGAATTTCGAATATGTCCGGGCGGCGCGGGCGCTGGGTGTCAGCGACCGGGTGATCATGTTCCGCCATATATTGCCCAACGCCATGGTGGCGACGCTGACCTTCCTGCCCTTCATCGTCACCGGCGCCATC
>CAZORV010000184.1:0-5937 GCA_964582215.1 uncultured Frigidibacter sp.
AGCGCACCAGCCAGTCGACGATGCGGCGGGCGAACCGGGAATACGGCGCATCGAACAGGCGCATGCCGTTGACCCGTGCCTGGTACATCACCGACATCGCATGACTGAAGGTCAGGAAGCCGGCATGGCCGTGGTACCGGCCCATGCCGCTGGCGCCGACGCCGCCAATGGGCAGTTCATCCTGTCCGAACTGCACCAGGGTGTCGTTGACGCAGACCGAGCCTGCGCTGACGCGGCCCAGCGTGGCCTGAAGGCGGGTCGAGTCGCGATCGAACGGGTAAAAGGCCAGGGGCTTGTCGTGGGACAGGATGTAGTCGATGGCCTGGTCGTGGCTGTCGTAGCCCTTGACCGGCAGCAGCGGACCGAAGATTTCCTGCTGCATGACCTTGGCTTCGTCCGGCGGATCCAGCAACACCGTCGGCGGCACCAGCTCCACGCCCGGCGGCGCCTCCACGTCGTGGTCCGGCCGATGCTGCAGCACGGCCACGCCGCGATCGCGCGCATCGTCGAGCCATTCGCGCAGGCGATCGGCCTGTTGCCGGTTCACGATCGCGGTCGCATCCGGATTCTGCGCCAGGGTCGGATAACGGCGTTTCATCGAGGCGAGGTAGGCGCGCACGAATTCGTCGCGCTGCGCGCGCGGCACCAGCACGTAGTCCGGCGCGACGCAGGTCTGGCCGCCGTTGAAGGCCTTGCCGAAGGCGATGCGGTCGGCGGCCTGTTCGATCGGATAGTCGGGGGCGATCAGGGCCGGCGACTTGCCGCCGAGCTCCAGCGTCAGCGGCGTCAGGTTGGCCGCGGCCGCCGCCATGACCTTGCGGCCGACGGCGGTCGAGCCGGTGAACAGCAGATGATCGAACGGCAGTTGCGAGAACGCCGCGCCGACATCGGCACCACCCTGCACGACCACCACTTCGTCGGCCGGAAAGATCTCGCCGATCATTTGCGCGAGCAGGGCCGAAACCCGCGGCGTGAATTCCGAGGGCTTGATCATCACGCGGTTGCCGGCGGCCAGGGCGTTGGCCAGCGGCACCAGGGCGAGCTGGATCGGGTAATTCCACGGCGCCACGACGCCGACCACGCCCAGCGGCTGGTAGCGGATCTCGCTGCGCGCCGGCAGGAAGGTCCAGTTCACCGCGCGGCGCTGCGGCCGCATCCAGCGGCGCAGGTGGCGGCGGGCGTGGCGGATCTCGTCCAGCGTCACCATCACGTCGGCGCCCAGGGTTTCGAGCGCGGCACGGCGGCCGAAATCGGCGGCGGCCGCGGTCACCAGTTCGTCGCAATGCCGTCGTACCGAATCGCCGAGCTTTTGCAGCCGGGCGCGGCGTTCGTTGGCGTCGAAGACATGGGCGCGTTGCGCGGCGCGCATGCGCTCGAAAACGGGGCGGAGCTGTTCGGCGGGGGTGATCGGCGTATCCATGGCCGCAGTCTACCGCTTGCCGGGACCGGGCGCCGGGGTCGGATCCGCCAAGCGCAGGTAGAATGCGGGCATGAGCTCCCTCCGCAAGTTCCAGGGCATCGCGCCCACCCTCGGCGAACGCGTCTATGTCGACGCGGCCGCCACCGTCATCGGCGATGTCGTGCTCGGCGACGACGTCTCGATCTGGCCCGGCACGGTCGTGCGCGGCGACGTGAACTACATCCGCGTCGGCGCCCGCACCAATATCCAGGACGGCACCATCGTGCACGTGGCCCACGACGGCCCGTTCAATCCGCCGGGCGGCTTCGCCACCGTGATCGGCGCCGACGTGACCATCGGCCACGGTGCCATCGTGCATGCCTGCGTGATCGAGGACACCTGCCTGATCGGCATGGGCGCGACCGTGCTAGACGGCGCCATCGTGCGCAAGCACGGGTTCGTCGGCGCCGGCGCGCTGATCCCGCCCGGCAAGACCGTCGGCAGCGGCGAGCTGTGGTTGGGCAATCCGGCGCGCTGCGCGCGCAAGCTCAGCGACAAGGAAATCAAGCAGCTGTATTACTCGGCCCAGCACTATGTGCGCCTGAAAGACAAATACCTGCAGGACATCGGCTGAATGCGGAAACGCGCCATGCGTCACGCTCCTGCCAGCGGGCAAGCCCGGCGTACGACCGATCTCGGGCATTTCCGCGGGAAAACCGCCTGCCGCCGTGATCGGCGGCGCGCTGCGTGACGCGCTGATGCTCGATACGCTCCGCCCCGTCGAAACGCCGGAAGGCCTGGCGCTGAGCCTGCGCTGCGCCGGCGTGACGCCGCGCGCCTATGCCTGGCTGATCGATTTCGGCGTGCGCTGGACCGTCATCCTGACCTTCGCGACCCTGCTGGCCGTGTTCGGCGAAGCCGGCCAGGGCTTGACCCTGCTGGTGCTGTTCCTCCTGTACTGGGGCTATCCGGTCGTGCTGGAAGTGCTGCTCGATGGACAGACGCTGGGCAAGAAGGCGCTCGGCCTGCGCGTGGTCAACGCCAACGGCACGCCGGTGACCTGGCTGCCGTCGATCGTGCGCAACCTGCTGCGCTTCGTCGACATGATGCCGTTCTTCTACGGTTTCGGCGTGCTCAGCGGCCTGTTCGATCGCTACGGTCGCCGGCTCGGCGATCTGGCCGCCGGCACCGTGGTGGTCTACGTCGAAAAAGTCGGCTCGCGCGTATCGGCGCCGCCGGTGCCGGCATTGGCCTCGCCCCATCCGCTGCGCATCGACGAACAGGGCGCGATCGTCGCCTTCGCCGAACGCGCGCAGCAGATGACGGTCGAGCGCCAGGAAGAGCTGGCCGACCTGCTGGCGCCGCTGACGCAAACGCAGGGCCAGCGCGGCGTGCATCGCCTGCTCGGCATCGCCAACCATCTGCTGGGGCGGCGCTGATGCGGCAGGAAGATTTCGTCGCCCGCTACCAGGACGAATGGCGCCGGCTGGAGCAGTGGCTGGAGTTGCGCGGCGGCGTGCGCCCCGGCAAGCGCACCGATTACGTCGAACTCGACGACCTGGACTTCGCCGAAAGCTATCGCCGCCTGTGCCAGCAACTGGCCATCGCGCAACGCCGCGGCTACAGCCCGCTGGTGCTCGAGCGCCTCGAACAACTGATGCAGCGCGGCCATCATGTGATGTACCGGCCGCCGGCGCCGCGCTGGCGCCGCCTGCTGGAGTTCTTCGCCGCCGGTTTCCCGCGCCTGGTGCGCCGCCATCGCGCCTACATGGCGGTGGCGACCCTGCTGTTCTTCGGCCCGCTGCTGACGATGATCGCCGTGCTGCAGTGGTATCCCGAGCTGGTGCATTCGATGTTTTCGGCGCAGGAGCTGGCGCAGTTCCAGGCGATGTACGACCCGAGCGACGAGCGCCATGCCCTGGGCCGCGAGAGCGGCACCAACCTGCAGATGTTCGGCGTTTACGTCTTCAACAACGTCAGCATCGCCTTCCAGACCTTCGCCGCCGGCCTGCTCGGCTGCGTCGGCGCGATCTTCTTCCTCGCCTACAACGGCATCTTCATCGGCGGCATCGCCGGTCATCTGACCGCGATCGGTTACGGCGATCCGTTCTGGCGTTTCGTCTCCGGGCATTCGGGGCCGGAACTGACCGCGATCGTGCTCGCCGGCGGCGCCGGCCTGCGCATCGGCTGGGCGCTGATCGCGCCGGGAAGATTGTCGCGCGGTCGCGCCTTGGCCGAAGCCGGACGCGACGGCGGGCAACTGGCGATGGGCGTGTTCGCGATGCTGGTGCTCGCCGCCTTCGTGGAAGCTTACTGGTCGTCGATCGGCTGGATGCCGACCTGGGTGAAGTTCACGTTCGGCGGCGTGTTGTGGCTGGCCATCCTGTACTGGCTCTGGCGCGGCGGCCGCGGAGGCGAAGATGCGTCTTGATCGCCTCAGCATCGTGCTGCGCCCGCGCACGCCATGGGAAGCGATGGACCTGGGCCAGGCCCTCGTGCGCGAACACGCCGGCGCGGTGTGGCGCAGCTGGATCGCGCTGACGCTGCCTTTCCTCGTCGTCTTCAACGCCCTGGCCTGGTGGATCGACCAGCCCTGGCTGGCGCTGTTGGCGATGTGGTGGCTCAAGCCGCTGTTCGAACGCGCGCCCCTGTATGTGTTGTCGCGCGCGGTCTTCGGGCAAGCGCCCGGCGTGCGCGAAACCCTGCGCGCGAAAGAATTGTGGGCGCCGCGCCAGTTGCTCGCCTGGCTGAGCTGGCGCCGGCTGCATCCCGCGCGTTCGCTGCTGATGCCGGTGGATCTGCTGGAAGGCCTGCGCGGACCGCGTCGTTCGCTGCGCGTCGGCGTCCTGCAGGGCGCGGTGACGGGGCAGGCATTCGGCCTGCTCTTCGCCTGCCTGGCGTTCGAGCTCGTGCTGTTCGTTTCGGTCTGGGTGCTCGTCGTGATGTTCCGCCCGGTGACCAATCCCGGCGACCTGCTGCAGTTCGCCGGCGCGTTGTGGGAAATGCTGGCGAAGAACCCGGCGCCCTGGCTGGGCGTGTTGATGAATTGCGTGGCCTGGCTGGCGATGAGTCTCGTCGGCCCGTTTTATGCCGGTTCCGGTTTCGGCCTTTATCTCAACCGCCGCACCCAGCTCGAAGCCTGGGACGTGGAGCTGAGTTTCCGGCGCCTCGCCGAACGCATTCGCGCGCTGGCCGGCACGGCGGCGCTCGTATTGCTGATGATCGGCGCGCCGATGCTGCCGCTGACGGCGCAGGCGGCAACGGAGGCGAACAAGACCTGCCCGCAGGACTGCCTCGCACCGAAAGCCTTGTTCGGCGAGCACTGGCGCCCGAGCGATGCGCGCCAGGAAGCGGCGGCGAAGACGCTGGCGCAGGATCCGCTGTTGTCGCCGAAAGAGAAAGTCTCGCGCTGGGTGCTGAAGAACAAGCCGAAGTTCGACGACAAGAAGCCGGACAAGACGCCTTCGTGGTTGCCGAATCTCGGCGGGCTCTTCGCCGTCATTGGCGAATACGGCCTGTGGGTGCTAGCCGGCATCGCGCTGGCCCTGCTGTTGTGGCAATTGCCGCGCTGGCTGCCCTGGATACGCGATCGTCTGCCGCAGGCGCCCGAACCCGATCCCATCGTCGAACACGCCGTGCTCTCGCCGGAGAAACTGCCCGACGACATCGCCACCGCCGCGCGTGCGCTTTGGTCGCAGCAGCGACATCGCGATGCGCTCGCCCTGCTCTATCGCGGCGGCGTGGCGGCGATCGAATCCGCGCTTGGCAGCCCGCTGCCTCCCGGTGCGACCGAAGCCGAGTGCCTGCGCCGCGCGCGGCGCCTGCCCGAGGGCGCCTTGCGCGAAGCCTTCGCCCAGGTGGTGCGCCTGTGGCAGGCCGCGGCCTATGCGCAACGCCTGCCCGACGACCAGGCGTTCGACACCCTGCTGCAACGCTGGGCGCAAACGCCGGAGCTGGCGCGATGAAGCGCAGCTCGACCCTCATCATCGCGCTGGCCGTGAGCCTGGTGATCGGGGCCGGCTTCGCCGGTTTCTTCCACTTCTTCAAGAAGGTCGAAGAAGAAGTGCGGCAGCCGCCGCGCGGCGAAGCGGCCTACAACCCGCTGTACGCGCTGAAAAAAATGCTGCAGGCGCGCGGCCTGGAAGTGCAGACGCAGGCCTGGCTGGATCTCGACGGCTTGAAACCGGCACCCGGCGATACATTGGTGCTGTACGCGCAGCCCGAGCTGGTGACGCAGGCGCAGGGCGACGATCTTCTTGCCTGGATCGAAAGCGGTGGGCATCTGGTGATGCCGTCGCCTGTAAGCATGGAGGCCGGCGGACCCCTGGCCGAAGCCTTCGCCTTGTACGCCATCGAAGACGAAGACGGCGAGTGCGAACGGCTGCCGCTCGGCGGCAAGGACGCCGGGCATTTGCTGCTTTGCGGACCGCGATTCGCCAGCGACCTCGACGACGTCAGCTACGGCCAGGGCGACGACGAGATCGGCTACCGCTTCGCGCGCTTCGACTGGGGCCGGGGCGTGGTCAGCGTCATCAGCG
>CAZORV010000185.1:0-2216 GCA_964582215.1 uncultured Frigidibacter sp.
AGGA
Source organism: uncultured Frigidibacter sp. (assembly GCA_964582215.1). Taxonomy (GTDB): domain Bacteria; phylum Pseudomonadota; class Alphaproteobacteria; order Rhodobacterales; family Rhodobacteraceae; genus TMP-24. Next base: position 5 of record CAZORV010000185.1, read on the forward strand.
CCTGATGGAGGAACTGGCCAAGATCGTCCGCGTCATCCGCAAGAAAGACCCCTCGGCCCCCCACAACACCCTTCTCGTCCTCGACGCCACCACCGGCCAGAACGCCCTCAGCCAGGTCGAGACCTTCCGCAAGCTCGCCGATGTCTCGGGCCTGATCATGACCAAGCTTGACGGCACCGCCAAAGGCGGCGTCCTGGTCGCACTCGCCGACAGGTTCGGCCTGCCGATCCATGCCATCGGCGTCGGCGAACAGATCGACGACCTCGCCCCCTTCGACCCCGAAGACTTCGCCCGCGCCCTTGTCGGCGCGGACAACTAGATCCTTCTTCTCTTCCCAAATATCCCGGGGTCCGGGGCAGCGCCCCGGCCGCCGCCACCCAGACAAGACCAGCAGTTCAGGACCAGAGCATGACCGCCAGACGCATCAACCCCTGGGTCAAATTTACCCTCGAATTCGGCCCGGTCGCGGTCTTTTTCGCCACCTTCCGCTGGTTCAGGGATCAGACGGTGACGGTCGGCGGCACCGACTATGGCGGCTTCATCCTCTCCACCGCACTTTTCGTCCCGCTTCTGGTTCTGACCACGCTGATCCTCTGGCGCCTGACCGGACGGCTCTCGCCGATGCAGATCGCGACGCTGGTTCTGGTGATCCTGTTCGGCGGCCTCTCGGTCTGGTTCAATGACGAGCGGTTCTTCAAGATGAAGCCGACGATGATCTACCTGCTCTTCGCGGCGACCCTCGGCTTCGGCCTTCTGCGCGGCCGCTCCTATCTTGCGCTGGCGGTCGAGGATGCGATGCCGCTGTCCGACCGGGGCTGGATGATCCTGACCCGCCGCCTTGCCGCCTTCTTCGCGGGCCTTGCCGTCGCGAACGAGGCGATCTGGCGGAACCTCTCGGATCAGGCCTGGGTCAACTTCAAGACCTTCGGCCTGCCCGCCGCGCTCTTCCTGTTCTTCATGGCCCAGGGCGGGCTTTTGAAAAAACACGGGACCGAACCGGACGGCCCCGACAGCCGCCGTTGACCGCGACGGGCCTTTGGGTTAATCGGGACGCCGTGGCGATTTGTAGACCGGATTGCGGGCCACGTTAAACAAACCGCTAAACAGGTCGGAGGCTTGCGCCCCCGTCCGTTCCGGTCGGGGGTTTTTTCTTGCCGGAGGATGGCATGACGGCGGACTGGAAGACACAGACGAAACTGATCCACGAAGGCGCCCGGCGCAGCCAGTATGGCGAGATGTCCGAGGCGATCTTCCTGACCCAGGGCTTCGTCTATGACAGCGCCGAACAGGCCGAGGCCCGCTTCATCGAGACTGGCCCCGACGAATTCATCTATGCCCGTTACGGCAACCCGACCGTGCGGATGTTCGAAGAACGCATGGCCGCCATCGAAGGCACCGAGGACGCCTTTGCCACCGCCTCGGGCATGGCGGCGGTCAATGGCGCACTGACCTCGCTGCTGAAGGCGGGCGATCACGTCGTGGCGGCGCGGGCGCTTTTCGGCTCGTGCCTGTACGTGCTCGAGGTGCTGGGCCGCTTCGGGGTCGAGGTGACGCTGGTCGACGGCACCGACCTTGCCGCCTGGCGCGCGGCGATGCGCCCCGACACCAGGGCGGTCTTTCTGGAAAGCGTCTCCAACCCGACGCTCGAGGTGATCGACCTGAAGTCGGTCGCCGAAATCGCCCACGCGGTCGGCGCGACCGTCATTGTCGACAATGTCTTTGCCACCCCCACCTATTCGCAGGCCGTGGCACTCGGCGCCGACGTCGTGGTCTATTCGGCCACCAAGCACATTGACGGCGGCGGCCGCTGCCTTGGCGGTGTCGTCTGCGGGACGCAGCACTATATCCGCAAGGTGCTGGAACCCTATCTGAAACACACCGGCGCGGCGCTTTCGCCCTTCAACGCCTGGGTGATGCTGAAAGGGATGGAGACGCTGAACCTCCGCGTCCGCCATCAGACCGCCTCGACGCTGGCCGTCGCCAGCGCCCTCAAGGGCCATCCGCAGCTGCAACAGGTGATCTATCCGGGCCTGCCGGACCATCCCCACCACCGGATCGCGATGGAGCAGATGGGCGCCGGCGGCACGGTGGTGACGCTGGTCCTGAAGGGCGGGCAGGCGGCGGCCTTCCGGTTTCTCAACGCGCTGAAGATCGTCAAGATTTCGAACAACCTCGGCGATGCGAAGTCGATCATCACCCATCCGGCGACGAC
>CAZORV010000185.1:2226-5851 GCA_964582215.1 uncultured Frigidibacter sp.
CATCAGCGGCTGCCCACCGATCAGAAGATCCTTCTGGGAATCACCCCCGGCCTTGTCCGCCTGTCTCTGGGGCTGGAAGAGGCGTCCGACATTCTCGCCGACCTGATGCAGGCGCTTGACCGGGTCTGATGTCGCAAACTTGCGCTGTTTCTTCGGCTAGGGTTGGACAAGGGCCCCCCCGATCCCACATACTCGGGGTCTGAGGGTGCGGCCGGACAGGAGTAGCCCATGAATTTCGTCGGCGAGATCGGCCACGAGCCCAACCGCGACGAGGCGGCCGAGGCACTGGAAACGTTGCGCCGTTGGGCGGCCAGGGCCGACCCGACCGAGGTGGCGCAGCTGGACCCCGCCATCGCCCGGCTGTTGCCGGGGCGCGAGGTCGGGAACTATCCCGACCTTTCCCGCAGCTATGACGCGGCCTTCCGGCCCGACGCCGCCTACCGCGCCTCGATGCCCGACCTGCAGAACGGCCCCTCCAGCCTGATCGTCGGCGCCCGCGCGCCGATCCAGCATGTCGGCATCTCGAACTTCCGGCTGCCCATCCGCTATCACACCCGCGACGGCGGCGACCTGACGCTGGAAACCTCGGTCACCGGCACGGTCTCGCTGACCGAGGACCGCAAGGGCATCAACATGAGCCGGATCATGCGCTCCTTCTATGCCCATGCCGAGGCGACCTTCTCATTCGACGTGATGGCCAGGACGCTTGACGACTACAAGGCCGACCATGACAGCCTGGATGCGCGGCTGCAGATGCGCTTTTCCTTTCCCGCACGGGTCCAGTCGCTGCGCTCGGGCCTGTCGGGCTGGCAATATTACGACATTGCGCTGGAACTGGCCGAGACGGCGGGCGTGCAGAAACGCATCATCCACCTCGACTATGTCTACAGCTCGACCTGCCCCTGCTCGCTTGAACTCAGCGAACATGCCCGTCAGGCGCGCGGCCGTCTGGCGACGCCGCATTCGCAGCGGTCCTATGCGCGGATCTCGGCGGTCGAGGCCTGCGCTAGGCGGCTCTGGTACGAAGACCTGATCGACCTTGCCCGCAGCGCGGTGCCAACCGAAACCCAGGTGATGGTCAAGCGCGAGGATGAACAGGCCTTTGCCGAACTGAACGCCGCGAACCCGATCTTTGTCGAGGATGCGGCGCGCAGTTTTGCCGAACGGCTTCTGGCCGAACCGCGCGTCGGCGACTTCCGCATCGTCGCCGTCCATCAGGAAAGCCTGCACAGCCATGATGCCGTGTCGGTCCTGACCGAGGGCGGGACCTTCGCCAGCGAAAGCCTTGATCCGCGCCTGTTTGCGACGCTGCATCGCGGTGCCTGAGGGCGCGCGCCGCCCCCGGCGTCGGGTCTGAGTATTTGGGCAAAGAAAAAGCTGCAGGTTTTTTCTTTGTGGAAATACTCCCGCCGGAGGCATTCAGAGTTCTGTTCCGGTTCCGGCGGCGCTGTCTATTTCCAGCAGCTGACCAGCACCGTCATGTCACGGGCCCGCCGGGCAAGGTCTTCGGCGGCGAGGCTGCCGGTCTGGCTGGACGGGGTCAGTGCCGGGGCGGCGGGCGTGGCGGCCTGCAGGGCGGCGGCGATTGCGCCGGCCTGCAGGATGAAGCTGACATCCTTTGGCAGTTCGCGCCCCGCCTCGTCCCGTTTCGGGGCCAGCATGCCGATCATCGCGCCCGAACCGTCAAGGACCGCGCCGCCCGCGTCGCCGGGCAGGGTGGCCATCGTCAGGCGCGCGAGTTCGCTCTGGCCTTCGAGCCCCTGACCTTCCGAGAAGGTGCCGGTGGACATGACCGGGGCGGCGAGCTTGTCTTCGTAGGAATAGCCGGCCATGGCCACGTCGGAATCAAGACGCGGCAGGGCCGGGGCCAGCAGGGCGAAGGCGCGGGGGACAAGCGCCGTGTCGGGGCGGAGAAGCGCGAAGCCCAGTGCCTCGTCCTGGAAGGCGACGGTGGCGGTCGTGCGGCTGTCGATGGTGACGCGGGCGCAGGATTGCAGCGCCTCGGTCGTGGTCAGGACCAGTCCGGCCGGATCGACGAACACGCCGGTGCGCGACAGGGTCGGGCGGCGGAGGTCAAGGCCGCTGGTCAGGTCGCCGGTCGCAACCGACGAGGCCTCGCCGAGGTTTTCGTCAAGCGCCGTGGCGCCGGTGGCGGCGAAGCTCGCGGCCATCGCCTCGGCGATCCGGGTGCGGCGGGCGCTGTCGGCGGTCGGGGCGACAAGCGCATAGCCCTTGATGAAGCCGCCTTCCAGCCGCGCCGTCGCATAGGCCGTGCTGCCGCCGCCTTCGCCATTGATTTCAAACGAGGATTTCCCAAGTTTCCGCGCGCCCTCGATCGGGATCGCGGCCGTGGCCTGCAAGCGGTCGTAAAGCTGCACCAGCGACTTCGCATCGCCCTGCCGCGAGATCAGCATGACCTGATAGCCCGAGCCGTCCTTTTCCTTGTAGGCGACGAAGGGCGGCTGATAGCGGTCGAAGGCGACCAGCCCCAGCGGCAGGTCGATCGAGATGCCCGCCTCGGCCTCGTCGACCCGCGCGAGGCCAAGCGCGTCGCGTTCCTTTGTCCAGGCGCCGGTCAGGGCGGCGCGTTCGGCGGTTTTCAGAAGGCCGGTCGGTTCATAGCCGTTGGCCTCTTGCCAGCGGGCCATGGCGGCGCGGGTGCCCTTGCCGAAGGATCCGTCGATGGCGCCCTGATAGGTGCCGAACCATTGCATGGCGCGCTGCAGATCCATCCGCGCCTCGGGTGACAGCGCCGCCTCGGCGGCCAGCGCCTCGGCATGGGTTTCCGCGTCCGGAACGGGGGTCGGGGTGGGATCCGGAACGGGGGCGGGGGCCGGTACTGGGGCGGGGGCCGGTACCGGGGCAGGGGCCGGTTCGGTCGTGGTATCGGCGGTTGCGGCATCGGCGCCGACCGGCCAGAAGCGGCGGCCAAGGGCCGCCTCGCCTGCGACATAGCTGTCGGCCGGGATCATCCGTTCGCTGGTCAGGACCGACAATTGCCGCGCGGCCTCGTCGCTGTCGAACGGCCCCAGAAGGATCGCGTACCAGCCGGACTTCAGCTTGTAGCCCTGCACGTTCGGAAAGGCCCCGGCATAGGCGCGGGCGCGTTCCTCGGCCTCGGCCAGCGAGGGGCGGGCCTCGATCTGGACCCAGGCGCTGTCGGCACGTGCAAGACCGGCGGTCAGGGTCAAAATCAGAAGGACAAAGCCAGAAAGCGCGCGTCTCATGCTCAAATGCCTCTCGGTCGGGTCTATGCCTGCGAATCCGGCGCGAACCTAGCAGGATTGCCGGCGGCGTCGACCCGAAAAACCGCAGCGGCAATTGACCCCGGGGGCGGGCTTGCCTAAGGAGAACGCGCTTTCATCAGGGGGCGCCGCCATGTCCACGACCCTTCCGCGATCGTTCCAGGAGATCATCCTGCGGCTTCAGTCCTACTGGGCGGGGCAGGGCTGCGCGATCCTGCAGCCCTATGACATGGAGGTGGGGGCGGGCACCTTTCACCCGGCCACGACGCTGCGGTCGCTGGGGTCGCGCCCCTGGGCGGCGGCCTATGTCCAGCCCTCGCGCCGGCCGACCGACGGGCGCTATGGCGAAAACCCCAACCGGCTGCAGCATTACTATCAGT
>CAZORV010000186.1:0-5742 GCA_964582215.1 uncultured Frigidibacter sp.
CATCGCCTCAGTCGGCAGGGGCAAGTGACCCTGCCGTGACACGACGGTCCCACCCGCACCGCCCGGTGGCCCAAAGCCACCGGGCAGCGCCTGCCCTGCCCCCGGCAGGCGCTTCTCGCCCGCCGGGTCAGGCGCCGCCCTCTGTTGTGAAGGGCTGAGGCGGTCTCGGGGCGGCGTTCCCACATGAGCGGGGCCGCTCTTCCGCCGGAAGATCAGCCTGTCCCGCTCAGCCCGGCGTCGGGTAAAGCGACGGCAACGCCTCACGCGGCAGGGGCCCGTGACCCTGCCGCCACGCGCCATTCCCACCCGCACCGCCCGGTCGCCCAAAGCGACCGGGCGGCGTTCCCAAATGAGCGGGGCCGCTTTGCCACCGGACGAACGGCCGGTCCGGCCGTGCGCCCGACACCGGTCAGACCGACACGGCCGCCCGCAGCGCCTCGCGCGAGAGCGTATCGCGGGTGCCCGACATCTGCACCTGGCCGCGGCGGAAGACGTAGAACCGGTCGGCCAGCCCGAAGGCGAAATCGAAATATTGCTCGACCAGCACGATCGCCATGTCGCCCCGGGCCCTGAGATGGCCGATCACCCGGCCGATCTGCTGGATGATATTGGGCTGGATCCCCTCGGTCGGCTCGTCCAGCAACAGGACCTTCGGCCGCATGATCATCGCCCGGGCGATGGCAAGCTGCTGCTGCTGCCCCCCCGACAGGTCACCACCGCGCCGTGCCCCCATGTCCCGCAAGACCGGAAACAGGTCGTAGATCTCGTCCGGCACGGCCCGCTCGCCGCGCGGCAGGACCGAAAAGGCGGTCTCGAGGTTTTCACGCACCGTCAGCAAGGGGAAGATCATCCGCCCCTGCGGCACCACCGACAGGCCGCGCCGCGCCATGTCCTGTGCCCGCGCGCCGGGGCCGATCGCGACGCCGTCCAGCGTCACCGCGCCGCCCGAACGGGGATGCGTCCCCGCCAGCGCCTTCAGAAAGCTGGTCTTGCCGACGCCATTGGTGCCCATGATGCAGGTCACCTCGCCCGCGCGGGCCTCGAAATCGATGCCGTAGAGGATCTGGCTGCCGCCATAATGCAGGGTCAGGCCCGTGGTTTTCAGCATCATCCCCGCCCCAGATAAACGTCGATCACCGCCGGGTTCTTCGTCACGTGATCCAGCGACCCTTCGGCCAGCACCGCGCCTTCGTGCAGGACCGTGACCCGGCAACCCAGTCGGCCGACAAAGTCCATGTCATGCTCGACCACCACAACCGCGCGGGTCCGGGCCATTTCGACCAGAATGGCGGTCGTCTGCTCACGCTCGGCCGGGGTCATGCCCGCCGCCGGTTCGTCGATCAGCAACAGGCGCGGCTCTTGCGCCAGCAGCATCCCGATCTCGAGCCATTGCTTCTGCCCGTGGCTGAGCTCGCCCGCCTTGCGCGCCAGATGGCCGCCCAGCCCGACCTCGGCCGCCAGCGCCGCCACCCGGGCGCGGTCGGCCGCCCCCGCGCGCCAGCGCAGGACCGACAGGGGGCCGCGCGGCGCGCGCAAGGCCAGTGTCAGGTTCTCGTCAACCGTCTGATCCTCGAACACCGTCGGGCGCTGAAACTTGCGGCCGACCCCGGCCCGGGCGATCTGCGCCTCGGACATCGACAACAGCGACACTGCGCGTTCGCCGAAGGTGACGGTGCCGCTGTCGGGCCGGGTCTTGCCGGTGACAATGTCCATGAAGGTCGACTTGCCCGCGCCGTTCGGCCCGATGATGGCGCGCAGTTCCGCGGCACCGACCGAGAATGACAGGTTGTTGATCGCGCGAAAGCCGTCGAAACTGACCGTGACCCCCGACACTTCCAGAAGCGTGCTCATTCCAGCGCCTCCTGTTCCTGCAGGGCACCGTCGTTCGGGCCAAGGGGCGCGCCCTTGCGGTCGGGATGGTGGCGACCCTGCGCCAGATCGAACAGCCCGCCGATGCCGTTCGGCGCGAACAGCGTCACCAGCACGAAGACCAGCCCCAGAAGCACCTGCCACCAGTCGACCCAGTCGACATGCAGCGGCCCGAGGGTCAGCGCCGGCACCCGCCCGCCGGTAAAGACCGACGACAGAAGCGACACGAAGGCCGCGCCGATCACCGCGCCGTAAAGCCGCCCGCGCCCGCCGATCGCCACCCAGACCGCCAGATAGATCGACGCGATGGGCGCGAGTTCGGCGGGGTTGATGATGCCCGCCTGCGGATAGTAAAGCGCCCCCGCCAGCGCCGCGATCACCGCCGTCAGCGTGAACAGGAAAAGCTTGTAGCCCTCGACCGAATAGCCAAGGAACCGCACCCGCGTCTCGTCGTCGCGGATCGCCCGGATGACCGACCCGAACTTGCCCGCGATCACCCGCGACAACAAAAGATAGGCAAGGCCAAGCCCCGCCGCCGAGGCCCAGAAGAACCAGACCGACAGCCGGTCCTGCGACAGATCGGCCAGCCCCGGCAGGTTCTGCAGACCCGACAGCCCGTTGTTGCCGCGCAGACCGCTGTCGTTCTGGAAAAGGTAAAGCGCCAGTGCCAGCGTCATCGCCTGCGTCAGGATCGACAGATAGACGCCGGTGACGCGGCTGCGAAAGGCCAGCCAGCCGAAGATCAGCGCCAGAAGCCCAGGCACCAGCACGACCATCGCCAGTTGCAGCGGCAGCGAATGGGCAAAGCCCCAGACCGCGGGCAGGTCGGACGCCCCGACGACGCCGAAAATCTGCGTGGCGATGCCTTGCCGTATCTCGTCCGGGGTCGGCGGGATCGGCTGCCGGGCCATGGCCGCGACGACGATTTCCTCGGTCCGGGCATACATCAGCCACATGCCGATCATATAGCCGCCCAGGGCGAAAAACGCCATGTGGCCCAGGCTGAGAATGCCGGCGTATCCCCAGATCAGGTCCATCGCCAGCGCCGCGATGCAAAGGCAGAGCGTCTTGCCCAGCGTCTTGACGAACGAGGTCGAAAGGAACCCGGTGCCGTAGGCCACCGACATCAGGGTCACCGCCAGCGTGAACAGGACCAGCACGCCAAGAAAGACCATCAGCGGCGAGGGTTTGGGAAATCGGGCGGGGGTCATTGCGGGCCTTTTCTGCCGGATGGGCGGGCTTTGGTCTGCCACGGGCTCAGTCCCCCGCCGCCCGGCCCTTGAGCGGGATGATCCCGCGCGGCCGGACCTGAATGAACAGGATGATGAACAGGATCATGTAGGTCTGGGCAGCCAGCGTGTTCGACGGGTTCTGCCATTCGATCAGCTTTTGCAGGCCGCCGATCATCGAGGCCCCCGCCAGCGCCCCCCAGATGTTCCCGACCCCGCCGACCACGACGGTCATGAAGCTTTGCACGATATAGTCGGCGCCAAGTTCGGACGTGACCTTGGCATAAAGCCCGATGGTGACGCCCGCGACCCCGGCGATGCCCGAGCCAAGCCCGAAGGTCAGCATGTTGATCCGGTCCGGATTGATCCCCATCGAGGCCGCCATCGCCGGATTTTGCGTGACCGCCCGCACCTCCAGCCCAAGGCGCGTGCGCCGCATCAGCCAGAGGAAGAAACACAGGAACGCCAGCGCCAGCACGAAGATCGCGATGCGGATATAGCTGATCGAGACGACGTCGTTGAAGGTCAGCGCCCCGCCCAGCCAGTCGGGCGCCGTCAGTGGCCGGGCCTGTGTGCCGAAGATGTTCTTCAGCAGCTGTTGCAGCGCGATCGACACGCCAAAGGTCGCCAGCAGCGACTCGAGCGGGCGGCGGTAGAGATGGCGGATCACCAGCCGCTCAAGCGCAACCCCCGCCGCGAAGGTGACGGCAAAGGCCAAGGGCAGCGCGACCAGGATCGAGGTGGTGTGATCCGGGACCCATTGCTGCACGACATAGCCGGTATAGGCGCCCAGCGTCAGAAACTCGCCATGCGCCATGTTGATCACCCGCATGACGCCGAAGGTGATGGCAAGGCCGATGGCCGCCAGGAAATAGATCGCCGCCAGCGACAGCCCGTCCAGCGCCAGATCCAGCGCCTGCATGACGCCGAGCCGCAGCGAAATGCCGCCAAGCGCCGCCCGGGCGGCATCCGTCACCGCCGCGTCGGGTTCGTCATAGACATCGGCATAGCTGTGGGCGGCCACGGCGCGCGTGACCTCGTCCGCCGTTGCGGCCGCCGGAACGGCCCCCGCGGCCTCAAGCGCGGTATAGGCGCGGTCGCGGGCTGCCTGATCGCCGAGGTCGACCACCGGAACGCCCGCGACGGCACCATCGGCCAGATGGGCGGACAGGGCGGCGCGCTGGTCCTCGGCGGTCAGCCGGGCGGGCGCAAGGCTGGCCGCGACCAGCAGGTCATAGGCCTCGGTCTCGGTCAGGTCATGGCCGACGCGCAGCCGGGCGGCGATATTGGCCCCGGCGGGCGGCGCGTCGGCAAAGGCGGCGCGGCGGCTGGTCAGAAGCGGGTTCAGCGCCGCCCGGTAATCCAGCCCGAGATCGGCGCCAAAGGCCGCGATCGCCGCGACCCGCGCGGCGCTGTCCCCGTCGAACCGCAGGGTCAGCAGGCGTTCCAGCCGGACCTTCTGCGCCAGAAGCGCCTTGTCCGTCTCGGGACCGATCGCGGCGCGCAGGGGCGCCAGATGATCGGCCTTGGGATCGCGCGCGATGGATGCCAGCGCCTCGGCCCGCCGGGCGGGGTCGGGATCGGACAGGGTGAACTGCACCAGCGCGGTGGCGATCAGGCCGCGCACACCGGCATTGGGCTTCAGTTCGGCAATCCCGGCCCTGGCCGCGACACCGGCGTCATTGCCCGCAAGATCGGTCAGCCGGTAGCCGCCGGCATCGGGCGCGATCAGGAAAATCCGCTTGTCGGCCTTGCGCAGGCCAAGACCCTTGGCGCCCCAGGCCTGCAAAAGCCGCGCCGCCATCGGGTCGCCGCTTGCCGCCAGTTCGGCGATGACCGGGCCGATGGTCTGGCGCGACGGCCTCTCGATCTGGGCCGCACTGCGCGCGACAATCTCGGCTGCCGTCTCGGCCTGTGCCGCGCCAAGGGCGGCCAGCACGATGACCAGCATCGCCAGAAGAAATCTTGAAATTCGGGTCATCGGTGAACCTGGTGCGAGGGCAGAGGCCGGGCGAACCCGGCCTCTCTTCGTCTGCTCAATAGTTCGACTTCATCTGCACGCAGGTCTTGGTGTCCTTGTTGTACATGCCGCACTTCAGGTCTTTCCAGTCGGCATCGAGCACGGCGGATTCCGGCAGGAAGTCCGTCCAGGCGTCGCCCGGCACCGGGTCGGTCTGGCTGATGATGTCGAACTGGCCGTCGGCGCGGATCTCGCCGATCAGCACCGGCTTGGTCAGATGGTGGTTCGCCAGCATCTCGGCGACCGAGCCGGTCAGGTTCGGGAACTTCTGGCCGATCATCGCGTCGGACACGGCGTCCACGTCGACCGACCCGGCCTGGGTGACCGCATTCACCCACATGTTGAAGCCGATGTAATGCGCCTCCATCGGGTCGTTGGTGGTGCGCTTGTCATCCTTGATATAGGCATGCCAGGCGTCGATGAAGGTCTTGTTTTCCGGCGTGTCGGCACTTTCAAAGTAGTTCCAGGCGGCCAGATGGCCGACGAGGTTCGTGGTGTCGAGGCCGGAAAGCTCCTCCTCGCCGACCGAAAAGGCGCAGACCGGCAGCTTGTCGGCGGTGACACCCGCCGCGGCCAGTTCCTTGTAAAAGCCGATGTTCGCATCGCCGTTGATGGTCGAGATGA
>CAZORV010000187.1:0-5733 GCA_964582215.1 uncultured Frigidibacter sp.
TTCGAGAGGACGCTCACCGAATACCACCGCTTCGCCATCTGCCCCAGACCTCGCTCCGCCAGCGGCTGACCGCCGGAAAATCTATTCAATTCCGTGGGTTGCCCCACACTTGCCCGAACAAAAAACAGCGCGCATGCCGAATCGCTGCGCGCCGGTTCCGGTAAAGTCCCGCCCGTCTAGCGGCTAAGTCCCGGAACTTCAAGCCATCCGGACGACGGCTGTCAGCCCGCCATCCCCAGGACCGCCGAGAGTCCGGTCGTGATGATCGTGTCGATCAGGAAGAAGAAGACCGAGGTCAGCGCCGCCATGATGAAGACCATGACGGTGGTCAGCATGACCTCGCGCCGCGAGGGCCATGTGACCTTGGCCACTTCGGTGCGTACCTGCTGGAGGAACTGAAGGGGATTGGCCATGACCTGTCTCTGCTTCCGGCTGGTTTGCGACGGATGGCAGATACGCCGGACCGGACGGGATTTCAACCCTTGCCGGAGGGGCGCCTGTCGGGGCGAGATGCAGGCGCCCATGGGGCTTGCAGGGCGCGCCGGGGGTCGGCCAGGAGGCCCCGGCGCGGGGGCCGGGGCGGCGTCGCGCCCGGATGGCCGGCGTCGTCTGCGCGCGTCCGGCGGTTCGCGGCAGTATCCGGGGGCCGGCCGGGGCAGAGCCGTCCGGTCCGCCCGGCCCGGCGCCGGGGCAAGCGATTGTGCCATCTCAGTCGGCAGGGGCCCGTGACCCTGCCGTCACGCGCCATCGCCACCCGCAACGCCCGGTCGCGCAAGGCGACCGGGCAGCGCCTGCCCCTGCGGGGGGCTGGCGCTCTGGGCCACCCGGGGCAGGCACTGCCCTCTGTTCCCTGTGCTGAGATGGTCCCCGGGAAACGTTCCCGCATGAGCGGGGCCGCTCTTCCACTGGAAGATCGGCTTGTCCCGCTCAGCCCGGCGCCGGGGCAAGTGATGCGGCCGACCGGGGCGGCGCAGGCCCTTCCCGCAAGCGCCGGGTCGAGCCGGACGGGCCGTGGGCGCGCCCTGGGCTGCCCTCGGGCAGGCAGCTGAGAGGCGGCGGTCGGGGTTGTGCTTTGCCTCGACGCCGGAAGTCAGCCCCGCTGCCCCGGCCAGGAGGCCCCGGCGCGGGGGCCGGGGCTGCGGCGCGCCCGATCCGGGGCCGGATTCGTCGGTGCGGTCGGAAGCGGCCGGGGTTGCCGGGCCGCGGCGCTTCAATCGGCCCCGGACATCGGATAAGGCTCGCCGCAGGGGAGGGCGGTTCCGGTCCGCCCGCGAGGGCGCGCAGCATGGCACTTTCCGACAATCTTCGCGGCGCGGCGCTGATGTGCGCGGCCATGGTGGCCTTCACCCTTAACGACACGCTGATGAAGTCGGTGACGGCCGGCCTGCCGGTCATCGAGGCCATCGCGATGCGCGGCACGCTGACGACGCTGGCGCTGGCGCTGATCGGCTGGCGCACCGGGGGGCTGCGGCTCGGTTGGCCCGCCGCCGACCGGCCCTGGCTTGCCGCACGGGCCTTCGGCGAGGTCACCAGCACCTTCACCTTCCTTCTGGCCCTGCCGCACATGCCCATCGCCAATCTTTCGGCGATCATGCAATGCCTGCCGCTGGCGGTGACGCTGGCCGCCGCCCTTCTGCTGGGCGACCGGATCGGCTGGCGGCGGCTGACGGCGATCCTTGTGGGGTTCGCCGGTGTCCTGCTGATCGTGCGGCCGGGGACCGAGGGGTTTGACCGCTGGTCGGTTCTGGGGCTGGTCTCGGTCGGCTGCGTCGTGATCCGCGATCTGGCCACACGGCGGATCAGCCGGGCCGTGCCCTCGGCCACCGTCGCCTTTCTGGCGGCGCTGTCGGTGACGCTGGTGGCGGGCCTGGCGCTGCCCTTCACCGACCGCACTGCCGTCGACGCGCAGCAGGCGGCCAGGATCCTTGGCGCCGCGACCTGCCTGATCGCCGGCTATCTGACGGTGATCATGGCGATGCGGGTGGGCGATATCGCCGTCGTGGCGCCGTTCCGCTATGTCTCGCTGGTGGCGGCGATGCTGCTTGGCTGGCTGGCCTTCGGGCAGTTCCCCGATCATCTGACGCTGCTTGGCAGCGCCGTGGTCGTCGCCACCGGCATCTACACATTCCACCGCGAACATCGCCTGTCGCGGGCCGATGCCGGCGCCGCGCCGAAAGCCGCCGCCGCAACCGGCGCCGAATAGCGCGCGCGGATTTACAATGGCGGGGGGGTGCAGTAGCACGGGGGCCAACCGATCCTTCCGGAACCCTCATGGTCGCGCTTTCCATCGTCATTCCCGCCAAGAACGAGGCCGAGAACCTGCCGCCGCTGCTGACCGGCATCGCCAAGTTCTGTGCCGCGATCGAGCATGAGGTGATCGTCGTCGATGACGGGTCGACCGACCAGACCGTGGCGGTGCTGAAGGGGCTGATGGCGGCGCGGCCGAACCTGCGGCTGTTGCAGCATGACCGGTCCGGCGGGCAAAGCGCGGGGGTCCATTCCGGTGTCCGCGCCGCGCGGGGCGCCATTGTCGCCACGCTGGACGCCGACGGCCAGAACCCACCCGAGAACCTGCCCGCCCTGATCGCGCCGCTGCTGGCGGCGGGGGCGGACCGGATCGGGCTGGTGGCCGGGCAAAGGGTGGGGCGGCAGGATACATTGTCCAAGAAGCTTGCCTCGCGCTTTGCCAACTGGCTGCGCGGGCGGATGCTGAAGGACGGCACGCGCGACACCGGCTGCGGGCTGAAGGCCTTTCGCCGCGACGCCTTTCTGGCGCTGCCCTATTTCGATCACATGCACCGTTACCTGCCCGCGCTGTTCGCGCGCGACGGCTGGGATGTGTGCCATGTCGACGTCACCCATATGGCGCGCGGGGCCGGCAAGTCGAACTACAACAACTTTCAGCGCGGGCTGGTCGGGGCCGTCGATCTGTTCGGCGTCATGTGGCTGATCCGGCGCAAGAAAAAGGCCCGCCCGACCGAGTTCGGCGCCGAGGGCCGGTAAGGGGCAGCATGTATCATCTGATGTCGCTTTTCCATGTGGACACGCCGCGCGATCTGGTCTGGGTGCTGATCGGCCTCTTTGGCCAGCTGATGTTCACCGCCCGCTTCATCGTGCAATGGATCGCCTCCGAGCGGGCGGGCCGGTCGGTGGTGCCGGTGGCATTCTGGTACTTCTCGATCATCGGCGGGCTGATCGTGCTGGCCTACGGGTTTTACAAGTTCGATCCGGTGATCATCCTTGGCCAGTTGCCCGGCTGCCTGATCTACACGCGGAACCTCTGGCTGATCTATCGGGACAGGCAGCATGGACAGGGCGTCTGAACGCCGTCACTGGGTCGGGCCGACGCTGCTGGCGGTCGGCCTTTTGACCGGGCTGCGGCTTTTGGCGCTGGCCTTCAACCGGACCGATCTTTTCGTCGATGAAAGCCAGTACTGGCTTTGGGGGCAGAGGCTCGACTTCGGCTATTATTCCAAGCCGCCGCTGATCGGCTGGCTGATCCGGGCGGTGACCGGTCTTGCCGGCAGCGATGCGCCCTTCTGGGTGCGGATGCCGGGGGCGCTGCTGCACGGGGCGACGGCGATGATTCTGGCCGCCGCCGCCGCCCGGACGGCCGGGGCGCGGGCGGCCTTCTGGACCGGGCTTTCCTATGCGACGCTGCCCTTTGTCGCGGTGGGCAGCCTGATCCTGTCCACGGACACGGTGATGGCCCCGGCCTATGCCGCGGCCCTTTACGGCTGGCTGAGGATGGTGGACGCGCCTGCATCGCGGGGCTGGGCGGTCTGGACCGGGGCGGCGATCGGGCTGGCGGCCCTGGCGAAATATGCCGCCGTCTATTTCCTGATCGGCGCGGGCCTTGCGGCCCTTTTCACCCGCGAGGGGCGGATCGGCCGGGGCAGGGGCGCGCTGCTGCTTTTGGCCTTCGGGGCGGTGATGGCGCCGAACGTGGTCTGGAACCTGACGCACGATCTGGCGACGGTGAACCATACGATGGACAATGTGGGCTGGGTCCGGCAGAAGAGTTTCCTTTCGGGGCTTAACCCCGGCAGTCTGGCCGGGTTCATGCTGAACCAGTTCGCGGTCTTCGGCCCGGTCCTGTTCGCGGGCCTTCTGGCGGCGATGGTCCCGGCGCTGCGGGCCGGGGGCCGGGCGCGTGCGCTTGCGCTGTTCGCCTTGCCGCCGCTGATCGTCGTGTCGGTCCAGGCGCTTTTGGAAAAGGCCTATGCCAACTGGGCGCTTGCCGCCTATTTCGCCGGAACGCTGATCGCCGTCCCGTTCCTTCTGGACCGCGCCCCCCGGGCCTTGCGCCTGTCGGTCCTGCTGAACGGGCTGATCGCTGTGACCCTGCCGGTTCTGACGATCCTGGCCCCCTGGCCCGCGCGCGACGGGGCGCCGCTGCTGAAACGCTACCTCGGCCGGGCCGAACTGAGCCGACAGATCATCGCCACCGCCAAAGCCCAGCAGGTCGGCGCCGTCTACGCCACCAGCCGCGACATCCTTGCCGACCTTTTCTATACGGGCGCCGGGGCGGGGCTGGCCTTTTACGCGCCCCGGCCTGCAGGGCGGCCACACAACTATTATGAACAGACCTGGCCGCTGCCCGACGCGGCCGGGCCGGCGCTGGCCGTCCTGTCAACCGCGCCGGTCTGCGGCGGCCGGGCTCTGG
This sequence comes from uncultured Frigidibacter sp., assembly GCA_964582215.1. Taxonomy (GTDB): domain Bacteria; phylum Pseudomonadota; class Alphaproteobacteria; order Rhodobacterales; family Rhodobacteraceae; genus TMP-24. Next base: position 4,667 of record CAZORV010000187.1, read on the forward strand.
CACCCGTCGCCACCTTTGACACCACAGGCACCGCCCACGCCCGTGACACGATCGCAGCCTATCTCTTGCCGGGCGACTGCCGGTGAGGGCGCCCGCCCCCCGAACGGCGGCACTGACGCTGGCGCTGGCGATCCTCGGCGCGGCTGCGATCTTCAGCCTGTTCCCCGGGATCGACCTTGCGGCCTCGGCGCTGTTCTATCAGCCCGGCAAGGGCTTCCCGCTGGCGGCCTTCGCCCCGGCCGAGCTGTGGCGGCAGACGGTCTGGGCCGGGTCGGTGGGCATGTTCCTTCTGGCGCTGGCGGGCAGCCTGACCGGCCTGACCGGGCGCACCCTCCTGTCGGTCGGCGGCCGGGTCTGGACCTTCATCGCGCTGCTGTACCTTGCCGGGCCGGTCCTTCTGGTCAATGTCATCCTCAAGGCCCACTGGGGCCGCGCCCGCCCGGCCGAGGTTGCCGAATTCGGCGGGGCTGCGCAGTTCACCCCGGCGCTGGTGCCCTCGGACCAGTGTCTTGACAATTGTTCCTTCGTCTCGGGCGAGGGGGCGGCGGCAGTGGTTCTGGCGCTGGCGCTTCTGGCCATCGCACCGGGGATGCGGAGGAATGCCCCGGTCTTCGCCCGCAGACTCTGGACCATCGCAGCCTTCACCATAGCCATCGGCACCCTGGCCCAACGCATCGCAACCGGGCGGCATTTCCTGTCGGATTCGGTCTTTGCGACGCTGTTCATGCTGGCCTTTGCGCTGGTCCTGCAACGGCTGGTTCTGACGGGCCGGAACCACCCCTGACGCACCGCGATCCGCCGGGGGGCGCTTGTTGACATCCCCCGCGACTCCCCCTATACGGCGCCAACTTGGTCCACGGGCTTACTCTGCCTGCGGTCCGGGTATCATAACCTGAGTGGTCAAGATCCGGGCTGAACGGCCCCGATCCTCTGGAATTCCACCGCGTCGTCCCCGCCAAGGGACGCAGCGGTTTTGGTGTTTTGCGGACGCGCGAGACGCGACAAAGGCGAAAGCCCCCGGAAACGGCGTTGACGGACGCACGTTGAACGGGTTGCAACATAGGGCG
>CAZORV010000188.1:0-5731 GCA_964582215.1 uncultured Frigidibacter sp.
AGCGCCACATCGGTGCCCGACCCCATCGCCACGCCCACGCTCGCCTGCTTCAGCGCGGGGGCGTCGTTGATGCCGTCGCCGATCATCATCACGCCGCCCGCCTCGCTCATCGCCTTGATGGCCTTGAGCTTGTCCTCGGGCATCATGTCGGCCTGAAACTCCATGCCTAGCCCGCCCGCAATCGCAGCGGCTGTGCGCGGGTTGTCTCCGGTCAGGATCACCGAGGTCACGCCCATCGCCGTAAGCTGGCGCACGGCGTCCTTGGCATCGGCCCTCGGCTCATCCCGCATCGCGATTAGGCCGAGCGGGGTCTTCTCGCGGAACACCGCTACGGCAGTCTTGCCATCCTCCTCAAAGACCGTGGCCTGACGCAGACCGAGGCCATCGAGCCCGCCATTCTCCATGGCGTAGCGCGGCGAGGCGACCCACGCCGATGCTTCGCCAACTGTTGCGACCACGCCTTTGCCCATCAGCGCCTTGGCATCCCGCGATGGCAGCGCCTCGATCCCTGCGTCCTTGGCCTTGTTCAGGACGGCGATGGCGAGAGGGTGGCTCGACCCGGACTCGACGCCTGCGGCAACGGCCAGCAATTCGGCCTCGGTGGTGGTGCCGAAGGTGACCACGTCGGTGACCTTCGGCCGCCCGTGCGTTAGCGTTCCGGTCTTGTCAAAAGCGATGCGTGTCACTTTGGCGGCAGCTTCGATCACCGCCCCGCCCTTCATAAGCAGCCCGCGTTTTGCGCCCGTCGACATGGCAGAGGCGATGGAGGCCGGGACTGAAATTACCAACGCGCATGGGCAGCCGATCAGCAGCAACGCCAACCCGCGATAGACCCACGTATCCCAAGGCTGACCAAAGGCCAGCGGCGGCACCAGCACGACAAGGGCCGCGACCGCAACGATGGCAGGCATGTACCAGCGGCTGAACCGGTCGATGAACCGTTCGGTCGGCGCGCGGGCCTCCTCGGCTTCCTCCACCAGACGGATGATGCGGGCGATGGTGTTGTCTTCTGGCCCCTTGGTCACCTTGACCCACAGGGCGGCTTCGGTGTTGATCGAGCCCGCAAAGACCGAATCCCCCGGCCCGCGTGTCTTTGGCACGCTTTCGCCGGTGACCGGGCTTTCATCGACGCCGGAGGTGCCTTCGGAAATCTCGCCATCCGCCGGAATACGGTCACCGGGACGAACGAGGATCATTTGACCGACTGACAGGCTGGCCGCGGCCACCTCTTTTGTCGTGCCGTTCACTTCCAGCAGCGCGGTTTTGGGTACCAGATTGGCCAGGGCCCGGATACCTTCACGCGCTTTGCCGGCTGCGACGCCCTCCAGTACTTCGCCCACGGCAAACAGAAACACCACAATTGCAGCCTCGGCGGCGGCGTCGATGAACAGCGCCCCGATCGCGGCCACCGTCATCAGGCTTTCGATGGTGAAGGGCTGACCCATCCGCAGCGCCGCGAACGCGCGCTTCGCCACCGGGGCCACGCCGATCACGCAAGCTGCAACAAAGGGCCACTTGCCGATCTCAGGCGCCAGATACTCGATGATCCATGCAACGCCCAACAACACGGCGGTAAAGACAACCAGCTTGCCCTTGCTGGTTTGATACCAGCGCTTGCCGCGGTCGGCGGGATCGTCATGGATATGACCGGGGCTGCCGTGACCGGAGACCTCGCGCTTTGGCGATGCCTCGGCCTGCGTGGCGCGGTCACGACTCGCATGATCGTGGTCGGCGTGCTCGCCATGTTCCTTCGCGGCACCCTCGCCGGGCAGCACGAACTCTTTCTTCACTGATGCCGCGCGCGGCGCGATCTCATAGCCAAGGGCGCGGACGGTTTTCTCGATCTTGTCCCGCCCGGTCTGAGCTTCATCCAGCGTCAGGCGCAGGCGCTCCGTCATCATGCCGACCTCGACGCCGCTGACCCCCGGCAGACGCGCCACCGCATCCTTGATCTTGGTTGCACAGGACCCGCAGTCCATCCCGGACACGGTCCAATCACATGCTGTTTCGCCGTTTGACGCTGTCATTGTCTTCCTCTCTGCCCGAAAACGAGCAGTTGTCCTCATCGAATCAGCAATCTAATGTCTCTAGCAACTATAGCTTCAAGGGGAATCTTGTGCTGACCATAGGGAAACTCGGGGCGCAGGCCGGGGTGAAGGTGCCGACCATCCGGTATTACGAACAGATCGGCATCCTGCCCGAAGCTGAACGCAGCGCCGGAAACCAGCGGCTCTACAGCCGCAAGGCGCTGGAACGGCTGGCCTTCATCCGGCACGCCCGCGATCTTGGCTTCACGCTGGAAGCGATCCGCGACCTTCTCAGCCTGTCGGACAACCCCGATCAATCCTGCGCTGCCGCCGATGCCATCGCCAAGGCACAACTGGCGGAGGTTGAGAGCCGTCTCGCGCGGCTGACGGCGCTGAAAGCGGAACTCGAACGCATGGTCGTGCAATGCGCGGGCGGGCGGATCGCCGATTGCCGGGTGATCGAGGTGTTGGGCGACCATTCGCTGTGTGCAACAGACCACCGCCACCCGCACACCGACCACCCGGACTAGACATGTCCTTTCAGGTGCCCGCCTCACCTTTGCTCGCGGCCCTGCAGGCTCCAAGACCGCACAGCGCCGCGATCACGGCGAGGTCGGCGGAGGGCGATGTGATCATAGATCATGGTGCGTATTGCTGCGCGAATGGTCCGCTACACCGCGAAAAGGTGCTTTCCGATATACGGGCAGGGTACACAGGCTACAATCATGCTGAATACATAGCGCAAACGGCCCTTTGCGCGCTTCGATTGCGTGGCGTTAACTGAGTAGGACGAATGTGTATGACTTAACATCTGCGCATTAGCGCCACACCGGAAAATACTGCAACATGACGCCCAAGGCATTTTCAGGGCCAACAACCGCTGTTGCGAGCGACGTTCACGACAAATCCATTTGCAGAAGCAGCGGATTTCAGCAAGTTTGACCTAATGGGTAAAGCAGCACGCCTACTTTTTTCGCTTTTTCTCGCTGTCGCACTTTTTGCGACCGTGGTTTCGCAGCCTGCGACGGCCCTGACGGCAGAAGTAGCAATGGCTTCGATGCCTTGCTGTGATGATGATTGTCCGCAAGATCCGTCCTGCGACATGGCCTGCATGGCGATGATGCGGTGTGCTCCCGTGACTGCGGGGTTCGTGCCGCCTACGCCCCCATTGACGTTACACCTTTCAGTCGCACTCGTTTCGCATGGTGCAGACCCGCCATGGCGCGTGGACGAACGGCATCCAGAAGGTTTCAAACGACCTCCCCGCACCTGACCCTGCCGCGTGTTCCGACACGCGGATGATGCCGCATGCACCCGTGCCAATTTGTTAATCGGGCTGCGTATTCACTCATTTAATGGGGTCCTATCCTATGAAAACCACCTATACCCGCATCTGCGGTAGCGCGCTGGCGCTTGCCCTTTTCGTTTCGGGTGCTTTGGCAGACGCAACGGACTATCGCTTTGATCTTGTTTCCAGTGAACACCGTGTCGGATCGGGCGCGATATTAGAGGTGCGCCTGACAGATCTGCGCACTGGCGCGCCGGTCGAGGGTGCCGTGATTTACGCCACCCGCATGGACATGGCGCCGGACGGTATGGCGACGATGACCACGCCCGTGACGGCAATGCCTACCGAGATGCCGGGCACCTACCGCTTTGCCACCGACTTGACGATGGCCGGTGGCTGGCGGTTTTCGGTCGCCGCCAAGGTGCAGGGCGAGGCGGAAACGGTTTCCGCCGAGATCGAACTGCGGGCCGAACCATGAGTGTGCTTGGCAAGCTGGCCGCTACGGCAGTTATCGCGGGCGCCGCTGGTTGGATCGGGCTGACCGCTGGCGAAAAGGGCATCACCGTTGCCAGCCTGCGCATCATGGCCGAGGTGCAGCTTGCCGAATTGGTGGGTAATGACGCTGCTGCCATGCCGGGCCCCGATGACGCCCAAGCCGCGGCGGCAGGGCCGATCATCTATTGGCGGCATCCGGATGGGTTGCCGGAATGGAGGGCATCCGAAGCGACGACAGCGGATGGCCGCGCGTTTCTTCCTGTGCGGTCCAGCGAGGATCTCTCGCTGGGCCCTGCACCCGATCCTGCCGTCGAACTCGCGCCCGTGGCAGAGGCCGAGCGTAGCATACTTTACTACCGCAACCCGATGGGCCTGCCCGATACCTCGCCAGTGCCGAAGAAGGACTCGATGGGGATGGACTACATCGCCGTCTATGAGGGCGGCGACAGCGACGATGGGTCGGTCACCGTCTCGCCCGGCAAACTGCAACGCACCGGGGTTCGGACCAGTGAGGCCGTTCTGGCCCCGCTGGCTGCGTCCCTGCGCGCGCCGGGGATCGTGATGCTGGATGAGCGCAAGATCAGCGTCATTTCGTTGCGCGCAGATGCCTTCATCGAAACGGTCGCCGATGTAACCACGGGCAGCACTATTGCCGAAGGTGCGCCTCTGGTGACGCTCTATTCGCCGGAGATTGCCGCCGCACTCGCCCAGTTCGTCAGTGATGTGCGGTCCGAAGGGAGACAAAGAGAGGGTGCGCGGCAAAGGCTGGAAAACCTCGGCGTGCCCGGCGAGGTGATTGACCGGATCGCGGCCGAGGGTTTGGCCTCCGTCAGCATCCCGATCATGGCCCCGCGCAGTGGCGTGGTTCTGGAACGGATGGCGGTTGAGGGGATGATGTCCGAGGCGGGCGAGACTCTGTTTCGCATCGCCGATACCTCGACCGTCTGGGTGATTGCCGAAGTCCCGGAATCCGCGTTGATGGACATCGCCACCGATGCTGAGGTCAGCGTCAGCTTTAGCGGTCTTGCCGGGGAACCGATGATCGGCAAGATCGACACGATTTATCCCGAACTCGACATGATGACCCGCACGGCCAAGCTGCGCATCGAATTGCCGAACCTCGATGGCCGCCTGCGCCCCAACATGTTCGCCGATGTGGAAATCATGCTGGGCCAGACGCCGGTCGTTCAGGTCCCCGAAGGGGCAGTGATTGACACCGGTGACCGGCAGGTGGTGATCCTAGATCTGGGCGAAGGCCGGTTCCGGCCGGAACCGGTGACCGTTGGCCGCAGGGGCGGCGGCATGATCGAAATCACCAGCGGCGTGGCAGCGGGCGATTTGGTGGTCAGCACTGCGACCTTCCTGATCGACGCCGAAAGCAACCTGAACGCAGCGCTTGCCGCCCTTGCAGCGCCGGAGGCTGAGCAATGATCGCCCATGTCATCGCCTGGTCGGCCCGCAACGTGCTTCTGGTCCTCTTCGCCACCGTCTTCACCGTCGCAGCGGGCCTGTGGTCGCTGCGCACACTGCCGATCGATGCAATTCCCGACCTGTCGGACGTGCAGGTGATCGTGCTGACCGAATATCCGGGGCAAGCCCCGCAGGTGGTTGAGGATCAGGTGACCTATCCCCTGACCTCGGCCATGTTGACTGTACCGCAATCTCGGGTGGTGCGCGGATTTTCGTTCTTCGGCATCTCGTTCGTCTACATCATTTTCGAAGACGGAGTGGACCCCTACTGGGCGCGGTCCCGCGTGCTGGAATACCTCAATGCCGCCGCCGCGCGCCTGCCCGAAGGGGTGACGCCCGCGCTCGGCCCCGATGCGACGGGCGTCGGCTGGGTCTATCAGTACGCGCTGAAGGGCGAGAACCTCAGCCTTGCCGAGTTGCGGTCCTTGCAGGACTGGGTGATGCGCTTTGC
>CAZORV010000189.1:0-1815 GCA_964582215.1 uncultured Frigidibacter sp.
GCAGGGGATCGAACATGAGCAGCACGGAAACGATGGCGCCGGTGTCGGCGGGCGAACGCATCCAGGCACTGGACGTGGTGCGCGGTTTCGCCTTGATCGGCATCTTCCTGATGAACATCGAGTTCTTCAGCAAAACGATGCAGGCGATCGGCGATCCCGGCATCGACCCGACGATGACGGGCCTGGACTACTGGGCGGACGCCTTCGTCTACTTCTTCGTGCAGAGCAAGTTCTGGACCTTGTTCTCGCTACTGTTCGGCATGGGCTTCGCCGTGATGATCGATCGCGCCGCCGCTGCGGGTCGCCCGTTCGTGCCGGCCTATCTGCGTCGCACGACTGGACTGCTCCTGATCGGCCTGGTGCATGCCGTGCTGATCTGGGCAGGCGATATCCTCGTCACGTATGCCATCGGTGCATTCACCTTGCTGGTGCTTCGCGGGATGCGCCATGGCTGGTACCGGATCACCAAGAAGGCCTCGCCGTCGCCGACCAAAGCTCGTACTTTGGCCTGGCTGGGCTCGATCCTGTATGTGCTTCCGCTGGTGTTGATGGTGTTTTTCACCGGACTCGCCCAACTCGCCGACAAGCCGAAGGATCCGGTCGAAACCGCGCAGACGGCCGAACGCATTGCCGAACACGACCGCATGCGCGAGCGCGCCGAGATCGTCTATTCGCAAGGAAGCTATGCCGAAGCCATCACCCAGCGCGCAGCCGATACCGCCGAGCAGTTGGGCGGCTCCATCGGATTCATGCCTTTCGTGCTCGGCGTATTCCTGATCGGCGCCGCCCTGATCCGCAGCGGCGTCGTGGCGCGCTCCGGAGAACACCTGCCTGCGCTCCGTCGGTTTCGTAACCTGATGCTCCCCGCCGGTTTCGCGATCATGGCGCTCAGCACCTGGTTGGGCACATCCTTCCCGATGGGGGGCATGGATTTCTCGCAATCGGTGCAGATCGCGACTTATCTGCTGGCGGGGCTGGTGCTGGCCCTGGCCTATGGCGCAACGCTCGTCGTCGCCTTGCACGGTGCGTTAGGGCCTTGGCTGCAGCGATGGCTGGCGCCGGCCGGTCGCATGGCGTTGACGAACTACCTGACGCAATCGTTCGTCTGCACGCTGCTGTTCTACCACTACGGTGCCGGTCTCTGGGGGCAGGTGGGGCGCGCAGGGCAGGTGCTGCTGGTGCTGGGCATCTACAGCACGCAGTTGATGCTGAGTCGCTGGTGGCTGGCGCGTTTCAACTACGGGCCGATGGAGTGGGTTTGGCGTGCGATCACCTACTGGACGGTGCCGAAGATGCGCAGGATCGCCGCCTGAAGCCGGTCGCCTGAGTTTTCGGCGCGGGCGCCGCTTACAATGCGCCCATGCCCGCCGCTTCCGCCGCCACCGACGATGTCCTGATCCTCGGCGGCGGCGTCATCGGCCTTGCCTGCGCGCATTACCTGCTCGAAGCCGGACGTTCGGTGCGTATCCTCGAGCGCGGCGTCGTCGGCGCCGCCACGTCGTTCGGCAACTGCGGCACGATCACGCCCAGCCATGCGCCGCCGCTCGCCGCGCCGGGCGTGATCGGCAAGGCCCTGCGCTGGATGCGGCAGCCGGACGCGCCCTTGTACATCCGGCCGCGCTTCGATCCGGCGCTGGCGCATTGGTTGCTGCGTTTCGCCGCGCGCTGCAATGCCCGCGATTGGCAAGAAAGCGCCGTGGCGAAATTCGCCTTGCTCGATCATTCCCGTCGCGAGATCGAAGCGCTGGTCGGACGCCTGTCGCTGGCCTGCGAGTTTTCCGCCAGCGGGCTGCGCTACGTGTACCGCAGTCGCGA
>CAZORV010000189.1:1915-5685 GCA_964582215.1 uncultured Frigidibacter sp.
TTCCGTGCGCGCGACATCGTCGCCGCCTTCGGCCCCTGGTCGCCGGCGATGCTTCGTGAACTTCGCCTGCGCCTGCCCATCCAGCCCGGCAAGGGCTATTCGATCACCTGGTCGCGCCCGACGATCGCGCCGCGCATGCCGATGGTGCTGCGCGAGCGCAGCGTTTGCGTTACGGCGTGGGCCGGCGGTTTCCGTCTCGGCAGCACGATGGAGTTTTCCGGCTACGACGCCAGCCTCAACCGCACGCGACTCGCGGCGCTTGAGCGCGCGGCGCGCGAGTATCTGCGCGAACCGACAGGCCCGGAACGGCGCGAGGAATGGTTCGGTTGGCGACCGATGACCTGGGACGACCTGCCCTTGATCGGGCGCGCGTCGGCCTACGGAAACCTCTGGCTCGCCACCGGCCACGGCATGATGGGAATGAGCATGAGTGCGGGCACCGGGCAGCTGCTGTCGCAGTTGGTGACCGGCGGCGAAACCCCGATCGATCCGCGCCCCTATCGGCCGCAACGGTTCGCCTGATCGACGTAGACTGTGCGCATGGACATCTGCACCCTGCATCGCGGACATGCACCGCTGTTGATCAGCCTGCCGCACGACGGCACCGAGGTGCCGCCGGAGATCGCAGCGCGTTTTACCGACGAAGCCAGGCGCGTTCCCGACACCGACTGGTTCGTCAGTCGGCTGTACGATTTCGCCCGGGGGCTCGGCGCATCGATGCTGATCCCGCGCTATTCGCGTTACGTAATCGACCTGAACCGCCCGCCCGACGATGTTTCGCTCTATCCGGGCCAGAACACGACCGGCTTGTGTCCGACGGTGCGCTTCAGCGGCGGACCGGTCTATCTGCCGGACGCGGAACCGGACGAGGACGAGGTGCGCACGCGGATCGAACGCTACTGGCGCCCCTACCACGCGTCGCTGCAGGCCGAGCTCGCGCGGCTGCGCCGCGAGCACGGACGCGTCGTCCTGTGGGAAGGCCATTCGATCCGCTCCGTCGTGCCTTTCCTGTTCGACGGATGCTTGCCGGATTTCAATCTCGGCACCGCGGCGGGCAGCAGTTGCCACCCGGCGACGCAGCAGCGTCTGGAACAGTGCCTCGCCGCGCAGGCCGACTACAGCTGGGTAGCCAACGGCCGTTTCAAGGGCGGTTACATCACCCGTCAGTACGGCCGGCCGGCCGAAGGCATCGAAGCGATCCAGCTCGAGTTGGCGCAATGCAACTACATGGACGAGGACGCCGCCGCTTACGACGAACGGCTTGCCGGTTCCGCGCAGGCATTGATTGGCCGATTGCTGGTTGCCGCACTCGGTAGTTGAGCAAGAAAAAACCCCGCCGTGAGGCGGGGCTTCTGTTCGACGATGCGCTGGCAGGTCAGTCCGCCGGGTTGTACTTGCGCAGGAAGGCTTCCATGCGCTCGTAGGCCTCGGTCTGGTTGGCGACGCTGTAGAAGCCGTGGCCTTCGTCCGATTTGACCAGCGTTTCGTAAGGCTTGCCGGACTTCTTCAGGGCGGACTCCAGCATGTTGTACTGGTTGATCGGCGCGCGCCGGTCCGCCTTGCCGTGAATAAGCAATACGGGAACATCGAGTTCGGCGATGCGATGCACCGGCGACTGCTTCGCCATGGCCGCCGGGTCCGTGCCGACCGCGCGTGCCAGGAAACTGCGTCCCTGTTTGCTGTCTTCGATGTCGCCCGACTTGTACATTTCCTCCAGATCGTAGACGCCGGCGTAACCGATCGCGCACTTGTACATGCCCGGGTTGCGGATCGGGTTCATCAGCGCCGAATAGCCGCCGAAGCTGGCGCCGTAAATGCACACCTTGCCGGGGTCGGTGAGGCCCTGGTCGATCGTCCAGCGAACGCCGTCGGCGATGTCGTCCTGGATACCTTCGCCCCACTGGCGATAGGTCGAGCGCTCGAAGTTCTCGCCGCGTTCGCCGGAGCCGCGGAAGTTGACCTGCAGTACCGCATAACCGCGACTGGCGAGGAACTGGACGTCGGCGTCGTATCCCCAGGCGTCGGAAACGCCGAACGGGCCGCCGTGCGGCATCACCACCAACGGCAACTTTCCTTGCTTGCCCAGCGGGGCGGTATAAAAACCGTACAGCGAGTCGCCATTGCGATTCTTGAACTCGATCGAGCGCGTCGGCGACATCTTGGCCGGGTCGATCCACTCCATCGTCTCGAAAAGCATGGTCGGCGTCTTGGTCGTGCGGTCGAACACGTAGTACGCGCCCGGATGCCGGTCGCTGGACACGAAGAACAGGACCTTGTTGCTGTCCTTGGTGAAGTTGACGAATTCGACGATCTGGCCGGGGAAAAGCTTCATCAGGCCGGCATGGAGCTTGGCGAATTCGGAAGTCGGGTCGATGTAGTCGATCTTCGGCTTGCCGGCGGTGTACACCACCGCGAACAGCGGACCTTCGAAACCGGAAAACTCCCAGTTGCCTACCTCCATCGTTTCGTTGCCGGCGATGCGCTCGCGCGTGCCCTTGGAGAAGTCCACCCGGTAGATGGCGGCCGGTTCGCCCTTGTCGCTGATGCCGGCGATGGCGTGGTTGTTGTCGGCTTCGAAATAGGAAACGAACATGGAGCGGCCGGCCAGCGATTTGGGCACCGCCGTCCATGCGTCGGAGGCGTTCGGACGGTAGCGCAGGATCGGTTCGCCGTTGATGTCCTCGGTGGCATTGAAGCGGACAACGCCGTTTCGATCCGCCGTGGCGCTGCCGCCCTGGGCCAGGACTTCGATCTGCTTGCGCTCGCCCGTATGCGTGTTCATCCGGTAGATGGTCACGCGCGATTCCGAGTTGCTTGTCGGCCAGGGCACGAAGCTGAAAAGCGCCTCGCCCTGGGTTCCGTTGAGGCGCCGCATGAAGTAGGCCCAACCTTCGTCCTTGGTGCGGGCGCGAATGTTTCCGCGATCCTTGACGTAGCCCCAGAGCTGCGCCTGGTTCTTGCCATCCGCGTCCGAGCCCCAGATGTCGCCGTAATAGGACGGCGACTCCAGCGTTCCGTTGTCCACGCCCTTGGACAGGATCACGCGGTAGTCGTCGGTCCAGGATGCGCCGAAGATGGTCTCGCGGAAATTGTCGAACTTGATCTGAACGGTGTCGTAGTTGCCCGACAGTTTCATGATGGAAAGCGCGCGACGATCCTCGTAGGGCGTGCTGACCGCGACGTACTCGCCGGTGGGCGACAGCGTCGCACCCGAGTACTGCACGTGGCGCGCGAAGGTCTCGGCGGGGATCTTGTCGGCCGCCGCGGCGGATTGGCCGCCAAGCGCGAGCAGGCAGGAGAGGGCGATTCGGTTCAGATGCATGGGATTTCCGGACTTGCCTGAGATTAGGGAGGGGCGAGAGGGCCGATTATACTTCCAGCGATGCCAGATCGCCCTTGGCTTCGAGCCAGGATTTGCGGTCTGGCGCACGTTTCTTCGACAGCAGCATGTCCATCAACGCGCGCGTTTCGGCCGGGTCGTCGATGGTGAGTTGCACCAGGCGGCGCGTGTCGGGGTGGATGGTCGATTCGCGCAGCTGCGGCGGGTTCATCTCGCCCAGGCCCTTGAAACGCGTGACCGATACCTGGCCGCGGATTTTTTCCTTTTCGATGCGCTCGAGCAGGATGCGCTTCTCTTCCTCGTCCAGCGCGTAGAACACCTGCTTGCCGACGTCGACGCGGAATAGCGGCGGCATCGCCACGAAGATGTGTCCGGCGCGCACCAGGGCCGGGAAGTGGCGCAGGAACAGCGCCGACAACAGCGTGGCGAT
>CAZORV010000190.1:0-5651 GCA_964582215.1 uncultured Frigidibacter sp.
CCGGGATCGGGTTGGGCCATGGCCGAACTGATGGCGCGGGGCCATTCGCCACTGACCGAGGAATTCTCGATGTACCGCTTCCGCGAAGGCAAGTTCATCGACGAAAGCGTCGCGGCCGGGGTGGCGCATTGATGGCTCTTTTTGAAATCCGTTCCAGCGGTTGCGCACGGGCAGCGACCGGCCCGCGCGGGGTGGGCGAGAAGCGCCCGCCCCGTGGGGGGGCGGGTCGGGCGCTGCCCGTGCTGGCGCACGGGCAAAAGAAGAGAGCCAGACAAAACGGTTCGCCCAGCGTCACGGATTGCGCTTCATTTCCGTTTGTAACTCTTCCAATGCGTCCTTTCCCCCGTGATGCAGGACTGCGCCCAGCAAATGTTGCCGGTATGGGTCAGAACGATCGCTTTGCGCCCATTTACGGGCGTCTGCGATCAACTGGGTCGACTGGTCATTTTCCATTTCCATCCGCGATCTCCTTTGCGGATGACTATCTCGCGGTCCGCGCAGCCTTCAAATGCACGAACATTCCACTCGGGCTGAGACATCGAAAGTTGACAGATTTTTTCCTTTTAAATCAATATGTAGAACATACGGATGTCGCAGCAGAAAATCACTCGCGTGTGATCGGAGAGACCTGTCATGCTAACCCTTGAATGCCCCTATTGCGGCGTCAAAGCCGAGGAAACCGAACTTCAGGCCGGGGGCGAGGCGCATCTGAAGCGGTTCGGGCCGGGTTCGTCGGATGAGGAATTCGACGGCTATATGTTCATGCGCAAGAACCCCCGGGGTGTGCATTTCGAACGCTGGCGCCATGCCTATGGCTGCGGAAAATGGTTCCTTGCCGCGCGCGACACCGCGACGCTCGAGGTGTTCGGCACCTATGCCGCCCAGTCCAAGGAGCCGCCCGCCGACCTGCAGGCCAAAATCAAAGCCAGACGGCCGGGCTGGGAGGGCTACCGTTGACCGCCCCCCTTGCCACCGCGCGCCGCACCGGCGCCCCCCTCTCCCTGTCCCTCTCCCCGCAAGGGGGAGAGGGGATACCGACCTCTGGCCGTCCGCGCCTCCTCCCCCCTTGCGGGGGAGGATGGGTGGGGGGGGCTGCCGCCATGAATGACGAGGCCAAGACATGAGCACCCGCCTGCAGAAGGGTGGTCGCCTGATCGACCGCACCAAGCCGCTGACCTTCACCTTCAACGGCCGCAAGCTGCGCGGCTTTGCCGGTGACACGCTGGCCTCGGCGCTTCTCGGTGCCGACCGGATGCTGCTGGGCCGCTCGTTCAAATACCACCGCCCGCGCGGTCTGGTGGCCAGCGGCGCCGAGGAGCCGAACGCCCTTGTCGGTCTCGGGACCGGCGCGCGGTTCGAGCCGAACCAGCGCGTCACCACGACCGAACTGTTCGACGGCGCCACCGCCGCCAGCCAGAACCACTGGCCGAGCCTCGAATTCGACGTCGGCGCCATCAACAACACCTTCGGCCGGTTCCTGCCGGGCGGCTTTTACTACAAGACCTTCATGTTCCCGCGCTTTGCCTGGAAACATCTGTTCGAGCCGGTCATCCGCCGCTCGGCCGGTCTTGGCAAGGTGCCGCAGGAACGCGATGCCGACCGCTATGAATATGCCTATGCCTTTGCCGATCTGGTGGTGGTCGGCGGCGGCATTGCCGGTCTGTCGGCGGCCCTGCAGGCGGGCGGCGCGGGCAAGCGGGTCCTGCTGATCGAACAGACGGCCCATTGGGGCGGCCGCGCCCCGGTGGACGGGGTCGAGATCGACGGCAAGCCTGCCGATCTTTGGGTGAAGGACGCGCTGCAAACCCTTGGCGGGATGGCGAATGTCACGATCCGCAACCGCACCATGGCCTCGGGTCTTTATGACCATGGCTATCTGCTGGCCTACGAGCGTATCGCCGACCATACCCCCGGCGACGACCGCCCGCGCCACCGGCTCTGGCGCGTCCGCGCGGGCCATGTGGTCAGCGCGACCGGCGCGATCGAACGGCCGCTGTCGTTCGCGGGCAACGACATTCCCGGCGTGATGCTGGCCGGTGCCGTGCGCGATTTCGTCACCAACTGGGCCGTCAGCCCGGGCGACCGCACCGTCATCGTCACCAACAATGACGACGCCTACCGCACCGCCCTGGCCCTGACCGAGGCCGGCCTGATCGTCCCGGCGATCATCGACGCCCGCGCCAGCGCCAAAGGCGCCTTGCCCGAGGCGGCGCGTGCCAGGGGCATCCGCGTGCTGGAAGGCCGCGGCATCGCCAAGGTCAAGGGCGGCAAGCGCGTCACCGGCGTCTCGGTCTGCGCGCAGGCCGGCGAGGGGGCCGAGCTGGAATTCATCGACTGCGACGCCGTTGCCATGTCGGGCGGCTGGTCGCCGGTCGTCCATCTCTGGTCGCATTGTGGCGGCAAGCTGATCTGGGATGCCGGGCGCGCGATGTTCCGCCCCGACCCCGCGAAACCCGCCACCGGCGACGATGGCGCGGCGATGGTCACGGCCGTGGGCAGCGCCAACGGCTGCCTGACCGCGGACGAGGTTCTGGCCGATGTCGCCGGCGCCCTTGGCGGCACAGCGCCCAAGACCAACACTGTCGCCGAGGCGGCGATCGAGCCGGTCTGGATCATGCCTCAGGGCGCCGGGCCGAAGCTGAAGATGAAGATGTGGCTTGACTATCAGAACGACGTCAAGGTTTCGGACGTCCAGCTGGCCGCGCGCGAGGGCTATCATTCCGTCGAACATACCAAGCGTTACACCACGCTCGGCATGGCCACCGATCAGGGCAAGCTGTCGAACATCAACGGCCTTGCGATCCTGTCCGACAGCCTCAATCAGGCGATCCCCGCCACCGGCACCACCACCTTCCGCCCGCCCTACACGCCGATTTCCATGGGTGCGGTCGCGGGCGAGGCGCGGGGCGAGATCTTCCAGCCGCTGCGCAGGACCCCGATCCACGACTGGCACGACGCCAACGGCGCCTATTGGGAACCCGTCGGCCTCTGGCGCCGCCCCTATTGCTATCAGGCCCCGGGCGAAAGCGTCCATGACGCCGTGAACCGCGAGGTGAAGAACACCCGCGTCAACATCGGCCTTCTCGACGCCTCGACCCTTGGCAAGATCCTGGTCAAGGGGCCGGATGCGGGCAAGTTCCTCGACCTTCTCTATACCGGGGTCATGTCGACGCTGCCGGTCGGCAAATGCCGCTATGGCCTCATGTGTTCGGAAAACGGCTTTCTGTCGGATGACGGCGTGGTGGCCCGGATCAGCGAGGACACGTTCCTTTGCCACACCACGTCCGGCGGGGCCGACCGTATTCACGGCTGGATGGAAGACTGGCTGCAGTGCGAATGGTGGGACTTCAAGGTCTATACCGCCAACCTGACCGAGGAATATGCGCAAGTGGCGGTTGTCGGCCCCAAGGGGCGCCAGCTGCTGGAGAAGCTCGGGGGGATGGATGTCTCGAAAGAGGCGCTGCCCTTCATGGAATGGCGTGACGGCATCCTCGGCGGCTTCCGCGCCCGGATCTACCGCATCTCGTTCTCGGGCGAGCTCAGCTATGAAATCGCCGTCCCCGCGTCCGAAGGCCGTGCCTTCTGGGAGGCGCTGCACAAGGCCGGTCAGGAATTCGGCCTGATGCCCTACGGCACCGAATGCCTGCACGTCCTGCGCGCCGAAAAGGGCTTCATCATGATCGGCGACGAAACCGATGGCACGGTGATCCCGCAGGACCTGAACCTGAACTGGGCAATCTCGAAGAAAAAGCCGGACTATCTTGGCAAGCGCGCGCAGGAGCGCAGCCATATGGCCAGCCCCGACCGCTGGAAACTGGTGGGGCTTGAAACGCTTGACGGCGAGGTGCTGCCCGAAGGCGCCTATGCGGTGGCTGACGGCGTCAATGCCAATGGCCAGCGCAATGTGCAGGGGCGCGTCACCTCGACCTACTATTCCGCCAACCTCGGTCGCGGGATCGCCATGGGTCTGGTGAAGCACGGGCCCGACCGGATGGGCGAGGTCATCGACTTCCCCGGCGACAACGGCAAGATATTCAAGGCGCGGATCGTCGATCAGGTCTTTTACGACAAGGAAGGGGCCAAGCAGAATGTCTGAAGCAGCGGCAGAAAAAGTGGGAACCGGTTTTTCGTCCGCCATCGCGCAGGGTGGCGCGGTCAGTGCATTGGACGGCAAAGCCGCGAACGGTTTCGTGTCGGTTCGCGAAGCGGGTCTGCAGGGCATGATCACCGTGCGCGGTGATCTGGCCTCGGCCGGCATGAAAAAGGCGGTCAAGGCCGCCACCGGCTGCGACATGCCGCAGGCGCGGCGCATCGTCACCGACGGCGACAGGGGCGTCGCCTGGATGAGCCCGGACGAGCTTCTGGTTCTGGTGCCCTATGCCGGGGCGTCCGCCGCGGTCGCCGCCCTGAGCGCCGCCCTTGGGACCGATCACGCGCTGGTGGCCGATGTCTCGGACGCCCGCGCCATGTTCCGCATCAAGGGCGCCCGCGCCAGCGAAGCGCTGATGAAGCTTTGCCCGGTCGATTTCGCCAGCCTCGCCCCGAACGAGGTTCGCCGCACCCGCGCCGCCCAGGTCGCCGCCGCCCTCTGGCAATCGGACCAGGACGAATTCACGCTGGTCTCGTTCCGGTCGGTCGCGGCCTATGTCTTCGGCGCGCTGGAAAGCTCGGCCCGGTCGGGATCCGAGATTTTTGCCTGAGGGCGATGATTTCCCGCTTGAGCGCGGGGCAAAGGCATGCAACCCATAGGCTAGTTCATTTTTGAAGGAGCGTCTTATGCGGTTGTTTTCCGGAACTCACTTTGCCCTGCCACTCGCCATCCTCGCCATCCTCGCCATCAGCGGCGCACCGGCCCTGGCCAAAGGCAAGGGCGAGGCCGAATATGATGGCCACAAAGTCATTGTCGCCTGCAAGCTGAAGGAACAGGGCAATTCCAACTGGATCCCGACCGAAGTTCTGGTGCTTGACGACGGCGCCGGCGGCTATCTGGTGATCGACCCGGTCACCTATCATTTTGTCGGCAAACCGGTGCCGGGCAAGCTGGCCGTCAACAACGCGGTCCGCCGCACCTTTTCCTGGACAACCGAAAACACCGTCGACAATGCCCGGCAATATGCCGGAATGAGCTACCGCCTGACGGTCCCCAAGGCCGGTGGCCAGGCGACGATCAGCGGCAAGCCTCTGGGCTACTGGAACGATTACTTCGGCGCGGGCAGCTGCGACAGTCTCTGATCCCGCCGGACCGCAACCGGCTTTTTCTTTGCCCAAATACTCAAAACACCGGACCGGGGCAGCGCGCCGGTCCGCCGATCCTTGCGTCCCGTCCCCTTGACCTTCCGGGACAGAGCGCGCTTATAGAACCCTGTATTTTCCGCGCGAAAGGACCGATCCCATGTCTTTCACCCTTCCCGATCTTCCCTATGCCCATGACGCGCTGGCGTCGCTTGGCATGTCGAAGGAAACCCTCGAATATCACCATGACCTTCACCACAAGGCCTATGTCGACAATGGCAACAAGCTGATTGCCGGGACCGAGTGGGAAGGCAAGTCGCTGGAAGAGATCGTGCGCGGCACCTATCAGGCCGGTGCGGTGGCGCAGAACGGCATCTTCAACAATGCCAGCCAGCATTGGAACCATGCCCAGTTCTGGG
>CAZORV010000191.1:0-5644 GCA_964582215.1 uncultured Frigidibacter sp.
GTACGCCTACGCCCTGCTCGGCACCGGCGACCTCGAGGCCGCCGAAGCCCACGTGACCCAGGCCGAGCAGCTGCTGGCCGCGGCGTGGTCGCCGGCGAGGCGGCCAGCGCCCGGCGCCAGACCGGTCGAGGCTGCCGAGCTGCGATCGTTGCAGGGTCGGATCGCGGTGGCCCACGCGTACCTGGCGGCCGCCTACGGTGATCCTGCCGGTGCGGTGGGCCACGCCCGCCGTGCCCTGGAACTGGTGCCCACCGGGGAGACGGCCCGCCGCGACCAGGCCACGGCCCTGCTGGGCATGGCCTGCCTGGCCGGTGGGGACCTGCAGCAGGCCGACGCTGTCTTCACCGCCTACAACCACCGGCTGCTGGCCGCGGGCAACGTGGCCGACGCCCTGGGCACCGGGTGCCTGCTGGCCGACGTCCGGCTCATCCTGGGCCGGCTGCGCCTGGCGGTGGACACCGTGGCGGCGCTGCGCGACGCGGTGCTCGCCCGCGGGGCGGCACCCCCGGAGATGGCCGACCTGTACCGGGCGTGGGCGGAGCTGGACCTGGCCCGCGGCGATGTGGTGGCCGCCGGCGAGCACCTGGACCGAAGCGGCCAGCTCGGCCAGCTCCGGGTGATGCCGGTGTGGGCCCACCGCTGGCACGTCGCCCGGGCCCAGCTGCGCCTGGCCCACCGCGATCACCGGGCCGCGCTGGACCTGCTCGAGCAGGCGCAGCGGCTGTACGTCCGCACGCCGATGCCCGACCTGCGGCCCGTCCCGGCGATGCGGGCCCGCATCTGGTCCGAGCAGGGCCGGGTCGGCGACGCTCTGGCCTGGGCGCGTGAGCGGGGGCTGTCCGTCGACAACGACCTCGACCTGGTGGGCGAGTACGAACACCTCACCCTGGCCCGGATCCTGCTCGCCGACGCACAGCGCGGGGGACCCCCCGCCGCGGGTCAGGCGGCGGTGGTGCTGCTGGACCGGCTGCTCCAAGCCGCCGAGGCTGGTGGGCGGGTGGGCAGCGCGATCGAGATCGGGGCGGTCCAGGCGATCGCGCACCGCGACCAGGGCCGCCCCGAGGAGGCCGCGGCGGCGCTGGAGCGGGCCCTGGCCCTGGCCGAGCCGGAGGGCTACCTGCAGGTGTTCCTCGACCAGGGCCACCCGATGGCCGACCTGCTGCGCGACCACGTGGCCCGCGGCGATGCGCCGGGCCGCGCCGCGGCGGTGCTCGCCGCGTTCCCCGACACCGGGGAGGGGCGCACCGGTGCGCCGGGCGCCCCGGCGTTGAGCGTGCGGGAGGTCGAGGTGCTGGAGTTAATCGCGGCAGGCCTGACCAACCAGCAGATCGCCGACCGGCTCTACGTCTCCCCATACACGGTCAAGGCGCACGCCCGCAGCATCTACGACAAGCTCGACGCGCACACCCGCACCGCGGCCGTCGCCCGGGCCAGGTCGCTGGGCATCCTGCCCCCGCGCTGACCCCGGCCCGCCCCGGACCCGGTGGGGCCACGAAGTAGTCCCCCGGGTAGTCCTGCAGGACGATGCCGACGCCCCGGAACCGCTGCGACGCTGGTTGCAGAGCCCCCATGGCAGGGGCGGGCACAGCGGAAGTGGTGGCGACGTGACACAGCAGCAGACCCCGGACGCGGACCCGGACCGGCCCACGGTGTACCAGATCAGGCTGCGCGGGCACCTGGACGCGGCGTGGTCGGACTGGTTCGACGGGCTGGCGATCACCTGGCACCACGGCGACACCTGGCTGACCGGGCAGGTCGTCGACCAGGCCGCGCTGCACGGACTGATCCGGCGGATCCGCGACCTGGGCCTGCCGCTGCTGTCGATCAACCGCCTCCGGGGCGGCACCGAGCCCGACCACCGGATCGAACACACCAACCCAACGAGCAGATAGGAGGGGATCACGATGAGTCCCCACAGAGGAAACGCCATCACCGCCGGCGTGCTGCTGATCGCCTGCACCGCCCTGAGCATCCTGAGCGTGGCACCGCTGGGAAACCTGCTGGACACCCCGGTCGACCTCGCCGGGCTGGCCGGCCAGGACAACCGGGTTGTCGTGGCCGCCCTGATCGAGTTCGCCGCGGCCGCCGCCGGCGTCGGGATTGCCGTCGCCCTGTACCCGGTCCTGCGACCCCACAACCCGGCGTTGGCCCTGGGATCGGTGGCCGCCCGGCTGGCCAGCGGGATACTCGCCCTGGCCGGAACCCTGGGACTGCTCGGCCTGCTCGCCCTGGGCCAGGAAGCCCTCACGACGAGCCCGGACGGGTCCACCACCGCGGCCACCAGCCTGCTGCTGGCGGTGCGCACCTGGGCGCCGCTGTTCCTGGCCGCACTGGCCTTCCAGCTCGGCGCGGCCATGTACTACTGGCTGATGTACCAGGGGCGCCTGGTGCCCCGCTGGCTGTCCGGATGGGGCCTGGCCGCGATCGCGCTGGCCATGGTGGCCAGCCTGCACACTGCGCTGACCACCCAGGACTTCGGCCTGGCCGGACTGGAGACCGCCCTGAACATCCCCATCCTGCTCCAGGAGATGGTGTTGGCCGGATGGCTGATCGCCAAGGGCTTCACCCCACCCACCCCAACACCCGCACCGGCACCGGAACCCCAGCCGGCGACGGCCGCCCTCGCTGTCAGCAAGGGGGCCTGACATGACCACGACCCCGGCGCCCAGCGCCGCCCTGCAACGAGCCGGCGGACTCGCCGCCCTCTACATCGTCCTCGCTGACGTGGCGGCCATCGCCTACTTCCTGCTGGGCGTGGACTACCCCGCCGCGACCGAGCCGGCCACCAAGGTCGCCCTGCTCGCCGAGCACCACACCAGCCTGTACCTGATGCACCTGCTCTCCTTCGAACTGGTCGCACTAGCCCTGATCGTCGTGACCATCGCCACCTACCAACGCCTCACCGCACGCGCCCACTCACTGGCGCAACTCGCCGGTGCCGTCGGGCTGATCCACGCGGGACTGCTGCTGGCCAGCGTCCAGACGTACAACGCCGGCATGGATGCCGTCGTCGAGCTGCAGGCCACCGCACCCCAGCAGGCCCTATCCGCCTGGGCTGCCATCGAACCCATCGCTGAGGGTCTCGCCGGCTCCGATGGGCAGATCGTCGCCGGGGCCTGGATCCTGCTGCTCAGCGCAGCGGCCCTACGCGCCAAGGAGTTCCCGCGCGCGCTGCACTGGCTGGGCGCAGGCATCGGCACCCTCGGGATGCTGGCGGCCATCCCCGGCCTGGGCACACTCGGCGTCGTCTTCGGGCTGCTCCAGATCGTGTGGCTCGCCTGGCTCGGGATCTCGATGCTGCGCACCAGCGCCGACACCAACACCCCGAGTCAGGCGGCCGCGGCCTTGGCGGTTCGCTGACTCCAGCTTCGGATGCGCGGCCGCCCGGCCCGGCCAGCCGCGGACACCCCGGGCGCGCATCCCAGTCGGCAGAGCCCTCAACTCGTTCAGACCCTCGACCGCCCCCGTGTTCACATGGCTGGCAATAGTGGGGTCGCCACAAGGCCTGCGCCGGGCGCCAACGCAATGCGGAGGATGACACATCCGCGTGTTGGCGACCCGCCGTACTGGCGCATTCATCGGCTCAGCCGCGGCGCGCCAAGGTGCCCCCTTCCGCCGCGTGTTGACCGCTGACGTCGCGGCATGTGCGTGCGTCGCTAGGGCTTGTATCGAAGCCCGCCGTCCGCGCAGAACGCGGTGCTCGCGACGTCGTCATTGGCCAGGCATTGACCGTCGGCCAACGCGCGGCTGCCCAGCGGCTCCGGAAGCGTTAGCCGGAAGGGCACGTCTGGGTTGCCTTGACAGTCCGCAGAGCCGGGTTCTCCCGGGGTCACTACGAACGTGACAATCACGCGGTCACTGTTGACCTCGATCTCCGGCTCTTCGACGGTGCCCGTGACGCCACTGTTGCACCCGACTCGGGTGACGAGCACCTGCAGTTGTGTCGATGTCGGACCGACCTCTTCCCCCGGCGCGATCTTCCACGAGGCGGCAGCGGTGTCGCCAGGCAACGCTCCACAGCCCCCGAGGAGCACTCCGCCAACCGCAGCAGACAGCAGGAAAGAGCGTATTCCCGTAGGACTCCCCAAGCTCATCGGTTCCATGATGTCCTAGTCGGCGCCGCCGAGTCCGCATCACCCGTCGCTGGCCAAGGCGTCAAGACACCGGTGTTCTTGGCGCTCTTCGGCATGCGAGGACGAATCCGACCGGCGTCCGACCGCCGCGAGTCAAGATGGTCGCGGTAGGCCAGGCAACGAGCGATCGCGGCGCGGATGTCCTCCATGCGCTCGGCGTCCGCGCGGGTCACACGGCCACCGCGTCTACCATTGCGCTTGCTGAGACCTTGTCTCGCAGCAGCGTTGCCGCGACGACATCGACTCGGACTTCCAGCAACTCGCTCAGTTCCTCAGCGAGCCCAGAGACACGTAGCAACTCGTTGCCCACGCCGGGAAGCAGGTCGACGAGAAGGTCCAGATCGCTGTCCTCGCCTGCGTCGCCACGGGCCACCGATCCGAACAGGCGTGGGTTGGTGGCCCCGTAGCGGTCGAGCACCTCAGCGATGCCACTCCTGTGCGACTCGAGGGCAGTCCGCAGCCGCAACGTCGCGACGCTCGCCTCCCTCATGACCCAAGGGTAGCGACAGACCCGCAGCTACGGCACTGATTCGCCAACGGCGGCGCTGCGTCGCGGTGGTCGGCGCCGCTCCGACGGATTCCCGGTCCCACGCGCCAGCCGCGAAGGGCGCCCCTAGCGCCGCGTACCGTCCCGGTCAGCGGCGCTGCCTACTGCCGCGAGCTGGGCGCACCCCGTCCTGACATCGGAGGGTCTGGTATCAGGCGATTTGGGTGGTGACTTCGTCGAACTCGGCGACGATGTGGATCTGGCCGCCGAGGGCCTCGATGTAGGTGCGCAGGGTGGTCAGCTCGGAGCGGTCGATGTCGCCGCGTTCGATCGCGGAAACTCGACGTTGGGAGATGCCCATCGTGGTAGCGACCTGTTGCTGGGTCAGCCCGCGGGCCTTGCGCAACTCGACGAGGCGGTAGGCGGCGATCTGGTTCTCGAGGGCTTCGCGGGCGGCTGCCCGGCGTTGCGGGGTGGTGTCGCGCTGTGCGCGCACGTCGGACCACGTGGTGCGTCCGGTCATGGTGTGCCGCCTTTCAGATGCTCGAGCCATTCATCGAATCGTTGGTCGGCCAGGGCGATGGCCGGTGGGTACCAGGTGCGCCATTGGCCGCGTTTGTCGCCGGCGACCAGAAGGATCGCGTTGCGGGTCGGGTCGAAGGCGAACAGGATCCGGCAGGTGCCGACCCGCAACTCCTTCATGTTCTGGTGCCTGCTACCGGTGATCGAGTCGACCAACGGCCGACCCAGTCCGGGTCCGCCCTGGGCGAGCATGTCGATCGCGGCTTCGACGCGGTCATAGGTGTCATCCGGTAGACCCAGAATCCAGTCGCTCACCTCAGGTTCGAGGATGACCTCCCAGCCTTGGCCCACGGGGACAGAATAGAATGTGAGAGTTCTGCACGGCAACCCATCCGCTCGATGCCGAACCTTGATGAACGCACGCCCACCACACCCTCCGGTCGGCCATGCCCTGTCTGTCAGGGTGAGTTGAGACCAGGGGTTCAGAGCAAGTCCCGCCGGA
>CAZORV010000192.1:0-5509 GCA_964582215.1 uncultured Frigidibacter sp.
CGCTCCGAAGCGCAAATCCGTGGCCAAATCAGGGTGCTTGGGTCGCGCTCGGCCTTACTCAGGGCTACGGGGTGCACCGCGACTCCATCCGCGCCCGCGAGAACGTCCGTCGCGGCTCAGTGCGGCGTCCCGTACAAACAGAAACGGCGCTCCCACCCAAACGACCCCATGCCTCCCGGGATCGAATGGAACCCTCACTCCCTACAGGCAGATAGACAGGGCTTCGCCGGATAAGTCCGCCGAGATTCTGCTCTCTGCGGCCGTCCGGGCGGACACCGCAACCCGATCTCCAGGGCCGCCTCCGTCACGATCTGGCAGAACGACCAGATCGGCGCCACCAGCCGCCATTCACTGACCGCCTGCGACCACTGGCTCCGGACCTCATCTAGCCAAGGTGCCCCTGGCGACCAACACAGCTGAATGCAGAAATCCTCGGCGCATTGATGCCTACTTCTCGACAGTCTGGCCGACCCGCGTGCGGTCCCACCTGAGACAGGAACGCCCGGCGGCGCCGACTGGCTGCCATGCTGAGGTTGTGAGCTCGGAACTCGTCCACCACGGAGGCGCACGCCCCACTGCCTTGCAGAGCACGACCAAGCGATCCAGACGGGCAACGCGACTCATCTCCAAGAGCAGCGCCCTAGTCAAGATGGTCCTGCGCTTCACTCCGACTGCTCCGATCCTAGACGCCGCCAGCGATGCACGAACACTGATCACCCCTGACATCGACTGGCTGCTCAAGAAGACCTCCCGCTCACTCAAGGCAGTCGGAGGCGTTTATGGAGACGTGGACACCGACGATCAGCGGGCCGCGCAACGACAGCTTCTGGACATGCTGGAGCATGCAGACGAAGTCGACTTGATGTCCTGGGCACTCGAGGGGGCTGATGGCCTCGAGTCGTGGCTGCTGGAGACCGGGCAGATCACAGTACCGCCGTTCATGGGGGCTGCCGAACACTACTTCCGCGACCTATTGTCGGTGTTCTGCGAGTTAGCGCACGCAGCAGCACTCGATCCAGCCCGTACCGAGGCACATACGCGACGCGCAGTGCAGCGCCACGGCTCTCGCCTGGATCAGGTGGACAGCAAGGTCGCCGCACTTGGGGCTCGTGTCGAGAGACTCGATAGCGGCATCGCGCAGCAGCCCGCGGAGACGATTGTTCCCGCGGATTGGGAGGCACTCGAGAGGTTCCAGATCACCAGCGTCGATCGGCTTCGACCTGATGTGCTACCAGAACACCAAAGGCTGTCCGAGCTTGCGGCGGCCGTCGGTGAGGTCTTCTACCCGCTGGTCGTCCTCGGCGAAGGGGGCTTTGGCAAGAGCGTACTGGCGAGCCAACTGGTCAAGTCGGTTCGCGCGTCGGGGGTAGCCGCGCTGCTAGTCTCATGCAGCAGTATCGGCGGGGTTGATGACATCAGCTCAGTGGAGGCGATTGACCTCGCATTAGGCAAGGCGGCATCGGGCGGGGGTAGGCAAGTTCCTCTGCGCCGCTGGCTGACCAACCATCCGCGGTCACTGCAGAGTCCCGTAGTTGTAATCGACACTCTGGACCTGCTGCTTCGTGACGACACAGCCGATCACCTTCAGAACCTTCTCCGCAGCCTGAGCCGGCTCGCACGCCTGGCCGTCACCTGCCGGGAGGCAGAGTGGCTTGATCTGGTGACCGATGCGGAACTGCTGAGTTGGCCGAGGTGGCCGATGGGCCTTCTGACCCACGACCAAGTAATGGACTGGGCGAGCAGTTTCACCGACTCTGCATCAGTCGACCCAGAAACGGCCGCAGAGTTCCTCAGCAGCCTCGACCAATCACTGCGGAGCCACCGAGGGCAATCCGTGTTCGGGTCACCGCTTAGGCTTGCGATGACCTGCGAGCTGTACGCTGCGACGGGCGCCCTGCCCGAGCATCTGTCAGTCAGCGATCTCTACGAGGGCTACTGGGCGGGTCGTATCGCTAGAGATCGACGTGGCAGGCGGTCCGCGGTAGCGGAACGACAGGAGCGAGCCGCAACCGATGTTGCGGCATCGATCTGGAGCCACAGCCGGCAGCGATTTGTCGAGTTCGTCCCTGCGCCCACGACGCTTAGCACCGGCCCGAGAAGGTCGCTTCAAAGCGAAGGTATCTTGACCTCACTCGGGGGCCGGTGGGGATTCTTCCATCAGACATTCGCCGAGTTTTCCGTTGCGAAGTACCTAGCCGTACGCGGTACCGACGACGACCTCGAGAGGTTCCACGATGGTCTGCAGGAATCCCGTCCGGGCTACTGGGGTGTCGCTGCGCACGTCGTGCAGCATGAGGTTGATCCTGAGCGCTTCCGCCAGCTGTCGGATGCCATCCCCATTGACCGCGTCGAGGGGCTACGGCTTCGCCTCGCATCGGCCCGTCACGCTGGCGATGATCGCCTTCTGATCGACCTCGTTACAACGGCACTAGCGCAGCATCCTCAGGTGCTGGCAGCATGCGTAGACATCCTCGCGGACGTACCGGTCGAATCCCACGAGCAGCTTGCGCAACTGACGCTCCAACTGCTGGGCAAGATCGGATCTGGGCTCACCAGCGTGGTCCGTACCGTCGCGGCGCTTCTACTACAGGTCGCTGAGCCGGGACGCACCGCGTTGCTTGTCGAAGCTGCGCGGGTGCTCTTGGATCGGACGGAGCCGCTCGGCTCGGGAGTCACTTGGCCGGAAGCCCCGAGGCTGGTTGAGGCGACGGTGGGGCTACATCCTTCAGCCTTTGAGTTGACGGGTGTCCTCGAGGCCTACCTTCTTCTGCCACCGCCGGGTCGGGCCGCACTGCTTCGGAGCCTGCGGACCCGACATACGACGAGCGACGAACATCCGGCCATTCTCACTGTGCTGTTGTTGCAGCCGTATCCTCAGGGAGGGTTTGAAGAAGGCGCAGCGCTGCTTCTGAAGTCGTACATTGCCGCGGGCGATGCCATGGGCTGGACATCATGGCGCCAACTCCTCATGACCCAGTACCCGATGCGGTGGGACGGATGTCAGGTGAGGGCTACCGCTGAGTTAGCCCGAGACCCCATCGTGCTCGAGGAGATTTTGGATGAGTTGTTCTCCGAAGAAGACTCGGTGGGTACCGACCGGATGGTGAACAGTGCTCTGTTCGTTGCTGATCGATCGCCCGCAGCCCTAACGGACCACCTGCTGGGCAGGCCACTGCCGCGTGGGCGTCAGACCGCGTCGGCATTCGCGCAACTTGCCCGCAAGGCCGCGTATCCCGACGATGGGGACGCACCGCCGCTGGGCGATACCCGCGAGTCGCAGCTGATGGACCGGCTGCTCCTGATCGCTCCGCACAACCCGACCAAGGTGTGGCCGCCGCTAATCGCCATAGCTGCGAAGCACCCGGCGGCGTTCACAGGCTGCCTTGCGATCCTGGCGGATGGCCATCGCGCCGGCCATGTTTCACCTGCCACCAGTCGCGCAGTCATCAACGCTCTGTACATTTACGCGACACCAGCTCTTGCCGAGACCGCTGAGAGCGCGATAGGTGAGTTGCTCTCGGGCCTCCGTGATGACGCGCGTGCCGGGTTTGACGGCTGGATCGCCGCAACATCACTGGGTGCCCGCGATCGACTCCTGGCGGTGTTCCTGACAAAGTCAGCGCAACGCGCAGCCAACACCGCAGCGAAGCGCGTGAAGGAGTGGGCCGATGTGGAACCAGTTGCTCGCACAGAGACCACCCGCTGGATCACGACGTTACTGGGGACCCCGCATGGACATGCGCTGCGGCTGCTCCTGCAGACACTCACGCAGCGGCTCGATCGAAGCCCCCCGATTGACGGTCTACTTGAGCTCCTTGTTGGCCGATTAGCGGCAGCCCTCCGCCAGCACGACGACGGCCAGGTGGTGGAATGGCTGGTCAATGCCTTAGCGGAATGCCTACGGCGGTGGCCGCCGACACCTTCCCAGAAGGAAGCTGTGCTCGGCATCTTCCCCATATTCCCAACTGAGATACAGCGACAACTCGACCAGCGCAACCGCCAATGGGTGACGTCCGTCTACGCCCAGTGGATCACCGCCATCACGACCTTGGGCCGCCCGTGTACCACGAAAGACGGAGCTATCGATCTGGTCGTAGATGCGGTGACCTCGGTCAACCTAGACGACGTCGGTAGACGTGCCTCGCGCACGCTGGCGTCGCTGTTCGTCCGGGAGGGCGCCAACCACCCGCTCGCCTGGTCTCGCATCGAGGGCGTCTGGCCTTCCACCACCGCCGGGGTGCGAGCGGCGATAGTCGAGGCGCTCCTGACACGACCGTTCCCAGGTGCAGAAACGCGAGCAATGAGACTCGCGCGCGACCCTCTGTGCCCCCAAGCCTCAGCCAACCAGGTACTCCGACGTTACGACGCGGGCGTCGGCTAGCTAGCTGATCCGTTAGCCAGGGCCGGTCGGGCCTCCTCCTTCGCCCGGATGCGGCGGCTGGGAGAGGTCGGTGACCTGCTCGGGAAACGGTGACCCATCTGAGCGCGAGGAGATGTGGAATGCTAGCCCCGCGGATAGTGACGGCAATGACGCCGGTGTCGGGCTCCCTCCCGACACTACGAAACTCTGTTCGTCTACGGGAACCTGAAGCCGGGAGAGCTGGGATTCGCACTGATTGACCACCACATCTCCGGTGCTCAGGAGTCGGCCATGACTGGAGCGATTCAGGTGATCGATGCGGTTCCTGTCCTCACCCTGGATGGTTCGATGCCTTCCACGCCTTCGGTCAGTCTGGCACGAAGTCGAGCCCGATGGAGAACGGTACGACTGGCAACTCAAGCGTGAAGTCGCCCATCAGCCAACGGCGCCGGCACCGAACTAACACCACACGATCCCGAACGGGCAGGTGCCCGGGCTCAGCACCCGATCCGGACGCCCGACCAGCCACCACCGCCCATCCAGGCCTGCCAAGAACGGGTCCCTCGAGTTGAACACACCTCTGGCACCAACCCCTGACTACGCCTTTTACCTCGGCTGGCCACCGAAGGTGAGGTCGTCTGCCTGTTATCGGTGTGACGATGTCTTTGCGGCGATTGACTGCCGGGTCGGGGTATGACTACCTGACCCGGCAGGTGGCCGCGATGGACTCCACCGAGAAGGGCCACACCAGCCTCGCCTCCTACTACTCGGAGAAGGGCGAAGTGCCTGGACGGTGGGTCGGGTCGGGCATGGCCGGCATCGACGGGCTGAACGCGGGCGACATCGTGACCGCCGAGCAGATGCAGGCCCTGTTCGGTACCGGGATGCACCCGCTGGCGATGGAGCGTTCCCGGGTGCTGTTCGAGCAGGGCGCATCGGCGACGGAGATCCTGAAGCAGACCCGGCTAGGTACGCCGTTCAAGGTCTACGACTCCGATGTCAGCCCGTTTCGGATCGAGGTCGCGCGCCGGCTGGAAGCACTCAACCAGACCCGCGGGCTGGCGCGGGATGCGCTGACTTCGGGCGAGGATCGGGCCCGGGTCCGCTCCGAGGTCGCGCTGGAGATGTTCATCAAGGAGCTTCGGCGGG
>CAZORV010000193.1:0-5487 GCA_964582215.1 uncultured Frigidibacter sp.
GTCGCGACGTGGCTGGCCGGGCACGGGGTGCCCACCGAACCCACCGCCTGACCCGGCCCACCCGCTGGCCGCGCCCGGCCCGGCACCCGCGCCCGGCCCGCCTCACACCGCGCCCCGGCCGCTCACCCGACAGGTCCGCCGATGACGGTGGGTGACGACTTCCCACACCTCTGCGTACCCCGAACGGGGGGCAATCTGCCCGAATTGTGCGACACGTCACACCTTCGTTTTCTGGATCAAGGGTTTCGTTGACCCGTTTGGGGGGATCCCGGAGTCATCGCAAGGTGAGCCTTACCGCCCCGGCGGACGGCACCCACCGCGCGACCGACGACCGAACCCGGAGGGACCCCTGGACCGCGACCCGAGGACCTGATCGCACTTCCAGCACACCTGACAGATCGGGGTGACCGATGACCAGCATGCTCGAACGATTCACCGACTCCCAGCCCGACCGGGAGCCTGCCCTCGCCACCGCCACCAGCGCGACCGACGCCCCGCTCGCGGGAGCCGTCACCAGCACCGACGCCCCTCCCACGGGAGCCGTCACCAACCCGACCACCTCCCCGGCTGACAAGGCGCTCAAGCCCTGCGTCGGGGTCATCGCCCTTGCGGAGGTCCGCCACGACGGCCTGTACCGGCCCGTGAGCCCCGAGGCCTCCCGCGCCGCCTCCGAGCGCGCTGCCCGCTCCCTGCGGCCCGGCGAGTTCGTCGAGATCGACGCCCACGGGGACCTCGTCGTCCACCTGCAGGACTCCTCCCGCCCGTTCGCCCGCCGGCGCATCATGACGATGACCCGGGCCGCCGTGGCCTACGAGGTCGCCACCGACTCCGGTCCGGTGACCCTGGAGGCCGGCGCCGGGATCGTGCTGCGCCGCTCCCCCGACTCGGTCGTGACCGCACGGGAGGCGGCGCTGGCCGGCCTCGAGCACCGCGACCTGGTGCCCCGCCCGGACCTGGCCAACGGTCGCATCCTGCGCCGCTGGAGCCGGCCGTCCACCCTGGCCAACGCCGGGCAGGTCGCCGCCGCCGCGCTGCTGGCCTGGGTCGTGCCGTTCCTGGTCCTCGTCGGCTTCTACCAGGTCGGCCTGGACATCTCCACCGTCGTCTACGCCGGCACAGTGGCCATCCTGCTGGCCATGGCCGCGATGCAGTGGGCCGAGACCATCAAGGCGATCGCGCCCGTCCCGCTCCCCCCGACGCCGGACGAGCCCGCTCCCCCCGCCTCGGCCGTGATCGCGGCGTACCTGCCCAACGAGGCCGAGACCATCGTGGAGACCCTCGAGGTGTTCCTGGGCCTGGAGTACTCCGGCGACCTGCAGGTCGTCCTGGCCTACAACACCCCCCGCGACCTGCCGGTCGAGGACGAGCTGCGGGCCCTGGCCGAGCGTGACCCCCGCCTGCTGCTGGTCCGGGTCCCGAACAGCCGGTCGAAGTCGCAGAACATCAACCACGTCCTGCCCCTGCTGACCGGCGAGTTCGTCGGCATCTTCGACGCCGACCACCACCCCGCCGCCGGCGCGTTCGAGCGGGCCTGGCGCTGGATCGGCACCGGCGCCGACGTCGTGCAGGGCCACTGCGTGGTCCGCAACGGCGCCGAGTCCGGCGTCGCGGGACTGGTCGCCACCGAGTTCGAGCAGATCTACGCGGTCAGCCACCCCGGTCGCCAGCGGCTGCACGGGTTCGGGGTGTTCGGTGGCTCCAACGGCTTCTGGAGCCGGCACGCCCTCATGGAGACCCGGTTCCGCACCGACTTCCTCACCGAGGACATCGAGGCCTCCATCCGGGCCGTGCGCGACGGTCGGCGCATCGTCAACGACCCCGGCCTGCTCAGCCGGGAGCTCGCCCCGACCACGATGGGCGCGCTGTGGAAGCAGCGGATGCGCTGGGCGCAGGGCTGGTTGCAGGTGTCGGTCCGGCACGGCCACGGGGTGTACGCCCCCGGCCCGCTGGGCACCCGCCAGCGCGTCGGCCTGGGCTTCCTGCTCATGTGGCGCGAGCTGTTCCCCTGGTTCTCCTCGCTGATGTGGCCGTTGCTGGCCTTCTTCGCCTGGCGCGACGGCGGGCTGAGCCTGGGCTGGACGCTCGCCTGGCTGACCACCCTGCTGACCGTGTCGACCGGCCCGGTGCAGGTGCTGATCGCCAGGCGGCTGTCGACCCCGGAGATCCGCGAGCGGACCGGGTGGTGGTGGCGCTACGGCCTGGTCTCGCTGGCCTACGCCGAGTGGAAGAACCTCATCGCCCGCGTCGCCCAGCTCAAGCAGCTCATGGGTGAGCACGAGTGGGTCGTCACGGCCCGCACGCCGGCCCCGACCACGTCCCCCCGCGCCTGAGTTCCGGGCCCACCCCCATCCCCCGTCAGGAGGCCCAGCCATGAGCACCGTGAGCACCATGACGAGCCCTGCCCCGACCGTGGCCGGTGGGAGCGACGCTCCCACCGCCGCCGCGGCGGCGCCCGCCCCCCGGACCCGTCCCCGGGGCCAGCGCTACCCGCTGGACAGCATCCGCGCGATCGCGGCGCTGACCGTCATCTTCTTCCACGCCTACCAGAACAACTGGATCGACGGGGTGTACCCGTGGTCCGGCCTGCCGCACGCGGCGATGATGACCAGCGACCTCGCGGTCGACCTGTTCTTCGTCATCTCCGGATTCCTGCTGTGGATCCCGGTGTCGCGCTCGCTGCTGGCCGGCGTGCCGCAGCGGCCCGGCCGCCAGCTGATCATGCGCCGGGCGGTCCGGCTGCTGCCGCTGTACACGCTGGTCCTGCTGATCGCCTGGGCCCTGGCCAACCCGGTGCTGCCCGGCAACTGGCAGGACCTGGTGGCCCACCTGACGATGACCCAGGTCTACAGCGACACGTACATCTTCTGGACCCTCGGGCCGTCGTGGACGCTGGCCATCGAGTTCCACGCGTTCCTGGCCGTGGCCCTGATGCTGCCGCTGATCTCCCGGGTCACGCCGTACCTGGCCACCCGTGGTCAGCGGCTGGCCGTGGCCGCGGGGATCCCCCTGGTCATCGGGACGATCGGGATCAGCTTCCTGAGCTACCACATGTTCGTCGCGCACACCCCGCACACCAACTGGTCGATCTGGTTCGGCCCGGTGGCCAAGATGCACCTGTTCGCGTTCGGCATGCTGCTCGCGGTGCTGTGCGCCGCGGGGCTGCGGCTGGGCCGGCCGGCCCGCCGGGCGATCCTGCTGACCGCTGCGGTGGCCGTCGTCGCGGGCGTGCTGGCCCGGGCCCAGATGGACCAGGGCATGGCGGAGCTGCTGCACATCCCGTTCGGCCTGCTGGCCGCCGCGGTCCTGGGCACGATCGTGCTCACCCGCGACGACCAGCCGCGCTGGCTGATGTGGGGCCCGACCGTGTGGATCGGGGCGCTGAGCTACTCGCTGTACCTGGTGCACGAGCCGATCCTCAAGGCCCTGCGGTCGAACGGCCTGCTGCCGGCGGCGGGCACCACCGTCGGGGTGCTCGTCACCGCCGCGCTGCTGATCGCCCTGGCGGTCGTCGTGGCGCGCATCGTCAACGTGCTCATCGAGAAGCCGGTGATGCAGGCCTACGACGGGCTGCAGCGGGTTCCCGACCGGTACGCCGAGGTCGGCTCCGAGCCGTCGTACTCCCGGATCGGATCGGACCCGTCCCCCGCCTGAGAACGCCGGGGGCCCCTCGGGGCACCCGCCGTCGCGACCAGCCGCCGAGCTCCCGCGTGGGGCTCGGCGGCTGGTCGCCGTGGGCTGCCAAGCGGCCGCGGGGAGTCCCCGTCACCGAACAGGTGGCGCAACGGCTGCGGGCACACCTCAACCGGGTGCCCGATCCAGCCGATGACCGCCACATGATCCGACGCCTGACCACAGCGGGACCCGAGCCGCTCGTCGTCGCGACCCGACCGGTCCACCCCACGATCCTGGCCGCCGTGGGGATCCTGCTGGCCGTCGGCGGACTCATCGGGGGGTCCGCCGCGCAAGGGATGCCCATCGCCCCCGCGGCCCCGGCCGCGCCCGCCGCGACCACCGTCAGCGACGCCCAGGCGGCAGGCACGGCACTCGTGGTGTCGACAACGCCCAACCGCACCGACCTGCTGCGCACCATCGGGACCTACCCCGCCGGCGCCACGCTGAACGTGGCCTCCGGGGCCCGGATCACGGTCGACACCACCCGTGCCGGGCAGCCGATCACCGGGTTCGGCGCCAGCCTCACCCACTCGTCGGCCCAGCTGCTCGCCGGGCTGTCGGCGACCGAGCGCCGCCGGGTCCTGCTGCAGCTGTTCGACCCGGCCGGGCCGGTCCGACTGTCCGTGGTGCGGATCCCGTTCGGCACCTCGGACTTCGCCTCCGGCACGCCGTACACGTTCGACGACATGCCCCGCGGCCAGACCGACTGGGCCCTGGCGCAGCTGTCCACGGCCCGGGACGCCGCCCAGCTGCGCCCGGTGCTGCGTGAGATCCGCGCGATCAACCCCAAGGTCGTCATCGTCGCCTCGCCATGGTCCGCGCCGGCCTGGCTGAAGGACTCCGGCAGCCTGTACGGCGGGACGCTGCGCGCCGACGCCCGCGCCGTCCCCACCTACGCGCGCTACCTGGCCCGGGCCCTGGACCAGTACCGGGCCGCGAGCGTCCCGATCGACTACATCACGCCCCAGAACGAGCCGCAGATCCGATGGTGGGGCGACTACCCGCGCATGTTCCTGTCGACCGCCCAGGAGAGCGCCCTGATCACCGCGCTGGCCGGGGAGATCCGCGCGGCCGGGCTGCCCACCCGGATCCTCGGGTTCGACCACAACTGGTCGCTGCACGAGTCCGACCTCGCCGCCGTCCCGGCCGGCACCGACCCCGAGCTGGACCGACCGGCCCGGCTGCTGG
The DNA here is from genome assembly GCA_964582215.1 of uncultured Frigidibacter sp. Taxonomy (GTDB): domain Bacteria; phylum Pseudomonadota; class Alphaproteobacteria; order Rhodobacterales; family Rhodobacteraceae; genus TMP-24. The sequence continues at coordinate 4,861 of CAZORV010000193.1, forward strand.
CAGGTCCGGCGGGCAGCTCCCTGGCCGGCATCGCGTACCACTGCTACGCCGGCGACAGCTCCGCCCAGGCCGAGCTGCACCGGGCCTACCCGACGGCGTCCATCTGGGTCACCGAGTGCTCCGGCACCCGGTCGGCGACCCCGGAGACCACCTTCGCCGACACCGTCTACCACCACGGCCGCGGCGTGCTGATCCCGGCGCTGCGGGACTGGGCCAGTGCCGTCATGACCTGGAACCTGGCACTGGACCCCGCCGGTGGCCCGCACGCGGGCGGCTGCACGACGTGCACCGGGGTGGTCACCGTCGCCAACCGCACCGCCAGCCCGCAGGCGGACTACTACGTCCTGGCCCACGCGGCACGGTTCGTCCCGCGCGGCTCGGTGCGGGTCGCCTCGTCGGTGGACAGCGCGCAGATGGAGCAGGTCGCCTTCCGCACCCCGACAGGGGAGATCGTCGTCCTGGTGCACCACGGGGGCTGGCAGGCGAAGTCGATCACCGTCGCCGCAGCTGGACGGACCTACCAGGTCCCGGTCGCACCCTGGTCGCTGACCACGATCCGGATCCGGCCCTGACGCGGCAACTTCGCGCCCCCGCCCACCCGGTCCGCCCGCTCATCCGGGGCATCCG
>CAZORV010000194.1:0-5432 GCA_964582215.1 uncultured Frigidibacter sp.
TGCTCGACACCGGGGTGTCACTGGCCAACATCCGCACCGCCCTGGGCACCCTGCGCGCGCACGGCACCCACGACCTGGCCGGGCTCACCCTGCTGTCCGACGGGGTCACCGTCTACGAGTGCACCACCGACCAGCAGGTCATCGACCTCGTCCGCGGCGGGCAAGGCGTGTTCGGCATCGCCATCGGCCAGGTCTGGACCGACGTCCAAGCCACCCTCACCCACCTACCCACCGAAACCCCCACAGCCGCGGGGGAGTGGACCGGGCGACCTGCGTTGCGCGTCGTCAGCTGACGCCCGTCGGTAGCCGCGCGGCCCGCACCCCGTAGATTCTCGGAACGTGGACCCGTTCTCCGAAGCTGAAGCCCGACTCGCTGCTGAGCGACTGAAGCGCGAGACTCTCGAGGCACAGCGGGCGAGCGCCGAAGCGGATGAAGCTGCTGAGATGAGCGAGGCGGCGCAAGTACTCGCGCCCATCGTGGCCACGTTTGTCGATCGGGCCCGGCGGCTAGGCACCCGCGAGACGCAGGTCGCAATGCGCAGGGCATGCCATCCGAACCGGTGGACTGGGACCGCGACGCTGTTGCTCCCGCCAACCCAGGCAGATGCGCGGGGACTGGGGCCCCGGGTCGGCGACCCGCAGGGCGGCATCGATGGTTGGCTCCGTCGGAAGAAGAGGACAGCCCAGTGGCTGGCCGAGGAGAAGGCGCGCATCCCAGAACCACTTTGGAGATTCGAGGTCGGCGTAGTCCGAAAAGAGGACGAAGAGTGGTTCGCCCCCTGGCTGGTTGTGCCCGTGAGCGGTGCCACCACGCCCGCAATCGCAAACCTTATTGAGGACGCCTTCATCCGTGCCGGCGAGCACGCGCGGGTGAGTTATTCGAGGGTGAAGGTGGTGCCGTACACCGAGACGGAACTCGCGGACCTCCTCGCGGCCGACCTCGACGCTATCCACCGCGCCCTCGGACTCATCTGACGCTTTCGCGGGTGACACGCGAAACGCCGGCACACCCTCGGCGGTCGACCGTAGTAGGGTCGACTCATGGCACATCGGAATCCCCATCTGGCGGTCATCGGCGACCGTGAGGCACTCGTGTGGGTGCTGGAGAATCGGAGAGTCGCCTTCCCGCAGCCTCGCTACCACCACATCTTTCCGACGCTCGAGACCGGAGACGTCCTGTACCTCTACACAACTCGCGGTTGCTACAAGAACCCGACGAGAGACCGCGGCCTGATCATCGGCTCGGCCGCCGTGACCGCGCAGATGGGCACCGCGGCCCACCCGCTGCGCGTGCGCGACCGCGAGCTCCCCCTCGAGGCACCGATCGAGATCGGTTCACTCGCTCCAGTCGGCGAGGGGATCGACCTCGCCGCGGAGGTCGCACAAATGACGAGCTTCCCGAAGCCGGAGACCTGGTCGGTGTACTTGCGGCGCAGCCTGTTCCGGATCACAGAGAAGGACGCCAAGCGATTCGACCGCATGCTCGAGCCGCACGCCGGGGCTTGGGATCAGAGGCTCGCCGGGTACCGGCACAAGGCCAAGGTGGACGCATCGTGACGGGCCGCGACTCAACGGTGTCGGAGGCCAGCGCGAGCATGATCACTGTGGCGATTCACTCCATCCCTCAGTTGATTGCCACGGCACTCGCCCTGGGAGCCGAGGACGTCCCCGGGTGGGCGCCGGCCGAGAAAGAGCTGCTTGAGACCGCCACCGAGCCGGCTGCGGACCTGGACACCGTCCGGGCTCTCATCGCGGCCGGCGCCGACCCGCTCGGGGACGCGTTCTGCTCCCTGCGCTCCGCTGACGACCGGCGGCCCCAGGGGCAGACCTACACCCCGCCCGCCATCGTCGCCGCCATGCTCGCCTGGGCTCGCAAGCAGGATCATCCCGAGCGCGTGATCGATCCCGGCATCGGGTCGGCGCGGTTCCTCGTCGCCGCCGGCCGCCAGTTCGAGGAAGCGCAGCTGGTGGGCGCCGACGTCGATCCAGTGGCGACCCTCATGGCTCGGGCGCATCTCAGCGTGGCCGGCCTCGCCGGCCGCAGTCAGGTCGAGCTTCTGGACTACCGGACGCTGGAAGTCCCCATGATCAGCGGACGAACGCTGTACGTCGGCAACCCGCCCTATGTCCGCCACCACGGGATCACAGCAGCCTGGAAGCAGTGGCTCACTCGAACCGCTGCTGAGCGGGGCTACAAGGCGTCCCAGTTGGCGGGCCTGCACGTGCACTTCTTCCTGGCCACTCTCGAACACGCCCAGCGCGGCGATCTAGGTGCCTTCGTGACGTCCTCGGAGTGGCTGGACGTCAACTACGGGTCCCTGGTGCGCCAGCTGCTCGTGCAGGACCTAGGCGGCCGGTCTGTCCACGTGGTCGACCCAAAGGCTATGCCGTTCGCCGACGCGGCGACCACTGCCGCGATCACCTGCTTCGAGGTCGGCGCTCCCGTCACTTCGATCAAGCTCAAGGCCACCGAGTCCCTCGCGGACCTGGGCGACCTCACCAAGGGCCGTAAGGTCACGCGTGAGCGGCTGATCGAGGCTCCCCGATGGACACCCCTGCTCCGGGTGACGCCACAGCTTCCCGAGGGGTACGTCGAGCTGGGCGAGATCGCGCGAGTACACCGAGGCACCGTCACAGGCGCCAACAGCGTCTGGGTCACCTCGCGCGCGGACACCAAGCTGCCGGGCAGCGTTCTCACGCCCTCTGTGACCAAGGCGAGGGAGCTCTTCGCGGCCGGCCGCGTCCTAGACGACCCCTCAACGCTCCGGGTGGTCATCGATCTGCCCGCTGACTTGGACGAGTTGGACAGCGAGGAGCGCAAGGCCGTGGAGCGCTTCCTCCGGCGGCCGCACGTCAAGGCCGCAAAGGCCGGCTACATCGCGTCGTCGCGGCGCGCGTGGTGGTCGGTTGGCCTCCGGAACCCGGCCCCTCTGCTAGCCACATACATGGCGCGCCGACCCCCTGCCTTTGTGCAGAACCTTGCCGAAGCCCGCCACATCAACATCGCCCACGGGATCTATCCTCGCGAGCCCCTCAGCAGCAACGCGCTGTCTCAACTCGCCGAACATCTACGCCAAACTGTCACGCTGGGGCAGGGCCGCACATACGCTGGCGGCCTGACGAAGTTCGAGCCGCGAGAGATGGAGCGCCTGCCCGTGCCAAGCCTGGACATGCTCAACGCAACATGACCGCCCAGCCACCGGTCTGGAGTCGAGAACAGCTGGAAGCTAACCGCCAAGCTGCGATCACCGTCTTCCGCGAGGAACGGATGACCGAGCCGCTGGAGGACTACCTCACCTTCTTCCAGACGTCCCGAGAGGCGATAGAGAACGCCCTCGAGCTCACGAACGACCTACGCGACGCGCAGACCTACGCGCCCGAACTCATGGTCGACGCCGAGATGGCAGAGGCCGCCCGATTCCTCGCGTCTCCGCCGATCAGCAAGGACGATCTCGAGACCATCACCGAGGTCACCATGGCTCGCGGGCTCATCGCCGCCGAACCCGACCGCGCCCGCAAACTCCTCGAAACCATCCTGCTCGGTCTCGACCGCGAACGCTTCCCTTGGGTCACCGAGAACCGCGAACCCACCGAGGCTGAGCGCCAGGCCGCGATCGTTGCCTCCGCAGCTCTGCGAGCCACCCGCCTGTCCGAGACCAAGCGCCGCAACGAGGGCAAACGAGAGCAGGAGAACGAGGTCAAGCGCTTCCTTGCAGCCGAGTGCCAGTTCGCCGAGGTCGCCGCACACGAGATCCCGCATCTCAGTCTCGCGCCACAGCCCGGACACTTCAGCGGAGAGGTAATGGTGGGCTCGCGCCGAAGTGACGTCCCCATACGCCTCTGGGACGGCCGGCTGATGCCCACCGAGTGCAAGGTCTCCAACAGCTCCACCAACAGCTACAAGCGCATCAACAACGACGCTGCCGTGAAGGCCGTCGTGTGGCGCCAGGAGTTCGGCGCGGTCAACTGCGTCCCCGCTGCGATCCTCTCGGGCGTCTTCACGCTCCCCAACCTCGAGTACGCCCAAGAACGAGGACTCACCCTCTTCTGGGCACACGACCTGTCGCCTCTTCGGGACTTCCTCGCCGCCGCTCGGTAGGTCCGGCCCGGCAACCGCATGTCGGGCATGCGAAGTACGGGTCAGCGCGTGGTGGCCACGCACCGCCCTGACCTCCCGCGGCTGAACTCGGGCCGGCCCACCCGGGCTGCGATCGGAGGTGCGGGCTGGGACACTCACGAGGGGTGGGGGAGTCGGTACTCTACGTGCGGCAGGGAGTTGTTCGATATGGCGGGTAACGTGAAGCAGGGGTTGACCGCCGGGCTCATCGTTGCTCTTTTCGCGTCGGCGTCGGTCGGCGGCAGTTCCGGGTCTTTCTGGTTGTTCCTGGTGACGCTGACGTTTTCGATGCTGTGCCTCGGTGCGACGCACTGGTTGCTCGTCGCAGTCCGCGCCCGCGGCGGCGAGAGCGATCACTGAGCGGATCAGCCCCGCCTCTGCACGCCACCGGCACTGCACCGCCGAGGCCGAGTCGTGTCAGCCCCCGGCGGTACCGTCAGGGCATGAACCTCCACGACACCACCACTGAGGCCGCGCGTCGGCTACGGGCGGGGCTCAACGGCGACTCCAACCAGCGGGCGGCCACCGAACTGCTGATCAACGCCGTGGACGGTATCTGGTTGGTCAAGCTCGGGGGGTGGCCCCAGTACGTTCAACCGTTCGACGGCACCCGCATCCCGGAGGGGCTGTGGATCGACTGGGCGCAGCTGCGTGACGACCTCGCCGCCGACGAGCAGGCGCGGGCCGCGTTCACCGCGTGGGCCGACTCGTACACCGGGCGCAAGGCCGACGACGACGAGTACGACCGCACCCACAACCAGATGATTCCCCGGCGTCCGTGGCACGGGGCCAGCAGCTCCGAGATGACCGTGCTGCGGATCGCCGTCGACCTGGCCCCCGGCGGGCTGCTCGGCGACGGCCTGGCCCACCTTGACGAGGCCAACACCTCCACCATCCTGATCGCGGTCGCCGAGGTCGCCGAGGGCCGCTACATGAAACCTGAGTGGGCCGACCTCTAGAGCCCACCGGCTCGGCGTTGCCGATGGCGGCGGGGGCGGGTACGGACCTTGCACCGGGCGGGTTCGGGACCAAGGGGGCCCGGTAGGAGAAGCCGCGAGGCGGGGAAGGTGAACCGAATGACGGGGTGCGCGGTGGTCGATGTTGAGACGACGGGGGTCTACTAACGGCGGGATCAGGTGACCGAAGTCGGTGGGACCAGCTCGGCGGCGTCGGATGCACCCCAAAGCGAAGCGTCAACCGCCAGACCACGCATCTCGTCATCGGGCCTAGCGAGTACCAAGGTCAGGTCCCCACCGGCGATGCGGTGAACACCGGTGCACTGACCTCGGAGTCGGCAGGGGATGCCTGGCAGCAC
>CAZORV010000195.1:0-5356 GCA_964582215.1 uncultured Frigidibacter sp.
AGGGGCAGGCGCTGCCCGGTCGCTTTGGGCGACCGGGCGGTGCGGGCGGGACCGGAGCGGGACGGCAGGGTCACTTGCCCCTGCCGAATGGGGCGGCGCGGTCCTTCCTCCGATGCCGGCGGGCCGAACGGGCCCTATCCCGCGCGGGACTGAAGCCGGACCGCCTCTTTCAGCAGCTCCAGCTCGGCCCGCAGCTGCGCCACCTCGGCGATCAGATGGTCGGGGGCAAGGTCTCCGGCCAGGATCGTGAACTGCCCCAGCCGGGCGCCCGTCCGGCTGTCGAGCAGGAGAAAGGCCTCCGCCCCCTCGTTCAGCATGGTCGCAGGAATTGCGACGCGGACACGCCAGAGATCGCCGGCCTTTTCAACCGTCAGGCCCGCAAGGGCCGCGCCGTCATGGCGGACCTCGACCTCGGGCGCAACCGCCGCGCGCAGAAGCGCCTGCCAGACCCCCGCTCTCAGCCGCGTTTCGATCAGTTCGACCATCTCGCCCCCTAAAACCCGGCCAGCAGGCGCCGCGACAGGACAAGGTCGCGCAGCACCACGCGGCTCATCCCCGGATCTTGCAGGAAAATGTCCAGCCATATCCGCTCGATCCGCCGCTCGTTCAGATCCATGGCGCCAAGCCCGAACTCGGCCTCGGCCAGAGCGCCGTCGCGCCGCATCCCGGCCATCACCTCGGCCTTGTCGGGACCGTGAAGGATGTTCAGCCGCGCGCCCAGCGCCACGGCGCCCTCGACCTCGGCCCGGACAGCGATCACATGCCGCGCGCCGGTGCCCGCGAATTCCGGCAGGGGCAGGCCGCAGGACAGCGAGAAATAGCTGCCGCGAAACCCGAAGACCTCGACCGACAGGCCGTAGGGCGGGTGGGCGGCATCGCCATCGTTGCGGACCTGCCGGACGATCGACTGTTTCAGCGGGCAATCGTGAAAAAAGCCGACCTCGGCGTCAAGCGGCCCGCCCGCCGCGCCGACATGGGCTGCAGGCAGGATCGCGGCGCGCCAAAGGGCGGGGCGCCAGACGACGTCGGGGCGGCCGGGCAGGCGGGGCGCGGCGTCGGCGGACAGACGCGCAAGCCGCTGTTCGGCCAGCGTCAGGAATTGCCCGGCCTCGTGCCGCTGCGCCCGGGCCTCGGCCCGCCAGCGGCGCAGTTCGGCCGGGCTCATGGTCGCGATCCGGCTGATCCTGTCACGCCAGCGGGCGCGGCGGGCGGTCTTGCCCAGCTGTTGCAGCCAACGGATGCCCATGTCCGGCTAGCCCCTGTTTTCCGCCCGCACCTTGCGGACGAACTGATCCAAGAGCGCGCGCTTGTCCGCGCCCGACAGCGGCTTGTCGGCCAGGCCCAGAACCGACAGCGTGACGATCTGGCCCTTCAGCGCGAACAGCGCGCGCCAATATTCCGGTTCGACATCCTGCCCTTCCAGCGCGGCGCTGTCGGTGGCGCGGATGTAAAGCACATCCCTGTCCGCGACGATCTGGCGGATCACCACGGTCCGGGCCTTGCCCGCGCGGCTCAGTGCCTTGCGCCCGGCCTCCGAGGTCAGAAACCGTGCCATCGGCTGGAACGAGGCCGCGAATTCGTCGCCCGGCGGCGCCCCGTCCGAGACATAGGCGGTCAGGATCGCCGGCGCTTTCGGCCTGGCCGCCAGCGTGGATTTGGCAAGCGAGGCGCAGCTGCCGAAAAGGACGAAGGCACCGTCGCCGGTCTCGTGGCTGGCCTCGGCGTCGACACAAAAGCCGTGGGGGGCGGCGATGGTCAGCTTGCCATCGGCCACCGCCATTTTCGCGGGCGCCGCCTTGGCCAGCGCGGGCGAGCCCGCGCCCGGCAACAGGGCGATCAGGGCGGCCATTGCCAGACGTCTGATCCTTTGGCTGGTCACGCGCGATCCTTCTGCCTGCCCTGTCCGCAGCCTGCACCCGCCTCAGGGATACTGGCGCGGGACCCGCCGCACAAGCGTCATTGCGAAACGGCGCCCGGGGTGGTTAGGGTGCCGCATGATCCGGAACCTGCCTGCCTATCGGCCCCTCGCGGCCTTCGTTGCCCCCGCGCTGCCGCGCGCGCAGCTTTGGCGGACCGTTCTGGGGATGATGCTGGTTCTGGCGATCTATGCCCTGTCGTTCCTTGGCCTTTTCGCGCTGCTTTACCTGCGCTACGGGCCGATGATCTCGCAGGGGATCTTCTTCGCCATGGCCTCGGGCCGCACGCCCGGGGCGATGCTGCTTTTGCTGGTCTCGTTCGCGGGGCTGGGGCTGGCGCCGATGGCGGTGGTGCGGCTGTTGCACCGGCGGCGCGCAGGGACGCTGTTCGGCCCGGCGGAGGTTGCCATCCATGACTTCGGCCGTGTCGCCCTGGCGGTGCTGGCGCTGAACCTGTCGCTGCTGGTCCTGTCGCTGTTCGGCGACCGGCTTGAGCCGGACGTGGGTTTCGGCGCCTTTCTGGCCTGGCTGCCCGCCGCGCTGGTGGCGATCCTGATCCAGACCGGTGCGGAAGAACTGGTTTTTCGCGGCTATCTTCTGCAGCAGCTCAGGGCGCGGTTCGCCTCGCCGCTGATCTGGGGGCTGGTCCCGGCCTGCCTGTTCGGCTTTGGCCATTATGCGCCGTCGATCTACGGGCCGAACGCGATTGCCGTGGCGCTTTGGGCGGTGATCTTCGGCCTGTTCGCCGCCGACCTGACGGCGCGGACCGGGTCGATCGGCGCCGCACTTGGCCTGCATTTCGCCAACAATGTCGCGGCCTTCCTGCTGGTCGGGCTGAAGGGCAACATGGACGGGCTGGCGCTCTGGACGCAGTCGGTCGACCTTGCCTCGCCTTCGGCGCTGTTGCCGCTGGTGCTGGTCGATCTTCTGACGATGGTGGTCGCCTGGCTGCTGGCCCGGCTGGTGCTGCGGGTCTGACCCGCGGCCCCGGCGTCAGATGCCCGCATACCAGTCATAACCCCGGTCGGCCCAATAGCTGCCGTGGCCCGCTCCGAACCCGGCAAGATCCTGCACCAGTTCGATCGTGTGGATATATTTGGCCATCTTGTATCCCAGCTGCCGTTCGACCCGCAGCCGCAAGGGCGCGCCGTTCGCGACCGGCAGCGGGCTGCCGTTCATGCCGTAGGCCAGGATCGTCTGGGGATGCCAGGCGTCGATCAGGTCGATGCTTTCGTAATATTTGACCACGCCCGACAGGCTGCGTTCGATCGCGTCATAGCAGTGAAAGACCGCAAAGCGCGCCGCGACCTTCGGCCGGGCCTGATCAAGGACCAGCCCCAGCGGCACGCCGGTCCATTTGGCGATGCAGCTCCAGCCCTCGACACAGTCGTGGCGGGTGATCTGGGTGCGGGACGGCAGCGCCATGATCTGATCGCGGCCAAGGGTCAGCGGCGCCTCGACCAGCCCGGTCACGGTCAGGCGGTAGTCGGCAAAGCCGTTGCGCGCCAGCGCCAGATAATCCTCGGTATCGGGATTGACCGAGCCGTTCGGATGCTGCGACTGGCGGATGTCGGCCTCGGCATATTCCGGCGCCAGCGTATGGCCGCCGCCGATCAGCCGTTGTGCCCGATAGGTCAGGCCGTTCGCCCCCGCAATCGTGCGGTGAAGCGTGCTGTCCCCGTCACCAAGCCGGTCCAGCACCTTGCAGCCCGACAGCGCCCCCGACAGGGCAAACGTCGACCCGCCGATCAGGCTGCGCGTCAGAAAACCACGGCGGTTCATTTCGCCTCTCCTTTGCCTTCGGGGTCGATCCGGTACCAGCCGGTGATGATCGACCGGATCTCGTTCAGCGGCCCGGCCGCCAGAATCATCGCCATGTGGATCAGAAAGAAGCCGACCAGCCCCAGCATGACGACGAAATGCACCGTCCGCGCCGTCTGCCGCCCGCCGAACAGGTCCAGAAGCCAGGGGGCTGCGGCGTTGAAGCCCGGCGACATGCAAAGCCCGGTCAGGATCATCAGCGGCAACGCCAGGAACAGCACCCCGGCATAGGCCAGCTTTTGCAACACGTTATAGGACCGCGTGTGATGGAACCGCAGCCTGGCATGGTCGGCAATGTCGCGGGGCAGGGCGGCAATGTCGCGGCGCGTGATCGACAGATCGCGGATATGGCCGTTCCACAGGCTGGCCGCGAACCAGACCGCCAGCGTGCCGACCAGTATCCAGGCAAAGAAGAAATGGATGATCCGCCCCGTCGCCAGACTGCGGTAGGACGGAATGGTCAGCGCCGCCGGAAAGGCCTGCACATCGTTGCCCGACAGGCCGAGAACGCCGGTCGTGTCAAACTCGGTCCCGAACAGCCTGGTATAGCCGCGAACCTCGTCGCCGACCTGCCGCGCGCCGATCTCAAGGACGGCATTGTCATACTCGAACCCGCTTTCCAGCCCGATGTTCAGGCTGGGATGGGCGTTGAAGATCTGTAACCCGGTCAACAGCAGGAAAAACAGGCAGATGGCCCAGATCCAGTGTGTCAGCCTTGTCCAGACCCGCTGGCGATAGACCAGTTCGCCCATGCCCGGTTGGTTTTTGTCGCCGTTCATCCCTGACCCTCCGCCTTGTCCGCTGGACGAGATACGGCGGCGAGGATCGCAGAGTTGCCGCGCGCCGGAAAATAACTTCACCGGCATCCCTGCGACTGATGGCCGCCCAAGATTGCATTTCCCGCGCCCTCGGCTTAATTGGGGGCTCTGACGAGCGGCGAAGGCGAAAGACCATGAACTGGATCACCAACTACGTCCGGCCCAAGATCAACTCGCTTTTCTCGCGCCGCGAGGTGCCCGAGAATCTGTGGACCAAGTGTGGCGAATGCGGGACCATGCTGTTCCACCGCGAACTGGCCGACAATCAGAACGTCTGCACCAATTGCGATCACCATATGGCGATCACGCCGCGTGAACGGTTCGCCGCGCTGTTCGACGGCGGGGTCTTCAGCGAAATCAAGGTGCCGGAACCGCTGGCCGACCCGCTGCATTTCCGCGATCAGAAGAAATATCCCGACCGGATGCGGGCCGCGCAGAAGGCGACCGGCGAGAAAGACGCGATGCTGGTGGCCGAGGGCGAGATCGGCCGGACCAAGATCGTGGCCGCCGCGCAGGACTTCACCTTCATGGGCGGGTCGATGGGCATGTATGTCGGCAACGCGATCATCGCCGCCGCCGAACATGCGGCCAAGCGCAAGCTGCCGCTGGTCCTGTTCGCCGCCGCCGGTGGCGCGCGGATGCAGGAAGGCATCCTGTCGCTGATGCAGATGCCGCGCACCACCGTGGCGGTCGAGATGCTGAAAGAGGCGGGCCTGCCTTATGTCGTGGTTCTGACCCACCCGACGACCGGTGGCGTCACCGCATCCTATGCGATGCTGGGCGACGTGCAGATTTCCGAAC
>CAZORV010000196.1:0-5300 GCA_964582215.1 uncultured Frigidibacter sp.
TCGCTCTTGCCCAAGCGCGGGGGGATGGGCAAGCTGGAGGCCCCCGAGCCTGTCGCGCGTCGTGATCGCAGATCCCTTCCGACATTTGCTGTTGCTGTTGGCGATCGTCGCTCTGGTCGCCTGCGGGCGCGCGCCCTCAGGAAACGCCCCTCAAGCCGGAACCGCGGCAGACGAATATCCGCTGGAACGGCAATTGGGCGTCCTGTTGCCGTCCGATTACTTGGGCAAGACGGCCGAGCGGCCGCGCGACGCCTGGTTCGATGAATTCGAACGCGGTACCGGATGCCGATTGAGCCTGAGTACGGCCGACTACGCCGACGAATTCGTCGGCAAGGTCCAGCACGAAGCGGTCGATCTTGTCGTTGCGGATGGCGTGGTCAGCGTCCAGCTGATCCAGGGCGGTGCGGCGCAACCACTGGACACGCGGCGGGTGCCGCCCCTGTCCGGTGTGGATCCCCGGTTCGCCGATTCGCCCTGGATGAGCCAGTTCGGCGTGAGGTATGCGATACCGTTCCAGGCTGGCGTGCATGTCCTGATGTACGACCCGACCGTCTTCCCGGAGCCCGTCACGAGCTGGTCGCTGCTGTACGAAGCGCAGACCCTGCCGGACGGCAAGACGAACGCGGGACGCGTCCAGTCCTCCGTCGGCGCGATCGGCATCGCCGACGCGGCGCTGTTCCTGCGGACGCAGCGACCGCCACTGGCGATCGCAGATCCTTTCGAGCTGGACGAGAAACAGTTCGCCGCCGCGCTGGATGCGCTGCGCCAGCAACGTCCGCTCTTGCACAGCATCTGGCGCTATGGAGAGGAAAAGGCCTTGCGCGATTTCAGGCAAGGTGCCGTCGTCGCGATGTCCGCGTCAGTGCGCCAGTTCGACCGCCTGCGAGACGAGGGGGCCAGCGTGGCGATGAGCTTGCCGGCCGAAGGCAGCGCAGGTTGGCTGCATGCGTCCCTGTTGAAGACCGGTGCGCGCCATCCGAACTGCGCCTACGCGTTCATGGCCTGGTCGTTGAAACCCAGGATCCAGGCGCAATTGTCGGCGACGGCCAGTACGTTGCCCGTGGTGGCCTCGGTCTGTCGCGATGCCCGCTTGCTCGACCCGGCGCGTTGCGCCGAGCTTGGCGCCGACGCCCTGGACCGCGTGCATTTCGCCCACTTGCCGACGGCCCGTTGTCGCGACCGGGCTTCCTGCGTTCCTTATAGCCGCTGGTTCGCCGAGTTCGAGTCCTTGAACGGCGATGCGCCCTGACCCCCCGGAGACTTCCATGCGTTCCCGAATCCTGATCGTGCTCGTTCCCTCGTTGATGCTGATGGCCTGCTCCGCAGAGCCCGAAGCGCCGGCGGCCGCAGCGACGCCCGCGCCCGCCGCGGCCGCGCCAGCAGCAGCGACACCGGCGCCGGTCGCGCCTGCACCCGCACCCGATTCGACGCAGGCGATGGACAAGCTGCTCGAGGACTATCTTTCCGCGTGGAACGTGCACGACGTCCAGAGCGCCGGTTCCTATCTTGACGAGGGCGTGGTCTATCTCGATGTATCGGTCGGCGAAGTGCAGCGCGGGCGCCAGGCGGCCGAGGACAATGTCATCGGCGTGCTGATGCGGGCCATGCCCGACCTGGAATGGACGCTGCGCGGCGATCCGATCATCCAGGGCAACGGCATCGCCTACGAATGGCAACTGACCGGCACCAATACCGGTACCTGGTCCGGCATTCCGGCTTCGCAACAGAAGGTCAACATCAAGGGCGGCACGATCATGCGCGTCCAGAACGGCAAGATCTTCTACCAGGCCGATTATTACGACGTCGCCAGCCTCAATCGCCAGCTAGGCTGGTAGCGCGGGCGCGGCGTCGCTACGTCGCGGCGGCGTGGCTTGCGCGGTAGCTGACGCGGTGGAAGCACCAGGCGATCGCGGCGACGAGGGCGCCGGCGACGAAAGCGGCCGTGCCGCCGCGCCATTCCCACAACGCCGCCGCCATGCCCGCGCCCAGTACGCCGCCGATGCCGGAACTGAAGCCGTAAAGCAGGCTTTGCCCGGCCGCGACCTGTCGCGGCGGGAACAGCTCGCCGATGCGCTGCATGCAGCAGGCATGGAAAATGGCGAAGCTGAAGGCGTGGCTGGCCTGCGCCAGCGCCATCAACGGCAAGGACGCGGCCAAGAAGGCAGTCATCAGCCAGCGCACGACGGTCACTGCCAGGCAGAATCCCAGCAGTCGTTGCGCGCCGTATTTCTCCATCAGGCGCGGCGCGTGCCAGAACAGCAGGATTTCGATCAGCACGCCCAGGCCCCAAAGCAGGCCGATGCTCAGGCCGTCGTGACCCGCGCGCTGCAGGTGCAGGGTAAAGAAGACGTAGAACGGCCCGAAGGCCAGCTGCATCAGCAAGGCCACCATCAGGAAGGATTTCACGCCGCGACGCCGCAGGGATTCGGCCAGGCCTTTCGGCGCTTCCTGCGATTCCGGTTGGCGATCATGCCGGTGCAACCAGCTGGTGCAGACCATCCCGAAGAAAAGCGGCAGGCTCAGCCAGACGAAAGCGCCGTTGCCGTAGCGGTCCATCAACCAGCCGAAGCTCGACGCCACGATCAGGAAACCGATCGAGCCCCAGACCCGGATGCGTCCGTACTGCGTGCGCCGCGCGCCGAGTTCGGTCAGCGTCATCGCCTCGAACTGCGGCATGATCGCGTTGAAGAACAGGCCGAAAACGGCCATCACGGCCAGGATTTGCCAGGCTTCGCGCGCAATGAGGAAGCCGGCGAATAGCAGTGCCGTCAGGCCGGCGCCGGACACCAGCCAAAAACCGGGTGTTGCGCTGCGCGAAGTGAAGCCGGTCCAGAAAGGCGGCGCGACGATGCGCGTTCCGTACCAGAGCACCAGCATGCCGCCGACCACATAGCCGCCGTGGCCCATCGCGTCGACCCATCGGCCGACGTAAGGCGTGTAGGCGCCCAGGGCGGCGTAGTAGAAGAAATAGAAAATCGCGAAGCGGAAGTAGCGGGCATCCATGCGATGGTTTTGCGGTCCGGGGCTGTTCGGCAAGAAAAACGGCCGGGCTTGCGCCCGGCCGTCATTGTCTCGCGATTCGTCGCGCCGCGAATCAGTCGACGATGCGTGCCGCCCGTTCGCGGGTTTCCAGCGTGCCCATGCGCGTCTGATCCTTCAGTTCCAGGAACCGGACCTCGTAGGGCGCGCCGTAGCCGCCGGGCACGTGCGCGCGATCGAACGCCAGCGTCAGCTGTTTCGAACCGGCCTCCAACCAGGCCGCGCTATGCGATTGCGACACCGGGCGAGCGACGCCGTCGCTGCCCGTCGCGTAGAGCGTCGCACCGACCTGGTAGCGGCCGGGCGCCCCCACCTGCAGGGGCACGGCAAGTTGCAGCTTCGCCGGTTCGAAGGCGTAAGCGCCCGCGAGTTTCGCGGTCGGTTGGGCGATCGCGACGGCGGTGCGCACATCGCGCTGGATGCGCCGACCACCATCCAGGCCGCCGGCCAGCAATTGCACTTCCCAGAGGCCCGAAGCGCCTTGCGCCGACTCCGGCACCCGGGCACTGGCCAGATAGCTGCCGTCCCGGGCGCGGGTCAGATGCAAGTCGTAGCTGGTACCGGTGGGCGAGACCAACTGCCCCTGCAGTTCGCTCGCGTCCATCCTGCGTTCGCCGTTCTGCATCGCCACCGACACCTCCAGCCTGTCTCCGGCGAGCAGGTTGGCGCGGACGGCGCGCGCGTCCAGGCGATAGGCGCTATCCGGTTCGAAGACATGCACGAGGTAGCGTCCGCGTGCCTGCTCGAGCTGCAGGCGGAAGCGGCCCTGGCCGAGCGCAGGTTCCAGGCGCACGACGGCGGTGCCGGCGCTGACGTCCATGCCGGCCTCGCGCAGCTGCGCTTCGCCGGCGGATTGCGCGAAAGCCTTGCGCGCATCGATTGCCTGGCCGTTACGCAACAGGCGCAGTTCCGCGAGTTCGACGCGCGCCTGGCCGTCGGCGGGGCTGAGTCTGATCAGGGCGCCGGCGGAGGTGGTGTCGATGTCGAGTCCGCGACGGAGCTCTGCGGCGTCGGTCTGCATCCAGTATTCGCGGCTTTCGGCCTGGAAGCGCTCGGGACTGCGCAGCTCGGCGTACGGGTCGAGCGCCCAGCCGAAACTGACCGGTTTGCGTTCGAAGTCGCCGACAGGCGCGGGCAGGGCGACGGTGCGCTGCGCGACGAGATCGTTGTCGTTGGCCGGCAACCAGTTGGCCGCCTGCGCCTGCGAGACCAGGGATGCAGCGATGAAAGCGAAGATCAGGGTCTTGTTCATGGCTTCGGCCTCAGTTCTTCATGTCGCTGCGGAGGATGCCGTCGAGACCGAAGCAGGCGCGCCGGCTCTGGTTGTGCGACAGCGGTTCGGCGCCGGCCATGCGCGTGATGTCCTGGAACCACACGCTGCCGGCCGCGGACTGGCTCGTGCAGTTCAGGAAGCCGTCGGAACAGGAGTTCAACCACCATTGCGTGGTTTCGAGGCCGACGTTTTCGGCGTAGCCGCCGCAGTAGGAGTCCGAATCCCAGATCGCCGAATCGACATCGGTGCCGACGACGCTGCGGAAGGTCTTGGGCAGCGCCGGGCGACCGCTGGTGCCGTAGAGGTTCTGGGCGTTGTACTGCGCCATCCAGCTCACCTGCTGCTGGCGCACGGCATCGCTCTTGTAGCCGAGCAGCCAGCCCAGCGAGGTTTCGAAGACATTGCCCGAGATCACGGCGTCGGCCAGCGGCGTGCCGGCGGACGAAGGCGCCAGCGCGTTCACCCGGACGATCTTGCTGATGATGTTCGGATAACGGCTGTCGTAGGTCGGGTTCGACATGATCCAGCGCACGATGTTGCCACCGTTGGAATGCGTGATCACGATCAACCGGGTGATGCCCTTGGCGTTGATGAAGTTCGTCAATTGCGTCGCCAGGCAGCCGGAGGCGCGGCTGTCCCACATGTACTGGGTGAAGTCGCAGTTGATGACGACGTAGTTGGCGGGGTTGGCCAGGCCGCCGCGCACGTTGTCGACGAAGGCCGGCTTCCAGTAGTCGGCGTAGGCATTGGTCTGCGAGCCCGTGCCATGCACGAAGGCCACGCCGGTGACCTGCGCATGGCACAGGTTGGACAGGGCCGCCAAGGCAGCCAGAAGTAGATAGCGCACGTTTTCCCTCCCCGGAAAGCGATGCGGGGTGGGGCCTCGTCCTGTGCCCCCGACCCGGATGTCGCCAGCACCTCCCTTCGCCGGCGTATGGCGCTCGACTATACGGATCGGTATGTGACGGTCAACACATTTCGATGCTGC
>CAZORV010000197.1:0-5291 GCA_964582215.1 uncultured Frigidibacter sp.
GTCACCGGCTGCGCCGCCCAGACCGAGCCCGAAACCTTCGCCGCCATGCCCGAGGTCACCCGCGTCATCGGCAACCACGAAAAGATGCAGGCTGCCACCTGGGCCGAGATGGCGGCCGAGATGGCGGCCAGCACGGGGCCCGGCATCGGGCCCGCCCTCAAGGCGCCCGACCTGATCGGCACCACCGAAAAGATCCGCGTCGACGACATCATGAGCGTGAAGGAAACCGCGGGCCACCTGATCGACGGCTTCGGTCGCCACCGCGCCTATGTGCAGGTCCAGAACGGCTGCGACCACCGCTGCACCTTCTGCATCATCCCCTTCGGGCGGGGCAATTCCCGCTCGGTCCCCGCAGGCGTGGTGGTCGAACAGATCAGGCGGCTGGTCGACAAGGGCTTTCTCGAGGTGGTGCTGACCGGCGTCGACCTCACCTCGTGGGGCGCCGATCTGCCCGGCACACCGCGCCTTGGCGATCTGGTCATGCGCATCCTGCGTCTGGTGCCCGACCTGGCGCGGCTCCGCATCAGTTCGATCGATTCGATCGAGGCGGACGACAATCTGATGATGGCCATCGCCACCGAACCAAGGCTGATGCCGCATCTGCACCTTTCCCTGCAGGCCGGCGACGACCTGATCCTGAAACGGATGAAACGCCGCCACCTGCGCGACGACGCCATCCGCTTTTGCGAAGAGGCCCGCCGCCTCCGCCCCGACATGATCTTCGGCGCCGACATCATCGCAGGCTTCCCGACCGAGACCGACGCCATGTTCGAAAACTCGCGCCGCCTCATCACCGACTGCGACCTGACCTTCCTGCACGTCTTCCCCTATTCCCCCCGCAAAGGCACGCCCGCCGCCCGCATGCCGCAGGTCGCAGGCCCCGCCGTCCGCGAGCGCGCCGCGGCCCTGCGCGCCGCCGGCGCCGCCCAGCTGACCCGTCACCTCACCCGCCAGACCGGCCTGACCCATCGCATCCTGACCGAAAGCCCCCGCATGGGCCGGACCGAACAATTCACCGAAGTCACCTTCACCACCGACCAGCCCGAAGGCCGGATCGTCACCGCCCCGATCACCGGCCACGGCTCCACCGGGCTGATCGCCTGACCCTGTCCGGCCGAAGCAGCGCCCGCAGGCGACGCTTCGGCCACGGCATCCGCCCTGAGGCAGAGGCAGGAACACCCCCGCCCCCTCTGCTTACGCAGCGCCGGCCAGGCGCCGCGTCTGAGCGATGGCCAGCGCGGCCATCGCCGCCTCGCGGCCCTTCTGGATGAAATGATCGCGGAAAAAGCCGATCTGAACCTCGGTTTCCTGAAAGTTATGCGGCGTCAGCACGACCGACAGGACCGGCACGCCGCTGTCCATCTGCGCGCGCATCAGGCCGTCCACGACCGCGCCCGCCACAAAGTCATGGCGATAGATACCGCCATCCACGACAAAGGCAGCGCCGACGACGGCGGCATAGCGGCCGGATCGGCCCAGATCGCGCGCCAGAAGCGGGATTTCAAACGCGCCGGGCACGTCAAAGACGTCGATCTCGGCCCGGCCGATGGCGGCGCGGAAACCGTCAAGCGCGCGCGTGACGATCTCGGCGTGCCAGTTGGCCTTGATGAAGGCATAGCGGGTGGGTGTCATGGTGATCTCCTTTGCTGTGACACGTCACCCAAGGCGATCACGGGAAAACCGGGCACGACAGCGCCCGCTTTCCACGTTCTCTTTCATCCGGACTGTGACCGTCGGCTCCGGCATCGCACCGGATCTGCTGACACCCCCGACCGGGGGCCGCTCGCGGGCTCGGGGTCTGCCCCATACCGCCGGTGGGGAATTTCACCCCGCCCTGAGAACCCGGACAGTCTCGCAAGCGAAAGCCGAAGTTGCAAGCGGGTGACGTGCCCACGCCCGCCGGCCGCCATCGCCGCAGTCCGCGGGCCTTCGCCCCGCCTGACTTTTTCTTTGCACAAATACTCACCCGCAACGCCGCCGCCGCGATCACCGGCGACGGAAGGCGCCCCTTGACGCCGGCCGGACCGCCGGGGTCAGATGGCGCGGACGCAACGGAACCGGGGGAGCGGCCTTGAAGATCGGGATCATCGCCGACATCCACGGCAACCGTGACGCGCTTGTCGCGGTTCTGGCGGCGCTGGACCGGCAGGGCGTCGACGCGATCGTCAATCTGGGCGACCTCCTTGCCGGGCCGCTGGATGCCCGGGGGACGGCCGACATTCTTCAGGACCGCGCCTTCCTGACGGTTCGCGGCAATCATGACCGGGTCATGGGCCTGAAGGTCGCGGCCGAGACCACCGCTGCCGACCGGATTGCCAATGCGGCAATCAGCGACGCCGAACGCGCCTGGCTGGCCGGACTGCCGCCCACGGCCTTGTTCGAGGGCGAGGTTTTCCTCTGCCACGGATCGCCGTCCGACGATCTCTCCTACTGGATCGACCGCGTCACGCCCGAAGGTGCCTTTGTCGCCAACCGGCCCGAAGCGGTCGCGCGCATGGCCGAGGGGCTGGCGTTTCCGGTCCTCCTGTGCGGCCACACGCATTTTCCCCGCATGATCCGCCTTCGCGACGGCCGGATGGTTCTCAACCCCGGCAGCGTCGGTCTGCCCGGCTATGAATGGGACGAGCCGGCCCTTCACCGGGTCGAGGCGGGCGCGCCGGACGCCTGTTTTGCGGTCATTGAACGCCGCAACGGGCTCTGGTCGGCGGCGCTGATGCGGGAACCCTATGATCCGGCGCCGATGGCGGCGCTGGCGCGCCGGAACGGCCTTGATCACTGGGCGACGGTCCTGCAATCGGGCTGGCTCTGACCGGCGGGATTGTTCCGGTCACAATCCGCCCGGTGACAAGGCGCGGGCGCTGCGGCAAGGTCGCCCCAGCCGACTGAGAGGTCCCATGCATCCGAACCCCGCCTTTCGCGGCACCCCCCCTGACCGGAACCTGGCCTTTGCCCGCGCGCGCGGCTTCGGCACGCTGATGGTGAACGGCGCCGAGGGGCCGCTGGCGTCGCATGTGCCGTTCGATCTGTCGGGCGACGGAAAGACCGTCGACCTTCATCTGGTCCGGTCGAACCCGATCGTCCGTGCGCTCGGGACCGGCCAGCCGGCGGTCATCGCCGTCACCGGCCCGGACGCCTATATCTCGCCCGACTGGTACGGGATCCCCGATCAGGTGCCGACCTGGAACTATGTCGCCGTCCATCTGCGGGGTCATCTGGATCTGCTGCCCGCCGCGGCGCTTCTGCCGCATCTCGACCGGCTGTCCGACCTGTTCGAGGCCCGTCTCAGCCCGAAGCCGGTCTGGAAGACCGCCAAGATGACGCAAGAGGTCCTGGACCGCTTCATGCGGATGATCGTGCCGGTGCGGCTGACGGTGACCGACGTGCAGGGCACCTGGAAGCTTGGGCAGAACAAGGCGGACGGGGTGCGCGAACGCGCCGCCGACGCGGCCGGGGCCAGCCCGGTCGGGCAGGAGGTCGGCACGCTCGCCGGCCTGATGCGCGCCGCCAAAGCCTGAACCACAACCAACCCAGCCGAGGATCTGATGCGCCTTTACCATTCCCCCACCACCCCCTTCGGCCGCAAGGTCATGGTCCTGCTGATGGAATCGGGCCAGTTGGCCGATGTCACGGTCATGCCCGTCGCCGGAACCCCGCTGGCGCCGGGCAGTCTGCCCGTGGCCCACAACCCGCTGGGCAAGATACCGGCGCTGGAACTGGCGGACGGCAGCGTCATCTACGACAGCCGGGTGATCTGCCGCTATCTCGATGACCGGGCCGGGGGGCGGTTCTATCCGGCGGCCCCGACACTCTGGCGGACGCTGACGCTGGAAGCGACAGCGGACGGGATTCTGGATGCGGCGATTCTCATGGTCTATGAAGAACGCCTCCGCCCCGAAGACAAACGCTTCGCCGACTGGACCGAGGCGCAATGGGCCAAGATTTCCCGGGCGCTCGACATGCTGGACGGCCATTGGCAGGACCATCTGGCCGGTCCCCCGGACATGGGCCAGATTGCCGCCGGATGCGCGCTTGGCTACCTTGATTTCCGCCTTGCCGCCCGCGACTGGCGGGCCGGAAGGCCGCGCCTTGCCGCCTGGGAAGCTGCCTTCTCGGCGCGCGCGGCGATGCAGGCAACCCTTCCCCGTGGCTGACGGGGCGGCCGGCGGGGCGGCTGACGGGATGCACTGCGCGACACACTGCCTCATCTGCGCCCGAATGTCTGCTGGACGGGCCGTATTTTGACGGCTAATAACCGCCCGGAAGGCTGCGGGAAACTGCGGCCGCAAGTCGTATGGTCCGTCAGACGGCCGAGGAAGGGAGAATAAGACGTGTCTCATTCGGAAGACCACGCAGGCACCCGGAGGGATTTCCTCTATTACGCCACCGCCGGAACCGGGGTTGTCGCCGCTGGCGCGACGGTCTGGACCCTGGCCGACCAGATGAACCCCTCGGCAGACGTCCGCGCCCTTGCCTCGATCTTCGTCGATGTCAGCGGCGTTCAGCCCGGCACCCAGCTGACGGTCAAATGGCGCGGCAAGCCGGTCTTCATCCGCCGCCGCACGCCCGAAGAGATCGAGGCCGGCCGCGCCGTCGCGATGACCGATCTTGTCGACACGAACTCCGAAAACGCCAACCTTCCGGCCGAGGCCGATGCGGACGACAAGAACCGCACGCTGGACGAGGCGGGCGAATGGCTGGTGATGATGGGTGTCTGCACCCATCTTGGCTGTGTGCCGCTTGGTGATGGCGCAGGCGAATTCGGCGGGTGGTTCTGCCCATGCCACGGCTCGCACTATGATACGGCCGGCCGTATCCGCAAAGGCCCCGCGCCCCGTAACCTGCCGGTTCCGATGGCGAAATTCGAAAACGAAACCACGATCAAGCTGGGCTGAGGGGACGGACGATGGCTGGTATTCCGCACGATCACTACGAACCGAAGTCCGGTTTCGAGAAATGGCTGCATGCGCGGCTGCCCATTGTCAGCCTTGTCTATGACACGCTGATGATCCCGACGCCGAAGAACCTGAACTGGTGGTGGATCTGGGGCATCGTCCTGGCCTTCTGTCTGGTGTTGCAGATCGTCACCGGCATCGTGCTGGTGATGCATTACACGCCGCATGTCGACAAGGCGTTCGCCTCGGTCGAACATATCATGCGCGATGTGAACGGCGGTTACCTGCTTCGGTATCTTCACGCCAACGGCGCCTCGCTGTTCTTCTTTGCCGTCTATGTCCATATCTTCCGGGGCCTTTTCTACGGCAGCTACAAGGCACCGCGCGAAGTGACCTGGA
>CAZORV010000198.1:0-5291 GCA_964582215.1 uncultured Frigidibacter sp.
CTCCGGCGCGACGGCGCCTCCCGAGATGATGAAGCTCATGGCCTGGTCGACGGTCCAGTCGGTCGGCGTCATGCGTTCGACCGGCACGATCTCGAGGTAGCCGGAGGTCGGGTTCGGCGTGGTCGGCACGTACACCGCGGCCAGTTCGCGCCCGGTGCCGGCCTCGCGCATCACGCGGGTGACGAAGCCCAGCGTCTTCATGTCATGGTGCGGGAAGTCGATCAGCACCACGCGCTGGGTGCCGTCGGGTTTGGTCTGCAGCAGGTCGAGCAACTG
This sequence comes from uncultured Frigidibacter sp., assembly GCA_964582215.1. Classification (GTDB taxonomy): domain Bacteria; phylum Pseudomonadota; class Alphaproteobacteria; order Rhodobacterales; family Rhodobacteraceae; genus TMP-24. Next base: position 277 of record CAZORV010000198.1, read on the forward strand.
CCGCGCGCTGCCGTACACCGTCTTCGCCAACGGAATGCGCCCGATCAATGCCTCGAACCAGGACAGCAGGCGCTGCCCGACGACGCGCCGCGCCAGCGCGCCGACGACGATGATCAGGGCGAGCGTGGCGACGAGGGCGATCGCGGTTTGCACCCAGGGCGCCGCCAGCCAGCCGAGCATGCGCGGATCGCTGGCGGCCAGCCGTGCAGTGATCGGCGCGATCACCGGCTGGCTGATGCCGGAGAGCAGGGCGAAGACGAACTTGAAGACGATCCAGACCAACCAGATCGGAATCAGGGTCAGCAGACCGCTGATGAAGTAGCGTTGCAAACGGCGCATCGGGGGCTCGGCGATTTCGGGCGGCGGGGGGCTCGCACAGCATACCCGTCGCCGTCGCCGATCGCTGCCTTCGGCAGCGATCGAACGCGTGGATCAGTCCGACTCGCGCACCAGGCGGATGCCGATGTCGTCGTAACCGTAGCCGACGTCGAAACCGCTGGTGCGGGTCGGGTCGGCGCGGTTCGGACTGTCGCGCCAGCTCACGCCGCCGACCTGGTGCCGCGAGCAACTGCCGGCGCAGTCGTTCAACCATTCGCGCACGTTGCCGCGCACGCCGAGCAGGCCGAGCGGACTGGCCGCGCCCTGGTTCGTCGGCACGGTGCCTTCGGTGCCGCAGTCGAGCTTGCCGTCGCGGCAGGCGTCGCCGCTGCCGCGATAGTTCGAGATCAACTGCCATTCGGCGAAGGTCGGCAAGCGGTATTTCTCGCCCGTGCGCTGGCTCATCCACTTGGCGTAGGCGCTGGCGTCCTCGTAGCTGACGCAGACCACCGGATGATTGCCGCCTTGCGCGAAGCCCGGATCGACCCAACTGCGCTTCTTGATCGAGATCGGCGCCAGCCGATTGCGGCAGCGCGCGTTCGGCCGGCCGGTGCTGCTGGCGAATTCGGCGTAGCTGCTGCGGCTGACTTCCTCGCGCATCACCGACAGGCCGGGGCGCAGGCTGATCATGGTCGGTCCGCTGCTGCGCGGCGCCTCGGCCTTCGGCGCCTGCGCGACGACGGCTTTCGACCAGGCCGGTTCCAGCAGTTTCGGATCGACTTCGAGCGTGCGCGCCATCGCCTTGCTGCGATCGATGGCGGTCGCGTCGTTGCTGCGGGTGGCGCGTTCGAGCCGCGCGACCAGCAGGGGCGGCAGGCCGTCGCGGAATTTCTTCCAGGCCGGCTGGTCGATCATCTTGTTGTCGCGCGCGAACTTCTTGCCGCGCTGGTAAAGGCCGGCGACGCTTTCGTCGCGATTGGCGGCGATGCCTTCGTTCATCGCGCTCGCGAGGCCGGCGACGATCTGTTCGCTCAGCGCCGGCAGTTCCGGATTGTCGGCGGCCAGGCGGCGCGCGGCCGCCAGCGAATCGATGGCATTGCCGCCGGGCGGCAGGCTGAAACGTTTCTGCGCGATCTGCCGCTTCACGGCGGAGATCTCGCGCGCGCCGACGACGGTGGGGTCGTAATCGAGCGTGGTCACGACGACGCTGGCCTGCACTGCGGCGAATCCGGCGCCGGTGTTGCCGCTGGCGGCGACGGCATCGCCGGGCGTTGCGGCTTCGCTGCCGGCCGGCGTTTGCGCAGCGGCCGCGTCGGGCGCGACGGGCGTCGTCGCCGTCGGATCCTGCGCTGCGACGGTCGAGACCGGCGGTGCCGGCGCAACGATTGTCGGAGCGGGGGCCGGCGCGGGCTTGGCAGGCGGGCTGGCGACTTCGGCCGGCTTGGGCTTGTCGGTGAAGAAGTCGGGCTTCTTCGCCGCTTCGCGTCCGCGCAGCATCATCACGGCCGCCAGCACGAGGACGAGGCCGCTGACGCCGAACAGCGCCGGCTTGAGCCAGTTGCGGCCGGACGAGGCCGCCGGCTTGTCGCCGTCGACCACCATGCGTTCGCGGTTGGCGATCTGGTTCAACGCGCCGAGCATCTGCTGCGCGTTGCGGAAGCGGTTGTCCGGCGACTTGGCCATCGCGCGGTCGATGAGCGGCTGCCAATGTTTCTTCTCGGCCGGCAGGCGCGGGATCGGATCCTGCGCGTGCATCAGCGCCAGCGACAGCGGTTCGCTCGACAAATAGGGCAGGCGACCGCTCAGCAGTTCGAAGGCGAGCACGCCGACGCTGTACAGGTCGGCGCGGCCGTCGACCGCTTCGCCGCGCGCCTGTTCCGGCGCCATGTAGCCGCCGCTGCCGACGGCGAGGCCGGCGGTGGTGATGCGCGAGGAGTCGCGCTTGGACAGGGCGATACCGAAATCCGTCAGCAGCGGACGGTCGGCGTTGTCGAACAGCACGTTCTCGGCCTTGACGTCGCGATGCACGATGCCGCGCGCATGCGCGTACTCGAGCGCCGACAGCAGCGAACGCAACACTTCGACCACGCGGTTCTCGTCGCCGGTGAAGTCGCGCTGGCCGAGATGGCCTTTGGCCAGGTAGGGCAGGACGTAGTACAGCAAGCCCTGCGGCGTGCGTCCGACCTCATGGATGCCGACGATGCAGGGGTGCTCGAGCTTGGCGATCGTGCGCGCTTCCTGTTCGAAGCGTTGCTTGCTCTTTTCGTCGGTCAGCGCTTCGGGCGCCATGACCTTGACCGCCACCTGGCGGTCGAGCGATTCCTGCACGCCCAGATAGACATAGGACATGCCGCCCTTGCCTATGCGCCGAAGCACCCGGTAACCCGGGATCTCGGGCATGAAGCTGGTCAGCAGGGCCGACAGTTCTTCCGGAGAAAGCTCTTCTTCCATGGGGGGAGGCAGGAAAGTCTCGGGCGCGGACTCCGGAGCATAAGCCAGCCGGGGGCGAGCGGGAACGGGGTCCGGCGAAACGGCCGTCTCAGTTCGGCGGTCGCTGGTCGCGCTTGAGTCGGACGTAAAGACGTTTGCGCACCCGGGCGACCCGCTCGCCGGAGGCGTCGATGATGTCGGTTTCGAACCAGCGCAGGATCTTCTCGCCGCCGGCCGCCGCCGCGCGCAATTCGGCCAGCACGGCTTCGGTCAGCTCGAAGTCGGCATGCACGGTGCCGCGGCCGGGCTTGAGGAATTCGATCTCGCCGGCCTGGTCCCAGACCAGGTAATCGCGGCCCAGGCGCTGCAGGACCATGATCATCCAAAAGGGATCGGTCATGGCGAACAGGCTGCCGCCGAAGTGGCTGCCGACGTAATTGCGATTGAACCAGCGCTGCCGCAGTTCGACCCGGGCCCGGCTCCAGTCCGGGCTCCAGGCCGTGACATGCACGCCGCTGAACAGGAAGGGCGGCCAGAGGTTCATGTACAGGCGCAGGCTGCGGGGGCTCATCAGGCTGGCTATGCTCAAGGGGTCGTCGCCGAGCTTGCCATACGCAAGCGTATTGAGGAAGGTCATGGAGGAAACTGCAGCGCCCGAGGCCGTCTGCGCGAACTGCGCGGCGGCCCTGGCCGGCGAGTACTGCGGCCAGTGCGGTCAACGCCGATTCGCCGAACGGGATCGTCGCTTCGGGCACCTGTTGGGGCAGTTGTGCGAGGCCGCCACCGATCTGGACGGTCGCTTCTGGCGCAGCCTGCGCGCCTTGATGCTGCGCCCCGGGCTCATCCCGGCCGACTACATCCGCGGGCGCCGCGCCTGCTGGATGTCGCCGCTGAGCCTGTTCCTGTTCGCCAACGTGCTGTTCTTCTTCGCACCGGGCGTGAGCGATCTCACTCTCGAACTCGAACAGCAGGTGCCGGAACCGGTGTTGCGCGAGTTCCGTACGCCGGAACAGAACGCCGCCCGGCAAGTGCATGGCCGACAGTTGCACAATGCCCTCACCGCGCCCTTGGCGCGCGTTGCGCTGACGCAGGCGCGCGACCGGGCCCGGCGGCAGGGGCAGGCGTTCGACCTCGAGGTGTATGCGGCCGAATACCACGCGCGTTCCGACGCGATCGGCAAGCTGCTGGTGTTCGTGCACGTGCCCTGCATCGCGCTCGTGCTGCAGCTGCTGGCCTGGCGCAGCCGGCGCTATTTCGCCGAACACTTCGTGCTGGCCCTGACCCTCATGGCGTTCACGATGCTGTTCGTGCAAGTGGTGGTGATGCCCTGCGCCTACCTGTACCTGCAGGCGCGCACGGCCCTGGGACTGACGCCCGAGCTCATGCCGGACTGGGCGAAGATCGGCCTGGTGCTGGTGAACATCGGCTATTTTTCCCGCGCCTGCTGGCGGTGCTACGCAAGCCCGGCCTGGCTTGCGCTGCTGCAGGGGTTCGGCGCGTTCGCCGCGCTGGCGATCTCCAGCCTGTTCGTCTATCGCGGGCTGCAGCTGCTTTTTACGCTCTGGTCGGTCTGAGCTCGCGTCAGAACAGCAGCGAGGCCATCTTGCGCCGGTAGGCGCCGACCAGGTCTTCGTCTTCGATGATGCGGAAGGCGTCGATCAACGATTTCTTCGCCAGGCCATCGCCGTAGTTGCGGTCGCGGCGCAGCATCTCCAGGAACTGTTTCAGCCCGCCTTCGGAATCGCCTTCGACGATCATGCGCACGCCGAGCAGGTGGCGCGCGCGCAGGTCGTTCTCGTCGGCGGCGATCGCCGCCAGCAGGGGTTCGCGCGGCGGCGCGTCCTTGAGCAAGGCAGCAAAGCCGAGGCGCGCGCGGGCACGCACGCTGCGATCGTCGGTGGCGAGATTCGCCGGCAACGCATCCAGCAGCTTTTCCGCTTCCGTCGCTGCACCGGTTTTCAGCAAGGCCAGCGCGAGATCGAGTTTCAGTTCGTCGCGGTCCGGTTCGGCCTGCAACGCATGGCGAAGGCGCAGCACTTCCTCGTGCGGATCGACAATCACCGGCGCGTTGTCTTCGACCGGCGTCTCCGCCGCTTTCGCTTCGATGCCGTGGTGCTTGAGGAATTCGCGCAACTGGCCCTCGGTCAGCGCGCCCGGGAAACCATCGACGATCTGGCCGCCCTTGAGCAGCATCACGGTGGGCACCGAACGGATCTGGAAATAGCCGGCGAGCTGCTGCTCCTTGTCGACATCGACCTTGGCCAGCA
>CAZORV010000199.1:0-5250 GCA_964582215.1 uncultured Frigidibacter sp.
AGTGACCCTGCCGTCCCGCGCCATTCCCACCCTCACCGCCCGGTCGCCCAAAGCGACCGGGCAGCGCCTGCCCCTCCGGGGGGCTGGCGCTTCGCGCCATCCGGGGCAGGCGCTGCCCTCTGTTGGTGCGGGCTGAGATGGTCCCCGGGGGCGGCGCGGCGCTGTGAGCGGGGCTGCTCTTCCACTGGAAGATCAGCCTTTCCGCTCAGACCGGTGTTGCAGGATCGCGGCGCAAAAGCGCGCGCCTTTCAGAAGCGCGGCGCGGGGCCGAGGTAGAGCGGGCCGACCGAGATCATTCCGTCGCCGAAATGCAACGGCACCGCCAGCCGGCCATCCCGGCCCCCCGCCATGATCCGCAGCATGTTGCCGAAGGTCCGCTGATCCCCGGGCGCCAGCAACCCAAGCGCCACCGCCATCGCCGGCAGCCTTTCCCAGTCGGTCGCTGCAATCTCGACCTCGCCTGCGGCGAACCCGGCGGCGTCGGCGGTCAGATCGCCGCTGATATGCAGCTGCAACCCGCCCCAGCCGAGATCGCCGCTGATCGCCCGGATCGACTGCAGCCGCAAAGGCTCCGCCAGGGCGCCCCGGTCAACGGGCCGGTCGAACCCCAGCGTTGCGGTCGCCCTGACCTCGTCCGCGCCGGGCGGCAACTTGCCCGCCGGGTCAAGCCGCGCGGCCAGCGTCGCGTCGGGGCGAAGGTTCGTGGCCACCAGCGCCACATCCTGCGATGCCGCCTGACCCTCGGTCCGGCGCGCGGCGAGGATCAGCTTTTCAACGTCAAGCCCCCCGGCCTCGCCCAGCGACAGCGCCAGATCGTGCCCTTCCAGCTCGGCATGATCGAGCGGCAGCGCCGCCGATGCCTCCACCGCCAGGCTGGCGCGCAGGTCCGTTGCTGTCAGCGGATAGTCCCGCCCGGCCAGCGTGACGGTCTGTTCATGCGGCCAGACGACGATCACATGGTTCGGCCGGTAGGACAGGGCGAAGATCTGCAAAAATCCCGCCGACCAGCCGCTTTGGCCGCCGGCGCCGGTCAGCCGGGGCTGGTCGATGGTGATGTCGAACCGCGAGGGGAAGCCATGCAGCGCGACGCCGGCGAAATCGCCGCGCCCTTCGGCCCGCATCTCCTCAAGCGCCGCCCGCGTCCCCGACAGCGCCGCCCGCGACCCGACCAGCCAGTAACCGCTGTAAAGCGCGGCAAATATCGCGGTGATCCAGACGACAAGACGCATCGGCCGCACTTCCTTTGCCGGGCTTTTCGCGATTTATAGGGCGGGCAGCGGGGAAGGGCCAGATGGGGCAGGGGATCGGACTTTGGGTTTTCGGCTACGGGTCGCTGATGTGGGACCCGGGTTTCGTTCCGGCCGAACGGCAGGTGGCGCGGCTTCGGGGCTGGCACCGGTCGTTCTGCATGCGCTCGATCCATTATCGCGGCACGCCCGAGGTGCCGGGCCTTGTCCTGGCGCTTGATCAGGCGGCGGGCGCCGACTGCGCCGGTGTCGCCTTTGGTGTGGCCGAAACCGACGCGCCGGCGACGCTGGCCTACCTTCGGGCGCGCGAGCTGATTTCGGACGCCTATCTTGAACACCGCCTGCCCGTGACCCTGACGGACGGCCGCAGCGTCACGGCGGTGACCTATGTGATCGACCGTGCCCACGACCAATATTGCGCGGGGCTCACGCTGGACGAACAGGCGGTGATCATCGCCCGCGCCCGGGGCCAGACCGGCAGCAACGCCGACTATCTTTGGAACACCGTCGCCCATCTGACGGCGCTTGGCATCGCCGATCCCGACCTTGACGCGCTGGCCGCGCGCGTCGGCGCGCTGCGCGGCGGGTAAGCGCGGCGCTTGTCGGATGACGGCCCCCCGCCTATGCTGCGGCGAAAGACGACGCTTCCGGGGGGCGAACATCAGATGGACAGGCCCGTGCGCCGGGTGACGCCCTATTTCGGCCAGCCGGTCCGTCAGATCGCGCTGATGCTGATCGTGACGGCGCTGGTCGGCGCGGGCGGCTGGCTGGTCTTTGCCCGCCTGGCCCCGGTCGTGGTCGAGAATCCCTGGCTGAACGGGCTGATCTTTTCGGTCTTCTTCTTCGGCGTCGTGACCTGTTTCTGGCAGGTGGCCCAGCTTGTCCGTTCGGTCCGCTGGATCGAGGGTTTTGCCTCGGCGCGGCCGGGCCATGAGATCACCGTCGCGCCGCGGCTGCTGGTGCCTCTGGCGCATCTTCTGCGGTCGCGGGGCGCGCGCGGGGCGCATATCTCCTCGACCGCCGCGCGCAGCATTCTGGATTCGGTCTCGGCCCGGATCGAAGAGGCGCGGGATATCACCCGGTATCTGACCAACCTATTGATTTTCCTTGGTCTTCTTGGAACGCTCTATGGGCTTTCGATCACCGTTCCGGCGGTTGTCGACACGATCCGGGCGCTGGCGCCCAAGGAAGGCGAATCCAGTGCCGAGGTCTTCACCAAGCTGATGGCCGGGCTGGAATCGCAGCTGGGCGGCATGGGGATGGCCTTTTCATCCTCGCTGATCGGGCTTGCGGGGTCGCTGGTGGTCGGGCTGCTCGACCTGTTCGCCAGCCATGGCCAGAACCGCTTTTACGGCGAGCTTGAGGAGTGGCTGTCCAGTTTCACCCGGCTGTCCTTTGCCGGGACCGACAATGAAACCGACGGCGCCCGCGCGGTGATCGCCGCCCTGGCCCAGCATCTTGAGGAACAGGCCGAGTTCTTCACCGCCGCCCGGGCCGAGGCCGAGGCCGACCGGGCGCGGGCCGATCAGGCGCTGACGGCGCTGACGGCCGCGATCGGCGGGCTGGGCAACCGGTTCGAAGCGGCGCTGGCCGCCCATGGCCAGACCTTTGCGCGGCTGGTCGATGGTCAGGAACAGATTGCCGCGATCCTGGCCGAACGCGCCGACAGCGGGGCAGGGGCGGGCGGCACCGACGCCGAAAGCCGGATGCGCCTGCGGTCGATCGACACCCAGATGCTGCATCTTCTGGAAGATGTCGCCTCGGGCCGGCAAGAGGCGCTGGGCGAATTGCGGACCGACCTTGCACAGCTGATCCGCGCGGTGCGCAGCCTTGGCGGCCGCGCCGATCCGCCGCCCGGCGGGGGCTGACCCATGGCGGGGGCCGGGCGCGGGCGGCAGGCACAGGCGGCGGCGATCTGGCCGGGGTTTCTTGACCTGATGACCTCGCTCGTCATGGTTCTGATGTTCGTCCTGACCATCTTCATGATCCTGCAGTTCGCGCTGCGCGAGACGATCAACAGCCAGGGCGACCAGCTGACCGATCTGAACCGGCAGCTGGCCGGACTGGCCGACAGTCTGGGGATGGAGCGGGCGAAGTCCGCCGCCCTGACCGCCGATCTTGGCCAACTGACCGCGACCCTGACCGCGCGCGATGCCGCCCTGGCCGACGCGCGGGGCAAGATCACCGGGTTCGAGGCGCAGGTGGCGGCGCTGCTGGCCGCGGCCGACAAGGCCGAGGCCCGGATTTCCGCCGATGAAGCGGCCGCGCGTCTGGCCGACGCCCGCCGCCGGGCGCTTGAGGCAATGGTGTCGGACCTGAAGACCGAGGGGGCGGCGACGGCCGCGAAACTGACCGACGCCGAGGCCGCGCGGCTGGCCGAAGCGGCGGCGGCGGCGGCGCTTCGCGAGCGGCTGAAAGGGTCAGAGGATGAGCTGGCGGCGATGACGCTGGCGCTTGAGGATCAGCGGCGCAGGGCCGAGGAGACGCTGACACTTCTGGCCGCGGCCGAGGCGGCGAAAAAGACGCTTGAGGCCGGTCGCGCCGCCGATCTGACCGAGGCTGACCGGCAGCGGGCGCTGCGGGCGGTGGCGGACGCCGCGCTTGGCCGGGAAAAGGCGGCCTCGGCCGATGCGGCGCGCAAGCTCGCGTTGCTGAACGAACAGACGGCGGCGCTGCGCGGTCAGCTGGCCGCGCTTCAGGGGTTGCTTGATGCGTCGGCCAGCCGCGACGCCGATGCGAAGGTGCAGATCGAGGCGTTGGGAAGCCAGCTGAACTCGGCCCTTGCCCGCGTGGCATCCGAGGAAAAGCGCCGGGCGACGCTGGAGGCGGCCGAGGCGAAGCGGCTGGCGGCAGAGGCGGCGGCGGCGCGCGACGAGGCGCGGGATCTGGCGAAATACCGGTCGGAATTCTTTGGCCGCCTGTCCGAACTGCTGGCGGGGCGTCAGGGGGTGCGGGTGGTGGGCGACCGGTTCGTCTTTTCGTCCGAGGTGCTGTTCCAGCCGGCCTCGGCCGACCTGTCGCCCGAGGGCAAAAGCCAGATCGCGGGCGTGGTGGCGACCTTGCAGGAACTGGCGGCGGCGATTCCGCCGGAAATCAACTGGATCATCCGGGTCGACGGCCATACGGATGCGACGCCGCTGTCGGGGGCGGGGCGGTTCGCCGACAACTGGGAACTCAGCCAGGCACGGGCCCTGTCGGTGGTGCGCTATATGCAGAACGACCTCGGCTTTCCGCCCGACCGGCTGGCGGCGGCGGGCTTTGGCGAATATCAGCCGGTGGCGGCGGGCGACAGCCCCGAGGCGCTGGCCGCCAACCGCCGGATCGAACTGAAGCTGACGGATCGTTAGGGTCCGGGGTGACGGCCGGCCGACCCGTTGCGGGCGGGGCCGACGCCCGGGCGCCCGGCGGCACGCCGTCTGGTCATGTGCCCGGGATGGTCGCCGCTCGACGTCGCGGGGCTGCTCCTCAGCCGCAAGACAGCTTGTGCCGTTCGGCAAGACCCCCGGTGCCGGTGTCGGCCTCTTCGGCGCGGTCGCGGCGGGGGGTGCCGTTGCGGACGGGGGCGCTGCCCCCGTCCCTGCCCCGGGGGGCAGGGACTCCCCCGGGATATCTGCGGACAGAAAATCGGGGAGCGTTGCCCTTGGCGGGTGGCGGCCGGAGAAGACCCCCGCCGGGGCGGGGGTCGGGAAGGGCACTGGCTATTCGGCCGTCAGGAGCGGCGGTTTTGAGCCGGTGATGCGCGGCTTGTCCGGTTCCGAGACATCGAGCACGATGGCGCCGTCGCGCATCAGGACCCGGACCAGGCCGCCCTTGGTCAGCTTGCCGAACAGAAGCTCTTCGGCGAGCGGCTTCTTGATATGTTCCTGGATCACCCGGCCGAGCGGGCGGGCGCCCATCCGGTCGTCATAGCCCTTTTCGGCCAGCCAGTCGGCGGCCTCGGGCGTGAGCTCGATATGGACATGGCGGTCCATCAGCTGCGCTTCGAGCTGGAGGACGAACTTGT
>CAZORV010000200.1:0-5238 GCA_964582215.1 uncultured Frigidibacter sp.
CTCGCGGTCGGGGTCGGTCGCAAGGATCAGCGTGTCGTCGGTCTTCAGCGCCTCGGTGATGGCGCGGATATGCTTCCTGCTGTCGGACGCCACTTCCCAGGTCATGGCGAATCCGTCGTCGGTATCGACGGAGCCGTCCTTGGGCGGCAGGTCGCGGACATGGCCGTACGAGGCCAGAACCGTATAGTCGGACCCGAGATATTTGTTGATTGTCTTGGCCTTGGCCGGGGACTCGACGACGACGACAGCCATGAAAACCTCTTCCCAAACACGGCGGACCTAAGGCGAGGCACGATGCGGGTCAAGAGGCGGCAATGTCAATGCGCCCCGGGGGCCAGGTCGCAGCGGCTGCCCGGGCCCCTTCGCAGATGCGACCCGTCCCGGTAGCGGCCGAGGCGCTGGTCCGAAAGGCCCGTGGTCGGCCAGGAGGCCCCGGCCTGCGCCGGGGCCGCTTCGCGCCCGGAGGATCCCGGTCGGGAAATGGTTCGACGCGGGGGTCAGGCCGTTGCGAAGCGGGCCGACGAGGTTTCCGCGTGGTCGGATGCGTCACCCTGGCCCAGGCGATGCCCCGGCATGAAGCACCCGGCGTCAGGGCGGACGGCGTGCAGGTGACAGCCGGCCTTCTGTCGTCGCCCCGGGGGCCACCTGCCGGGCACGGCGGCAAGACAGTCCGGCTTGCTCTGGCGCCGGTTGCTCGGGGTCTGACCCAAGCCCCGGCGAAGGATGAGACCTTCGTCGACCGGGCGCAACGGTTGCCCCAAGGCCCCGGCCTTCGCAGGGGCTTCGTCGCGCCTTTGACCTCCCCGATCCGGGCCGCGCCTGAGACGAAGGATCCATCGGCAGTGGGCGCCGCTGCGGCAGGAGGGGCCTTGCCCGCGACGACATATCGTTGCCGGCGTCGGCCGGCCCAGGCCCGCGCCAGGCTGTGCGTTGGGTTTGAAGCCCCGATCCGGGCCGGGTCCGGGTCTCGTGTCCGCCAGTTGCAGGGCCGGGGTGCATGACGCCACGATCCGCCACCCTCGCCGCCCCTCGTCTGCAGGCGGCGCCCGCCCCGGCGCAGGCCGGGGCCTCTACCCTGAGGCCGCGCTTTTCGCCCGGAGGTCCCGGCCTGCGCCGGGACGCGGCGGCGAGATTGGCCCGGCCGGCCCGGGTCGGATACGCGCTCCGCGTCAGAGGGGTACCGGCTGCCGATGCGGGTGCGCAAGGCCGCGTTCCGCCATCGTGCGGCGCGGTCTGTCCGCTGGCGAAACTCCGCCCCGGCGCAGGCCGGGGCCTCTGGCTCTGAAAAACGCGATCGGCGCCCGAACCCGCCCTTTGCGGGACGAGGCCAGGCGTCTAACGGTTCGTCCGGGCCTGTGTCCGCCCGCCGCGTACGGGGGCGGGCGCGGTTGCGGTTGCGGGGCACAGCGATCGGCACCGGCGGAGGCGACATCAGCCTGCGGGGCGAGGTCGCGAGACTGACGGCCATGGTCCCGATCGGGGCAGGCCGGTGGCTCGGGCGATTGTCGTGCATGGCTGCGTTGAGGGCGCGCAGCGATCCATCTCGGCGTCGGCGAATCCATCTGCGGGTCCGGCCTCACCCCGACGCAGGCCGGGGCGAGGTCAGGGGGCGGCGCCACCCGCCGGGAGGCCCCGGCCTTCGCCGGGGCAGGGCCGTGAGTTTGACGCGCCTGGTCCCGACTGGACCCGGCTCCCCCGCCGGACAATTGGCGGGCGCGGTCGCGCATGTGAGGGATCGCGGGCGACCCATGGCCGCGGCGAGCGTCACTTGCAGGCGCAAGCGGGCGTTGGCCGCGGCCTCTCTCGTGCGGTGGCGCTGTCCGCGACCAGGCGCGGCCGCTCGCAGCGACGAGGTCGCGGGGTTGACAGGCAATATCCCGACTGGACCCGGTCCCGCGGGCGGACGATCCCGGCAGAGGGTCGTGCCTGCGCGGGACGCGATCGGCCCCCGGCGGTCGCGAGGCCCGTCTGCAGGCGCGACCGGCCCCGGCGCAGGCCGGGGCCTCTGTCCTGGGGGGGTGCGCCTCAGCCATGGGGTCCCGGCCTTCGCCGGGGCGAGGTCGAGGGCTTGACGGCCATGGTCCTGAACGGGCCCGGCGACCCCCGGTCGCACGAGGGCCAGGCGAGGTTACAGATGCACAGGACCGCGATCGACCAAGGCCGTGGCGAGCCCCGCCCGCAGGCGCCCCGCAGCGGAGCGACAAAGGTCGCCGTGACAGTCGCCCCGTACGTCGGCAACGCCCACGAGGCGGCGCGCCCCGCCCCGGCGGAGGCCGGGGCCTCCTGGTTTTCCGGTTTCGTTTCGTGCCGCGACGTCGGGGCTGCCTCGGGGTGGGGCTACCTCAGTGACAGAAGCCCGCCCGGCGCGCGTTGCAGCCTGCCGTCGAGTTCAAGCGCCAGAAGTTCGGGGGCCGCCTCGGCCGGGGTCAGGGCCAGATCGCGCAAGAGCTGGTCCTCGGCCAGCGGGCTCGGCCCGAGCCGGTCGAGAATCCTGCGGTGAAGGGCTGCCTGATCGCGCCAGCCGGGCGCGGAGGTTTCCGGCCCGGGCGCGGGCTTTGGTCCGACCGCGGCGTCCGGGGCCGGGCGCGCGGGAACCTCCAGCAGCGCCAGCACATCCTCGGGGCCGCGGACCAGCGTGGCGCCGTCGCGGATCAGCATGTTGCAGCCGCCCGCGCGGCCGTCGAACGGATGGCCCGGCACCGCCAGCACATCGCGTCCCTGATCAAGGGCGCATCGGGCGGTGATCAGGCTGCCCGACTGGTGGGCGGCCTCGACCACCACCACCGCCCGGCAAAGGCCCGCGACGATGCGGTTGCGCATCGGGAAATGCCGGGCCTGCGGCTCGTGGCCCATCGGCTGTTCTGACAGGCGGAGACCCTTTGCCGCAATCTCGGCCGCCAGCGCCGTATTCTCGGCCGGATAGATATGGTCGACGCCGCCGGCCATGACCGCGACCGTGCCGCCCGTCAGCGCCGCCGTATGGGCGGCCGCATCGACGCCACGCGCAAGACCCGAGACAATGGTGATGCCGGCCTCCGACAGGCCCTCGGCCAGGCGCCGGGCCATGCGTGTGCCGAGAGATGAGGCGTTGCGGGCGCCGACCAGCGCGACCATCGGCCTTTGCGTCACGGCGATGTCGCCGATCGCCCAGACCAGCGGTGGCGCATCGGCGATCAGCGCCAGATCGGCGGGATAATCGGCCTCGCCCCTGCAGATCATCCGCGCCCCGGCGCGCCGGGCGGCCTTGATCTCGGCCAGGGCCACGCCTTCGGGGCAGGGATCATAACCGGCGACACCCGCCGCCTTTGCCACTTCGGGCAGGGCGATCAGCGCGGCGCGGGCCGAACCATGATCCTCGACAAGCCGGTAAAAGGTCGCGACACCGACGCGACGGGAGCGAATGAGGCGGAGCCACGACAGTCTGTCATCTTCCGTGGTGGGTGGGGTGAAGGGGGTGGGGTAAGAAAACAAACCTTGATCCCTCGTGCCTTCGCCTCATTCGCAAGGACACCCTAGCAGCGGCAAGGTTAACCAATCGTTACGATTCGTGGGTCCGGGGGGAGGATCGCCGAAATTTATGCGGGCGGCGCGGCGGGCAGGCGGCTTGGCGAAAGCGAACGCCGTCGCAGTCGGCAGGGGCGACTGACCCGGCCGTGACGCGCCATGTCCGCCCGCACCGCCCGGTCGCCCAAACGTCCGGGCAGCGCCTGCCCCTTCGCGCCATCGGGGCAGGTGCTGCCCCCCGTCGCACGGGACCGAGATGGTCCCCGGCAAACGATTCCACCTGAGCGGGGCAGCGCTTCCGCTGAAAGATCGGCTTGTCCCGCTCAGCCCGGCGTTTTGGGGAAACGACCGCAACGCCTCGGTCCGGCAAGGGGCGGGAAGGTCCCATCCGGCAGCGGTAGGGTGCGTGCTCGCACGCACCGCCCGGCGGTTCGGCACCTCCACCGGCACGGGCCTCCGTCTGTCATGTCCGCCGGGACTGTCGCAGGGGAGACGTTCGCGCCCGGCCCGGCGTCGAAACGGGGTTCATGCGGCCTCGGTCGGCAGGGGCCGTTGACCCTGCCGCCACGGAACGATTCCACCCACACCGCCCGGTGGCCCAGAGCCACCGGGCAGCGCCTGCCCCTGCCGGGGGCTGGCGCTGCCCTCTGTTGTGAGAAATTGAAGCGATCACGGGGCGCCGGTCCCACATGAGCGGGGCCGCTCTTCCACCGGAAGACCGGCCCTTTCCGCTCAGCCGGACGGCAGGGAAAGCGAGGCGTGGCCTTGATCGGCAGCGGTAGGGTGCGTGCTCGCACGCACCGCCCCCGGAGCCCAAAGCCCCCGGCCAGCGCCTGCCCCTTCCGGGGGGGGCTGGCACTGCCCGCTGTTGTGCGTGCTGACATGGCCCCGGGAAACGTGTCCGCATGAGCGGGGCCGCGCCTCCGCCGGAAGATCGGCCTTTTCCCCGCCGCCCGGCATCGGGGAGCCGCAAGTGACCTTGCCGTTGCGCGCCATCCCTGCCTTCGCGGCCACCGGCAATCGCCGCGTTACGCCGCCGAACCGCCGACCGTCAGGCCGCCGATCATCAGCGTCGGCTGGCCCACCCCGACCGGCACCCACTGCCCGGCCTTGCCGCAGTTGCCGATGCCGGGGTCCAGTGCCAGGTCATTACCGATCGCCCGGATCTGGCGCAGCGCCGTCGCCCCGTCGCCGATCAGCGTCGCCCCCTTGACCGGATCGCCGACGGTGCCGTTGCGGACGCGGTAGGCCTCGGTGCAGTTGAAGACGAACTTGCCGTTGGTGATGTCGACCTGGCCGCCGGAAAAGCCGACGGCATAGATCCCGTCCTTCAGCCCGGCCAGAATGTCGGCGGGTGCCGCGCTGCCGCCCAGCATGTAGGTGTTGGTCATCCGCGGCATCGGCACATGCGCGTGGCTTTCACGACGGCCGTTGCCGGTCGGCGCGACGCCCATCAGCCGGGCATTCTGGCGGTCCTGCATATAGCCCACCAGAATCCCGTCCTCGATCAGCACGTTGCGGGCCGAAGGCGTGCCCTCGTCATCGACGGTGATCGAGCCGCGCCGGTCGGGGATCGTCCCGTCATCCAGAACCGTGACCCCCGGGGCCGCGACCCGCTGGCCCATCAGCCCGGCGAAGGCCGAGGTCTTCTTGCGGTTGAAGTCGCCTTCCAGGCCATGGCCGACCGCCTCGTGCAGCATCACGCCCGGCCCGCCGGGACCAAGCACGACGTCC
>CAZORV010000201.1:0-5153 GCA_964582215.1 uncultured Frigidibacter sp.
GGCGCGATCACACGACGATCATGCACGGCGTCCGCGTCATCGAAGAGATGAAGGTTTCGGACCCGCAGCTGGGCGAAGACGTCGAACTGCTGCGCCGTCTGCTGGAAAGCTGAGCTGCCGCTTGACCTTGGCGGCTTTTCCGGACCAAACAGTCTGAAAAACCTTGAGCCCGGTCGGAAACTTGCTAGGTTTCCGGTCCCGGGCATCGCCCGGCATGACAGGGGACGGACATGAAGATCAGCATCGAACGCGCAACGCTTCTGAAGGCGGTGGCCCAGGCGCAGTCGGTTGTCGAACGGCGCAACACGATCCCGATCCTGGCGAACGTCCTGATCGAGGCCGAAGGCGCGACCGTATCGCTGCGCGCGACCGACCTTGACATCGAAGTGACCGACAAGGCCCCGGCCATGGTCGAACGCGGCGGCGCGACGACCGTCTCGGCGGTGATGCTGCACGAGATCGTCCGCAAACTGCCCGACGGGGCGCTGGTGCAGCTGACCGACGACAGCGCTTCGGGGCGGCTGACCGTGCAGGCCGGACGTTCGACCTTTTCGCTGGCCACCCTGCCGCGCGAGGATTTTCCGGTCATGGCCTCGTCGGAATATTCGGCGAATTTCACGGCGCCTGCGGGCGTGTTGCGTCGGCTTTTCGACAAGTCGAAGTTCGCCATCTCGACCGAAGAGACGCGCTATTACCTGAATGGCGTCTATATGCATGTGGCCACCGGCGAAGAGGGGCCGGTCCTGCGCTGTGTGGCGACCGACGGTCACCGCCTGGCCCGGATCGACGCACCGCTGCCCGAAGGGGCGAACGGCATGCCGGGCGTCATCGTGCCGCGCAAGACGGTTGGCGAATTGCGCAAGCTTCTGGACGACGACGATGCAAAGATCGCCGTCTCGGTCTCGGAAACCAAGGTGCGGTTCGCGACCCCGGCCATCACCCTGACCTCGAAAGTCATCGACGGCACCTTCCCTGATTATTCGCGCGTCATCCCGACCGGCAACACCCGCCGGCTGGAAGTGGACGCGGCCGAGTTTGCCAAGGCCGTGGACCGTGTGGCGACCGTGTCGTCCGAACGATCGCGGGCGGTGAAGCTGCAACTGGACGAAGACCGGCTGGTTCTGTCGGTGAACGCCCCCGACAGCGGCGCGGCCGAGGAAGAGCTGGCGGTGGCTTACGGCGACGAGCGGCTGGAGATCGGGTTCAACGCCAAGTATCTTCTGGAAATCGCCAGCCAGGTCGACCGCGAGAATGCGGTGTTCCTGTTCAATTCCTCGGGCGATCCGACGCTGATGCGCGAAGGCAATGACACGTCGGCGGTCTATGTCGTGATGCCGATGCGGGTCTGAGCGCCGGACCCGCCCCCGTCCGGCCCTTTGCGCCAGAATGAAAGGCACGAAACCGGTGCCCGACTTTGCCGTCACTGACCTTCGCCTGTCGCATTTCCGTTCGCACCGGCGAACGGCGCTGGCCTTTGACGGGCGGCCGGTCGCGATCTATGGGCCGAACGGCGCGGGCAAGACCAATATCCTTGAGGCCCTGTCGCTTCTGTCGCCGGGCCGCGGCCTCAGGCGCGCCGGCGCGGACGAACTGGCGCGCAGGCCCGAGGCGCTGGGGTGGAAGCTGGCCGCGACCGTCGGCGGGCACGAGGTTGAAAGCCTGGCCGAGGGCGGCGCCGCCCGGACGGTTCTGATCGACGGCAAGGCGGCGACACAGGCCGCGCTTGGCCGGATCGCGCGGGTTCTGTGGATGGTCCCCGCGATGGACCGGCTCTGGATCGAGGGGGCCGAGGGGCGGCGGCGGTTTCTGGACCGGATGGTTCTGTCGTTCGTCCCCGCCCATGCCGAGGCCGCGCTGACCTATGACCGGGCCATGCGCGAACGGAACCGCCTTCTGAAGGATCAGGTCCGCGACCCCGCCTGGTACGCGGCGCTTGAAGGGCAGATGGCGGCGGCGGGGGCGACGCTTTGGGCGAACCGCCGGGCGGCGCTGGCAAAGCTGGCGGCCGCGCAAGAGGGGGCCGCAACCGCCTTTCCCGCCGCCGCGCTGACCCTGAACGAGGCCGACCTTGACGCCCCGGTCGAGGGTGAGGCGGCGCTGGCGCAGGCATTCGCCGGCGGTCGCGCCCGCGACATGGCGGCCGGGCGCACCCTGACCGGCCCGCACCGCGCGGATCTTGCCGCCGTCTATCTGGCCAAGGGGGTTCCTGCCGACCAATGTTCCACGGGCGAGCAGAAGGCGCTGCTGATCTCGCTGATCCTTGCCAATGCCCGCGCGCTCTGCGCCGAGACCGGCGCACCGCCGATCCTGCTGCTGGATGAGGTCGCGGCGCATCTGGACCTTGCCCGCCGCAACGCGCTTTATGACGAGATTGTCGCGCTGGGGGCACAGGCTTTCATGACCGGCACCGGCGCCGAACTGTTTCAGGCCCTGGGCCCGCGCGCGCAATGGCTTGAAGTCACCGATGACAACGGCCAGTCTTGCGCCATCGAAAGGACGGCCCGATGAGAAGCGAACGCGTGACCCTGATCACCCTCGGCGTGGCCGATCTGGCCCGATCGCGCGGCTTTTATCAGGCCTGGGGCTGGCGGACGCATCCGGCCTCGATGCCGGAACTGGTGCTGTTTCAGCTGAACGGCTGCGCCCTGTCGCTGTTCGCCCGCGAGGCGCTGGCCGCCGATCAGGGCCGTGCCGGGCAGGCGCTGGGCACCGGGGCCCTGACGCTGGCGCAGAACTTCCCGTCCGAGGCGGATGTCGACGCCTGCTACGCCCTTGGCCTTCGCGCCGGGGCAACCGCGCTGAAGCCACCGCAAAAGGTGTTCTGGGGCGGCTATTCCAGTTACCTTTCCGACCCGGACGGGCATGTCTGGGAACTGGCCCACAATCCGTTCTGGCCATTGGCGGCCGACGGCACCCTGACGCTGCCCGAATAAAGCGGGCCGGAGCAGACATGACCGTAACGATTTACGAACTGGCGTTGTACGCAGGCGGGATGGCGCTGCTTTGGGCGGTGCCCGGGCCGGTCTGGGTGGCGCTGACGGCGCGGTCGCTGTCGGGCGGCTTCGCCTCGGCCTGGCCGCTGGCGGTGGGGGTGGCGCTCGGCGATCTTCTGTGGCCGCTTTGCGCGATCTTCGGCCTGACCTGGATCCTGTCGGTCTACGGCGACTTTCTCAGCCTTTTGCGCTGGATCGCGGCGGGGGTCTTTGTCCTGATGGGCGTCATGCTGATCCGCAAGACCGCGACAGCGCCCGACGCCGACAGCCGCCTGACCAGACCGGGCCGTCTTGCCGGGTTCATGGTCGGCGTGGCGGCGGTGATCGGCAACCCCAAGGCGATCCTGTTCTACATGGGCGTTCTGCCCGGCTTTTTCGACCTGTCGCGGATCAAGGGGCCGGATATTGCGGCGATTCTGGTGATTTCGGCGCTGGTGCCCATGCTTGGCAACCTTGGCCTTGCGCTGTTTCTGGACCGGGCGCGCGCACTTCTCGCCTCGCCCGAACGCATTCACCGGCTGAACCTGATTTCCGGTGCGCTGCTGATCGGCGTCGGACTGGCGATCACCCTGACCTGACGCGGCCGGACCACTAAATCTTGGGCCTTTCGCGTGACATTCCCGCCCCGTGCCCCTATAAGATGACAGGCTGAACTACAGGCGGACAGGCATGACTGAGAAGGCGCAAAAGCCCGGCGAATATGGCGCGGATTCGATCAAGGTTCTCAAGGGCCTTGAGGCGGTGCGCAAGCGGCCGGGCATGTATATCGGCGATACCGACGACGGGTCGGGCCTGCATCACATGGTCTATGAGGTCGTCGACAATGGCATCGACGAGGCGCTGGCCGGTCACGCCACCGCCGTCAACGTAAAGATCCATGCCGACGATTCCGTCTCGGTCCGCGACAATGGCCGGGGCATCCCGGTCGACCTGCATCAGGAAGAGGGCGTGTCGGCGGCCGAGGTCATCATGACCCAGCTGCACGCAGGCGGCAAATTCAACAACACCGACGAAGGCGGCAATGCCTACAAGGTGTCGGGCGGCCTGCACGGCGTCGGCGTGTCGGTCGTCAATGCCCTGTCGGAATGGCTGGAACTGACCGTCTGGCGCAACGACAAGGAATATCGCGCCCGGTTCGAGGATGGCGACTGCACCGTCCATGTCCACGAGGTCGGCCCCGCCCCCGGCATGCGCGGCACCGAGGTGCGGTTTCTCGCCTCGGCCAAGACCAACCGGCCGGACGGCACGTTTTCGGATCTCGAATATCAGTTCAAGACGCTGGAAAACCGGCTGCGCGAACTGGCCTTTCTGAATTCCGGCGTGCGGATCATTCTGGAAGACGACCGCCATGCCGAACCCCTGCGGACCGAGCTGTTCTATGACGGCGGCGTGCGCGAGTTCGTCAAATACCTTGACCGGTCCAAGCAGTCGGTGATGCCCGAGCCGATCTATATGGTCGGCGACCGCAACGGGATCGGCGTCGAAGTCGCGATGTGGTGGAACGACAGCTATCATGAATCGGTCCTGCCCTTTACCAACAACATCCCGCAGCGCGACGGCGGGACGCATATGGCGGGCTTCCGTGCCGCGCTGACCCGGACGGTCGGCGCCTATGCGCAATCGTCCGGCATCGCGAAAAAGGAAAAGGTCGATTTCACCGGTGACGACGCCCGCGAAGGCCTGACCTGCGTTCTGTCGGTCAAGGTGCCGGACCCCAAATTCTCTAGCCAGACCAAGGACAAGCTGGTGTCGTCCGAGGTGCGGCCGGCGGTCGAGAATCTGGTGAATGAAAAGCTGGGCGAATGGTTCGAGGAACATCCCGCCGAGGCGCGGGTCATCGTCGGCAAGATCATCGAGGCGGCGCTGGCGCGCGAGGCGGCCCGCAAGGCCCGCGAACTGACGCGGCGCAAGACGGCGATGGACGTGGCGTCCCTGCCGGGCAAGCTGGCCGATTGCCAGGAAAAGGATCCCGCCCTGTCCGAACTGTTCCTGGTCGAGGGCGACAGCGCCGGCGGGTCGGCCAAACAGGGGCGCGAGCGGAAAAATCAGGCGGTGCTGCCGCTGCGCGGCAAGATCCTGAACGTCGAACGGGCGCGGTTCGACCGGATGCTGGGGTCCGAACAGATCGGCACGCTGATCACCGCCCTTGGCACCGGAATC
>CAZORV010000202.1:0-5137 GCA_964582215.1 uncultured Frigidibacter sp.
TGCGCGAGGGGCTGGATATTCCCGAATGCGGGCTGGTGGCGATTCTCGACGCCGACAAGGAGGGCTTCCTGCGGTCCGAGACCAGCCTGATCCAGACCATCGGCCGCGCGGCGCGCAATGCCGACGGCCGGGTGATCATGTATGCCGACCGCATCACCGGCAGCATGGAACGCGCCATCGCGGAAACCGACCGGCGGCGGGAAAAGCAG
Source organism: uncultured Frigidibacter sp. (assembly GCA_964582215.1). GTDB lineage: Bacteria > Pseudomonadota > Alphaproteobacteria > Rhodobacterales > Rhodobacteraceae > TMP-24. The sequence continues at coordinate 210 of CAZORV010000202.1, forward strand.
GTGGCCTATAATCTGGAACATGGCATCACCCCCCAGACCGTCCGCAAGAACGTCGAGGATGTTCTGGCGGGCCTCTACAAGGGCGACACCGACATGGCCCGCGTCACCGCGCGGGTCGACAAGCCGCTGGTCGGTGCCAACCTCTCGGCCCATCTTGACGCGCTGCGCACCGCCATGCGCAAGGCCGCCGAGAACCTGGAGTTTGAAGAGGCGGCGCGGCTTCGCGACGAGGTGAAGCGGCTGGAGGCGGTGGAACTGGCCGTCGCCGACGACCCGCTGGCGCGCCAGTCGGTGGTGGACGAGGCGGTGGAAGAGGCGGTCAAGGCCCGCGGCCGCTCGACCGGGGGGCGCGGGGGCATGCGCGGCGGCAAGCGGGGCGGGCGGCGGTAGGCGGCCCCGCCACGCCGGTGCGTGCAAGCACGCACCCTACCGATCTGCCCGACCGTCCCGCAAAACGCGGTAGGGTGCGTGCTTGCACGCACCGCCCCCCATGCGTCGCTTCGGGACGATTTCATCAGCCGGAACCGGAACAGCCCGGCGCGCGCGGCGGGAACAAGGGAAATTCAACGCCGCGTCCGGCATGCGCTCGCGCCGCAATCGCCGCCGCCGGCGTCCGACCGCCCCTAGGCGCCGCGGTTGGCCCTTGCCAGCAGCGCCACCGCGACCAGGCCGACGGCGATGACCAGAAGCGCGGCGGGGGCGGCCTCGGACAGGTTTTCCAGGCTGGCGCGGTCATAGGCACGGGTGGCGAGCGTGTCGAAGTTGAAGGGCCGCAACAGCAATGTCGCGGGCAGTTCCTTGACGCTGTCGACCATCACCAGCAGCAGCGCCGTCCCGACCGACCCCCGCATCAGCGGCAGATAGACATCGCCAAGCACCCCCGCCTCGGTCCGGCCAAGCGAGCGGGCGGCCATCGGCAGCGACGGCGACACCCGGCCAAAGGCGCCATCGACGGCCCCGACCGCCACGGCAAAGAACCGCACCGCATAGGCCAGCACGATCGCCGCCGCGGTGCCGGTCAGGATCAGGCCCGGATCGCGGCCGGTCAGCGCCAGAACCAGATCGGCGACCCGGTTGTCGAGCGCGGCCAGCGGGATCAGGATGCCGACCGCCAGCACCGCCCCCGGTGCGGCATAGCCGATCGTCGTCACCGCCAGCAGATGGCGGGGCAGCCGCGACCGGCCAAGGCGCGCGCCGTAGACCATCACGAGGGCGGCCGCGACCGTCAGGACGGCGGCCAGCCCGCCGACCATAAGCGTATTGCCGAAGGCCCGCGCCAGATCGTCCGACAGCCAGCTTTCGGGAACCTCGGCCGCGTGCCAGACCATCACCCCGACCGGCAGCAGGAAGCCGGTGGCAAAGGGCAAGGTGCAAAGCGCCGCCGCCAGCGCCCCCAAGGGGCCGGGCAGGTCGGCCCTGGTGATCGGGCGACGCTGGCGGGCGGTGGCGTGGAACCGCAGGCGCGTCCGGCCCAGTCGCTCCAGCGCCACCAGCAGCAGGATCGCGGTCAGGATCAGGCAGGCGATCTGCGCCGCCCCGCCGGCATTGCCGCTTTCCAGCCAGGTCGAGAAGATGCCGGTGGTCAGGGTCTGGACCGAAAAGAACGAGACGACGCCATATTCGTTCACCGTCTCCATCATCACGATCGCCGTCCCGGCAGCGATGGCGGGGCGCGCCAGGGGCAGACCGACCCGCCAGAACAGGGCCCAGGGACCGGCACCCAGCGCCCGCGCCACCTCGTAGCCGCCACCCGACTGTTCGCGGAAGGCCGCGCGCGCCAGCATGTAGACATAGGGGTAAAGGGCGGCGGCCATCACCAGGATCGCCATCCCGGGCGAGCGGATCTCGGGGAACCAGTAGTCGCGGGCGCTTTCCCAGCCGAATAGGCGCCTGAGGCCGGTCTGGACCGGGCCGGAATAGTCCAGAAAATCGACAACGACATAGGCCCCGACATAGGCCGGCACCGCCAGCGGCATCAGCAGCAGCCATTCCAGAAGCCGCGATCCGGGAAAGCGGTACATCGTGACCAGCCAGGCCGCCCCCACCCCCACCGCCGCGGCCAGCCCGCCGGTCCCCAGCGCCAGAAGCACCGTCATCCGCAGATAGCGCGGCAGCGTCGTGGCCATCAGGTGCGGCCAGATGTTCTCGGTCGGGTGAAAGGCCGTCCAGATCACCGACAGGATCGGCATCAGCACGACAAGCGCGATCACCGCCGCGCCAAGCGACCAGAGGACCGGCGGCAGGCGCAGTCCGGGGCGCGCGGTTAGATGAGTGTTTCGCTCAACCATTCGCCGGGCTTAGCGGATTGCCGAAGGCCTGTCCAGAAAACCGGTTTCCCCTTCTCACCATCCCGCTTTACTCTGCCCCCGGGAAACCCCGGGGGTGCGATGCCGCTTGCCTATGTCAGCCTGCCCGAACCGGGCGCGAACGACGCGCTTCTGGCCGCGCTTGCGGCGCGCCTGCTGGCGCGGGGCATGCGGGTTGCCGGTGCCGTCCAGATCAACAGCCCGTCCGGCTGCGCCCGACATTGCGACATGGACCTGTCGGTCCTGCCCGACGGTCCGGTCGTCCGCATCAGCCAGAGGCTTGGCGCCGGGTCAACCGGCTGCCGTCTGGACGGCGGCGCGCTGGAAACCGCCGTGGCCGCGACCGAGGCGCGGCTGGCCGGGGCGGATGTGCTGATCATCAACAAATTCGGCAAGCACGAGGCCGAAGGCCGCGGCTTTCGCCAGCTGATCGCCGAGGCGCTGGCGCGCGATCTGCCGGTCGTCATCGGCCTGAACGGCGCCAATGCGGCGGCGTTCCGGGCCTTTGCCGCAGACATGGCAACACCGCTGCCAGGAGCGGTCGAGGCGCTGCTGCTATGGGTCGGCGGCGGGCGCGATGGTCGCGCCGCCGCCGGATAGCGGGCTATTTCTGGAAATAGACCCCGACACCGTCAATCTCGCGGATCTCGGGTTTCAGCCGCCGCGCCGACAGAAAGTCGTGGACAGCCTTTTTGGCGGCCGGCACGACGTGATAATCATCGACGATGATCCAGCCGCCCGGCGAAACGCGGTCGTAAAGGTGATTCAGCGGGTCGATGGTCGATTCGTACAGGTCGCCGTCCAGCCGCAGCACGGCAATGGCCTTGCTGGGCACATCCTTCATCGTGTCGCGGAACCAGCCCTTCAGGAACAGGACCTGATCGTCCAGCAGGCCGAACCGGTCGAAGTTCTCTTTCACCCGCTCAAGCGAAACCGCAAGGTCGTCGAATTCGTGGAACTTCGCGCCCTTGTCGGCGGGGAAGTTTTCTTCGTCCGGCGGCGGCAGGCCTTCGAAGGAATCGCAGGCGATGATGCGGCGGTCCGTCACGCCATAGGCCCTGAAAATCGCGCGCGCCAGAATGCAGGCGCCGCCACGCCAGACGCCGGTTTCGACGAAATCGCCCGGGACGCCATCGCCGATCGCGGCCTCGGTCAGCATGCGGACATTGCGCAGCCGCCGCGCGCCGATCATGGTGAAGGCTTTGGACGGCCAGTCCCAGCCCAGCTCGCGCCGCCGTGCGTCATAGGCAAGGGCGCGCCGTCGACGCGGATATAGCGGGGGTCGCGCAGGAAAGGCTCCGGCGACCTGATGAACCCGAGATCGTCTTCGGGCCGGTATTTCTGCGCGATCAGAACCTGATGCTCGGCCGCGTCCCAGGCCCTTGTCCAGTTTTCATTGGTCCAGCACAGGCAGAACGGCATGTCGACGCCGGGTTGCCCAGCATGGCGCGCAGCGGCGCCTCCATCAGGGTCTTTCCGGCGAACCATCAGAAATAATAGGAAGAACCGCCGACCCCGTAAGCCCGGGCGATCCGCGCCTGTTCCTCCATCACGCCGGGCAGGCGAAGGTCGTAATAGCCAAGGTGTATCGGGCAATGTGGCTGATGATGGCCGTCGTACAGCGGGACGGCCTTGCCGACGTTGGTCCATTCGGTGAAGCCCCTGCCCCACCAGGCGTCGTTCTCGGCGAACGGGTGGAACTGCGGTAGATAATGGGCGATGACCCTGACGTCGGGACTGTGGGGCGGCGGCGGATCAAAGGCGCGGAACTCGGGCGCCGGGCTGAGCGGGAAAGGCTGATCTTCCGGTGGAAGAGCGGCCCCGCTCACGCGGGAACGTCTCCCCGCGACCGGCTCAGCCCGCACCGGCCGAGGGCAGCACCTGCCCCGGATGGCGCGGAGCGCCAGCCCCCGACAGTGGCAGTGTGGCTCGCAGCGGTCCGTGGCGGCGGGGTCACTTGCCCCCGCCGACTTCGGCGTTGCTTCCCCTTTCCCAACGCCGGGCTGAGCGGAAAAGGCCGATCTTCCGGTGGAAGAGCGGCCCCGGTCACGCCGGAACGTTGCCCCGGGACCGCCTCAACACGCACCGACAGAGGGCAGCACCTGCCCCGGATGGCGCGGAGCGCCAGCCCCCGACAGGAGCAGTGTGGCTCGCAGCGGTCCGTGGCGGCGGGGTCACTTGCCCCTGCCGACAAGGCGGGGCTTCCCCTTTCCCAACGCCGGGCTGAGCGGAAAAGGCCGATCTTCCAGTGGAAGAGCGGCCCCGCTCATGCGGGAACGTTTCCCGGGAACCATCCCAGCGCGCGCAACAGAGGGCAGCGCCTGCCACGGATGGCGCGAAGCGCCTGCCGGGGGCAGGGCAGGCGCTGCCCGGTGGCTTTGGGCCACCGGGCGGTGTGGGTGGAATCGTTCCATCACGGCAGGGTCAACGGCCCCTGCCGACCGGGCCGGCGCGGCCCCCTCCCCAAACGCCGGGCTGAGCGGGAAAGGCCGATCTTCCAGTGGAAGAGCGGCCCCAATCACGCGGCAACCTCTTCCCCGGGCCGCCTCAGCCCGCACCGGCAGAGAGCAGTGCCTGCCCCGGGTGGCGCGAAGCGCCAGCCCCCCGCAGGGGCAGGCGCTG
>CAZORV010000203.1:0-5031 GCA_964582215.1 uncultured Frigidibacter sp.
AACGTCTCAGTCGGCAGGGGCCGTTGACCCTGCCGTGACGGAACGATTCCACCCATACCGCCCGGTGGCCCAAAGCCTCCGGGCAGCGCCTGCCCCTGCGGGGGGCTGGCGCTTCGCGCCATCCGGGGCGGGTGCTGCCCTCTGTCGGTGTTCGCTGAGATGGTCGCCGGGCGGCGTTTCCACATGAGCGGGCTGCTCTTCCACTGGAAGACCAGCCTTTTCCCGCTCAGCCCGGCGTTCGGTGTAGGATTGCCGCCGTCTCAGTCGGCGGGGGCCATCGCCCCTGCCGTCACGCACCGGTACGACCCGCACCGCCCGGTGGCCCAAAGCCACCGGGCAGCGCCTGCCCTCTGTTGCTGCGCGTTGAGACGATCCCGGGGCGACGTCCCCGCTTGGCCCGGCATCGGGGAACGGTTTCGGCCCCCTCCCATCACCCCTTGCCGCGCCGCCCCGGGACCGGCTTTTTCGCCAGCGGGTGGTGGTCGAGGACCAGGCGCTTCAGCCGGTCGTCCAGAACATGGGTGTATATCTCGGTCGTGGCGATGTCGGCATGGCCGAGCAGGGTCTGGATCACCCTCAGATCGGCGCCGCCCTCCAGAAGATGGGTGGCGAAGGCATGGCGCAGCCGGTGCGGCGTCACGGCCGAGGGCGGCACGCCGGCCGCAACCGCGATGTCCTTCAGCAACCGGTGCAGCACCTGTCGCGACAGATGCCCCTCGGCCCCGGCCGAAGGGAATAGATGGCGCGAGGGCGGGGTGCGGCGGGCCAGACGCGCTTCCTCTGTCGTCGCATCGCGGTGGGTCAGCCAGCGCGCGAGTGCCGCGCGGGCGGGCCCGGACAGGGGCACCAGCCGTTCCTTGTCGCCCTTGCCGCGCACCAGGATCATCGCGGGATCGCCGCGCGCCGCCTGCACCGGCAGGCTGACAAGCTCGCTGACGCGCATGCCCGTCGCATAGAGCATTTCGACCAGACAAAGGTTGCGCAGCCTGTCGCCCTCGGCCCCGATGGTCCCGGCTGCGGCCAGCAGCGCCGCCACCTGATCCTGGCTCAGCGTTTCGGGCAGGCGCGCCTCGCGCCCGGGGCCGGTCAGGCGCAGGGTCGGGTTGTCGGGCCGCCAGCCCTCGTCATAGGCAAAGCGGTACAGCTGGCGGACCGACGACAGCCGCCGCGCCCGGGTCGCCCGCGACAGGCCCTGGGCGTCGCAGGCCATCAGATAATCCTCGACCGCCGCCTGATCGGCCGATCCGAACGAGAGGCCCCGCCCGGCAAGCCAGCCCGCAAAATCCTTCAGATCGCGGCCATAGGCCAGAAGCGTATTGCGCGCCGCATCCAGTTCGGCCGCCTGCGCCTGAAGAAAGGTCGAGATCCACCGTTCGGCAGGGCGGTCAACCACAGGCCCGGCGCGGTCCGCGGCCATCCTCAGCCCCGCCGCTCCAGCAGCAGAAGTTCCAGCGCCGCCCGCCGCGCCGTATCCTCAAGCCCGACATCGCGCAACAGGACCAGCCCCCCGGTCACATCGCGAAGATCGCCGCTGGCGCCCTGCGTCACCCGGTCGGCCGCATTCAGCACCGCCTCGCCCAGCCGCTTGTCGGCCAGCAGGGCGGCGAATTCCTCGTCGGGTTTCGGATCACCGGCGAAGGCCGCCTGAACGGCCACGCCCATCTGGTCGGGCGGGGTCAGGCCGCTGGCGTCACCCCTGGCGATCCCCGACAGAAAGGCCTCGGCCGCATCCGCCGGCGCATGGTTCAGGGCGATATGTTCCGCCGCGTCCGACAAAAGCCCGATGCGGAAGGCCAGCGCCCCCGCGGCGCCGGTCAGGCCAAGGTTGGCCAGCCGCGCGCCGTAAAGCTGGGCGAACGGCACCTCGAGTTCCTGTTCCTGCATCTGGTCCCAGGCGCCCGGCAAAACCCTTGCCATCGCCGCGCCGTCACCGGCATCCAGCGCCGCCTCGACCGCCTGCACCGCCTTGACCCGTTCCCAGACCCCGCCCGACGCGGCAGCCTCTTGTTCGGAATAAAGCCCCAAAAGACGGTTCGGCGGAATGGCCCCGGTCCGCGCCAGCCGCTCGCCGGCCTCGATCCGCGACTTCCAGCCGTTGTTCGAACGCAGGTCCGCCTGCGCAAAGGCCACCGGCAGCGTCGCGGTCGGCAGCGGCTGTCCGATCGCCTCCATCATCCGCAGGACAAGGGGCGAGGGCCGGTCGGGCGGCGGCAGGTCGTCGGCGCCGTCGGCCAGTTCGGGGTCAAGGAACCGGCCCAGCAATTCGTTCATCCCCGGGTCAATCGTGCCGAGCGTGGCACCGGTCCGCAAGGTCAGCGCCGCCGCATTCCAGTCGCCCCCGCGTGCAAGGCAGAAGATCCGCGCGGGCAGGGTCGGGGCGATCTGCGGGCTTGCCCCCATCAGGCGGCAGGCGCGATCCTCTTCCCCGACCAGAAGCGAGACGTCGAACCAGCGGCGGAAAATGTCGGGGCTGGGCTTTTCCAGAAGCTCAAGGATCGACAGGGCGGGGTCAAGCGCACCCAGATCAAGCAGCTTGTCGATGCGGGCCAGAAACAGCGCATTCTGCGGATCGCCGTCGGCGGGCGGGCTGAGCTCGGTGATCAGCAGCGCATGCAGCAGCTCGCGCACGGCGGGCAGGGCGTCGGGATGCGCCTCGCGCAACAGCCGCGCCAGATCGGCCGAGCGGGTCTGCCCCCAAAGCCCGCGCGGCAGGCCGGAATGGGCGGCACTGACCAGGCCAAGCGCCACCGGCGACTGGCGGCCAAGCGGCGTGACCGAAATCGCGTCGGGCCGGGGCAGGGCGGCGCTGGTTGCAGGACGTCCGGCGGGCAGGGGGGCCACCGCGCCGCGCGGCAGGGCGGTCGGCGTGGCCACCGATTGCGACAGCCAGTCGATCGCCGAAAGCGGCGCCTCGGCCCACGCGGGGCCGCCCGCCAGAGCGAGGGACAGAAGGACAAGCGGCAACGCGGCCTGTTTAATCGACATTCAGCTCGACCGGCTGGGTGACTTCGGTTTGCGCGGGCGCAAGATCGCCAAGGTAAGCATAGGCCACCAGCCCCAGAAAGGCAAAAAGCACGAGTGTCACCAGCGCTTTGATTATCCGGAACATCCTGACCCTGCCGATTGCTGCACAGCTTTGCGTCCTGCCCCCCGTGACCGCCGGGGTCAAGAGGCCAATTCACAGGCACTTCGGCATTTATATATGGCATTTCGGCAAAACTCACGCCATTGAAGGCCGAAAGCGGCGCGCGGCCGATATCGGGTGGCGGAAGGTCGCTGAGATGCCGGAACCGGGGGACTGAGTTTGGGCCATGAGTTGAAGCGCACGGTCGCGCTCATCGGCATGATGGGCGCAGGGAAGACGGCGGTGGGAACGGCGCTGGCGCGGATGCTGGCGGTTCCGTTTCTTGATTCGGACGAAGAGATCACCCGCGCTGCGCAGATGAGTGTCGCGGAAATCTTTGCGCGCGACGGCGAGCCCTTCTTCCGCGCGCGCGAGACCGAGGTTCTGACCCGCCTGCTGGCCGGGCGCCCGGCGATCCTGTCGACCGGCGGCGGCGCCTTTCTGTCGGACCAGAACCGGGCCGAGATCGCGGCGCGGGGCGTGGCGGTCTGGCTGAAGGCCGACCTTGACCTTCTTTGGCAGCGCGTCCGGCACAAGACGACGCGGCCCCTGCTGCGCACCGCCGATCCCAAGCGGACGCTGACCGAGATTTTCGAAGCGCGCGCGCCGGTCTATGCGCTGGCGGGCGTGGCGGTCGAGGCAGAGCCTGACCTGTCGGTCGAGGAGATGGCAGCCAAGGTGCTGAAGGCGCTGGTGGCGCATGGCGATGTGGTGGTGACGGAATGAGCGGGACGATTGATCAGGTGCGGGTGGCGCTTGGGGCGCGGTCTTACGACGTGCGGATCGGGGCGGGCCTGCTGGCGCGGGCCGGGGCCGAGATCGCGCCCTTTCTCCGGCGTCCGCGCGTGGCGGTCGTGACCGACGAGACGGTGGGGGCGCTGCATCTTGACGCGCTCCGGGCCGGGTTGGGCGATGTCGCGGTCAGCGCGCTGACACTGCCTGCGGGCGAGGCGACCAAGGGCTGGCCGGAATTTACCCGCACCGTCGAATGGTTGCTGGCCGAGCGGATCGAACGGCGCGACATTGTCATCGCGCTCGGCGGCGGGGTGATCGGCGATCTGGTCGGCTTCGCGGCGGCCGTCCTGCGCCGCGGCGTGCGCTTCGTGCAGATCCCGACCAGCCTTCTGGCGCAGGTCGACAGTTCGGTCGGCGGCAAGACCGGCATCAATTCGCGCCACGGCAAGAACCTGATCGGCGCCTTTCATCAGCCGACGCTGGTGCTGGCCGACATTGACGTCCTTGGCACTCTGCCGCCCCGCGACTTTCTGGCCGGTTACGGCGAGGTGGTGAAATACGGGCTTCTGGGCGACGCCGGCTTTTTCGACTGGCTCGAGCGCGAGGGGCCGGCGCTGGCGCGCGGCGATCGGGCGGCGCGGCAAAGGGCGGTGACCCATTCCGTGACGATGAAGGCCCGGATCGTCGAGCGTGACGAGACCGAAGAGGGCGAGCGGGCGTTGTTGAACCTTGGCCATACGTTCTGCCACGCGCTCGAGGCCGCGACCGGCTATTCGGACCGGCTGTTGCATGGCGAGGGCGTGGCCATCGGCTGCGCGCTGGCCTTCGAGCTGTCGCAGCGCCTCGGCCTTTGCGCACAAGAGGCGCCAAGCCGGGTCAGGGCGCATCTGAAGGCGATGGGGATGAAGTGCGATCTGGCCGACATTCCGGGCGATCTGCCGGACGCCGACGGGCTGCTGGCGCTGATGGGGCAGGACAAGAAGGTCGTCGACGGCCAGCTGCGGTTCATTCTGGCGCGCGGGATCGGCGAGGCCTTCGTCGCCGAAAGGGTCGAACTGCCGGTGGTGCGCCGCCTGTTGCAGGACGCGCTGCGACCGGTCTGAGGCGGGCCGGGTCCCTAGGTCACCGACTCATATGTGCGCAACCAGATGCGCAGTGAGGCGAGCTGGACG
>CAZORV010000204.1:0-4990 GCA_964582215.1 uncultured Frigidibacter sp.
ACGGCCAGGCCAGCCCGTCCGACATCACCCAGTCGCTGGCAAAGGGCGCGCGGATGCACGGGGCGCGGATCATCGAGAATGTCCGCGTCACCGGCTTTCTCATGGCGGACGGGCGGATCACCGCGGTCAGGACGACGCTCGGCGACATCCTGTGCGAAACCGTGGTCAATTGCGCCGGGCAATGGGCGCGGCAGGTCGGCGCCATGGCGGGCGTCAATGTGCCGCTGCAGCCGGTCAGGCATCAGTATATCGTCACCGACAGGATCGCCGGGCTGGCCCCGGACGCGCCCACACTGCGCGACCCCGACCGCCGCACCTATTTCAAGGAAGAGGTCGGCGGTCTGGTCATGGGCGGCTACGAGCCGGATCCTCAGCCGTGGACGACCGGCGACGTGCCCGACGACTGGCAGTTCCGGCTGTTTGACGATGACTTCGACCATTTCGAACAGCATCTTGCCCAGGCGATCGCCCGGGTTCCGGCACTGGCCGACGTGGGCGTCAAGCAGATGATCAACGGCGCCGAAAGCTTTACCCCGGACGGCAACTTCATCCTTGGCCGCGCGCCGGAATGCGCCAACATGTTCGTCGGCGCCGGGTTCAACGCATTCGGCATCGCCTCGGGCGGCGGCGCGGGCTGGGTTCTGGCCGACTGGGTGATCCGGGGCGAGGCGCCGCTGGACCTCTGGGCGGTCGACATCCGGCGGTTCTCGGCACTCCACCGCGACCGCGACTGGGTCCGCGACCGCACCTGCGAGGCCTACGGCAAACATTACACCATCGCCTGGCCGCACGAGGAATATGAAAGCGGCCGCCCCCGCCTGACTTCGCCGCTCTATGGACGGTTGCAGGCGGCCGGCGCGGTCTTCGGATCGAAGCTTGGCTGGGAACGCCCGAACTGGTTCGCCCCGCCGGGAACGCCCGCCGCCGACCAGCCGTCGATGGGCCGCCCCAACTGGTTCGCCGCGGTGGGCGAGGAACATCGCCATGCCCGCGAGGCGGTGGGGATCTTCGACCAGTCGTCTTTCGCGAAATACGAGGTGCGGGGGCGCGACGCGGCGGCGGCCCTCGACCATATCTGCGCCAATGACCTGATGAGGCCGCCGGGGCGGCTGACCTATACCCAGCTTCTGAACAGCCGGGGCGGGATCGAATGCGACCTGACTGTCGCGCGGCTGGCCGAGGATCATTTCTACCTGGTGACCGGGACCGGCTTTCGCACCCACGATCTGGCCTGGATCGCCGAACATCTGCCGAAGGGCGACGCGCGGATCGAGGACGTGACCGAGGGTTGGGGCACGCTGGCACTGATGGGGCCAAAGGCGCGGACGGTTCTGGCGCGGGTGACCGGGACCGACCTCTCTGGCGCGGGCTTCCCCTTCGGCGCCGCGCGCGAGATCACGATCGCCGACATCCCGGTCAGGGCGCTTCGGGTGACGTACGTGGGCGAACTCGGCTGGGAACTCCACGCGCCGCTGGCCGCAATCGGCAGGCTCTATGACCGGCTGATGGAGGCGGGGGCAGGCGAGGGGATCCGGCCGCTCGGCTACCGCGCCATCGAAAGCCTGCGGCTGGAAAAGGCCTATCGCGCCTGGTCCTCGGACATCACCGCAGGCGACACGCCATTCGAGGCGGGGCTCGGCTGGGCGGTCAAGATGCGGTCGGGGCGCGACTTCATCGGCCGCGCCGCGCTGGCGGCGGCCCCCGACGTCCCGGTGAAACGGCTCGCCGGTTTTGCGCTGGCGCCCGACCTCGTCCTGTCGGGCCGCGAAACCATCCTGCGCGATGGCCGGCCCGTCGGCTACCTGACCTCGGGCGGCTATGGCCATACGGTCGGCAAAAGCCTCGGCCTCGGCTATGTCCGGAATGAGACGGGCGTATCCGACGCCTTCCTGCGGTCGGGCCGCTACGAACTCGTGGTCGCCGCCGAGACCTGCCCCGCCAGCCTGACCCTCGCCCCGTTCCACGACCCCGCCAACGCCCATCTCCGGCTCTGACCAAAAGGAGACCCCGGCCGGAGGCCGGGGTCATTCAACCCCTCTCGCGTTCCGGACGGACGTCCGGAACGCTCGGGCGCCTCCGGCGGGAGTATTTGAACAAAGAAAAAACCGGCTTCTTCTCTTTCCAAATATCCCCCCCGCGGAGCGGGCCCGAGCTGTCCGCGCAGGCGGACAGCGAGATGAAAGCGTAACCCCGGCCTTTGGCCGGGGTTTCCTTTGGATCGGATCAGCGGAGCCAGAGGTCCATGGCGCGGATCCGTTTGCGGATCGCCTGTTCGCGGCGGGGCAGGTCCGCGCGGTCGAAGGCGGCGCGGACTTTCGCGCCCTGACCCTGATAGACCAGCCGTTTCAGCGGTTCGTGGTCCTTGAGCCGTTTCTTGATGCGGTTGGGTGCGATCGCCGCTTCCAGCGCCGCCACCGCCGCATCGCTTTCGCGGGCGTAGAGGAGGGGGAGCGCGCGGTAATGGCAGCTGACATTGCCGTCGAGCCCGTCCAGGCCCGGCCCCGGGCGGGCGCCGCCAAAGCTGTGGATGACCAGCGGCAGCGCCACCTGGTCAAGCCAGGGATCAAGCGTCTGGCTGGCAAGTTCGGGGATCTCGCCGTCGCGGATCGACAGGGCATAGTCGAGATAGCGCTGGCCGAACGCCGCCGGTGAGCGGTGAAAGAACCAGCCCGCGTTGAAATAGAGATAGCGTTCCCAATGTTCCTCGGGTTGGCTCAGGTCCAGCGTCGTCTCGTAGTCAAGGCCGAAGCGGTCGTAGAGGGCCCGCCAGATACCGCCGTAGCCCGGACCGTAAAGGCCGGGCTCGGGCCAGGTGCCTTCGCGCCGCATCGAGGCCGAGGGACGGTCGAAATCAATGGTCAGCCCGGACAGCGGCCCGGTGAAGACCGTGTCGGTGTCGAAGAACAGGAAGGGCCGGTCATCGGGCAGCGCCAGCAGCGCCTCGATCTTGTTGCCTTGCGGGTAGCTCTGGCCGAAGGCCCGGTTCTGGAAGGGCAATATCCCGGCGCCCAGATCTTTGACGAGATCGCGCAGGGGGGCGGGCATCCGCGGGTCGCCGGACCAGCGATCGCCGGGCTGTGGTTCGGCGACGAAGAGCTGCCCCTTGAAGTCCGGGTTGGCGGCGCGGAACGTGGCGGCGAACATCACCGCCTCATAGGCCAGCCGCCCCGACTGGCCGACACAGATCACGTTGAACGGCTCTGCTTGTCCGGCTGTCCCGTTCATCTGTCCCTGCCTGCTCATGTGTCGGCATTATAGGCGGCCCGGCGGTCAGGTGAAAGGCCGCGCCGCGTCAGCCCCGTCGCCGTGTCAGCCACATGCCTGCAAGGATCAGCGCCACACCGGCGGCCTTCAGCGCCAGGTCGCCCGCCGCACCGGCGGCAAGATCCAGCGCCACGCCCGAGATCATCTGCCCGGCGATCACCAGCATCGCCGTCATCGCAGCCCCGATCCGCGCCACCAGCCAGCTGCCCGACGCCACGAAGATCACGCCAAGCGTGCCGCCGGCCCATGCCGTCCAGGGCGCGTCGGGCCAGCCGCCGGGCATCAGGCCGCCGAAGCTCAGCGCCAGCGCCGACAGAAAGGCAAACCCGACCGCATGGTTCCAGAACGAGGATGCCATCGCCGAGGTCGCAAGTGACAGCCGGCCATTGAGCGAGCGGCTGACAGCGACCAGTATTCCGGCCAGAACCGCTGCGACTGCGGGCAGAACCATCAGCCGCGCCCCGCGAAGATGATCAGCATGCTGCCGGTCAGGATCAGCCCCAGCGCCGCCAGGTCGCGTCCGGCGATGGGGCGTGCCGCCAGTCCGAACCAGCCGAACCTGTCGGCCATCAGGCTGAACCCGGCCTGTCCGGCCAGCCCCAGCGCCAATGTCCCCGACAGCCCCAGCGCGCTGTTGACCGCGCCCGAGGTCAGCATCACCGTGAAGGCGCCGGACAGGCCGCCGAGATAGGCCCAGAGCGGCGCCTTGCCTGCCGCACGCACCGCCGGGCCACCGCGCCGGCGCAGCGCCAGCAGCAGAAGCGACGCGCTGAGCATGCCGCTGCCATGCGCCATCCACGAGGCGAAGAGCGGCGTCCCGTGCGCCGCCCACTGGCCGTTGAACAGCACCATCAGCGTCAGCACCCCGCCCGAGGCGAAGGCCAGCGGGTAGGCGAGCGCCGGTCCGCGCCCGCCCGCCGTGATCATTCGCCAAGCTCGATCAGCAGGTCCTTGGCGTCGATCTGGGCGCCCGCCGTCACATGGATGGCGCGGATGGTCGCGGCGCGTTCGGCATGGATGCCGGTTTCCATCTTCATCGCCTCGATCGTCAGCAGCATGTCGCCCGCATTGACCTTTTGGCCCGCCACGACCGCGACGGAAGCGACGACGCCCGGCATCGGCGCGCCGATGTGGCTGGCGTTGCCGTCCTGCGCCTTCGGCCGGCTGGCGGTCTTGGCCTTGACCGCGCGGTTCGGCACGCGGATGACGCGCGGCTGGCCGTTCAGTTCGAAGAACACCTTCACCTCGCCCAGATCGTCGGTTTCGCCGACCGCCTGAAGCCGCAGTTCCAGAGTCTTGCCGGGGTCGATCTCGACCGAGATCTCATCGCCGGGCTGCATGCCGTAAAAGAAGGTCGGCGTCGGCAGGGTGCGCACCGGACCATACTGGCGGTGGCGGCCCATGTAATCGAGGAAGACCTTGGGATACATCAGATAGCCGTTCAGATCCTCGTCATCGACCGCGAACCCTTCCAGTTCGGCCGAAACCTTCGCGCGCACCGCCTCAAGATCGACGGGGGCCATGGTCTTGCCCGGCCGCGCCGTCGAGGGCGCCTCGCCCTTCAGCACCTTTTTCGCGATCCCCTCGGGCCAGCCGCCCGGCGGCTGACCGAGGTTGCCCTTCATCATGTCGACGACCGAATCCGGGAAGGCCACGTCGATGGCCGGGTTCTCGACCTGATCGCGGGTCAGGCCCTGCGCCACCATCATCAGCGCCATGTCGCCCA
>CAZORV010000205.1:0-4920 GCA_964582215.1 uncultured Frigidibacter sp.
AGCACGGGGTGAAGATGGGCTTCATGTCCTTCTTCGTGAAGGCCTGCTGCCACGCGCTGAAGGAAGTCCCCGAGGTCAATGCCGAGATCGACGGCGGCGATGTGGTCTACAAGAACTACGTCCATATGGGCGTCGCGGTCGGCACGCCCTCGGGCCTCGTGGTGCCGGTGGTGCGCGACGCCGATCAGATGTCCTTCGCCGCGATCGAGAAAAAGATCAGCGAACTCGGCCTGCGCGCCCGGGACGGCAAGCTGAGCATGGCCGAGATGCAGGGCGGTTCCTTCACCATCTCGAACGGCGGCGTCTATGGCTCGCTCATGTCCTCGCCGATCCTGAACCCACCGCAGTCGGGCATCCTCGGCATGCACAAGATCCAGGACCGGCCGGTCGTGGTGAACGGCCAGATCGTCATCCGCCCGATGATGTATCTGGCGCTGAGCTATGACCACCGTATCGTCGACGGCAAGGGTGCCGTGACCTTCCTTGTGCGGGTGAAAGAGGCGCTGGAGGATCCGCGACGGTTGTTGATGGATGTGTGAGGGGCGCAAATGTAGCCAGCGCGGCACCGCAGCGATGACCGCTGGGCGTCATCAGATCGAACTGGACGATTAGGACAATGTCGCGATTTTGGTCTCAGCGCTTCAGAATCCGGCGCGGCATCTGGGCCGCAACAATCCTGGGGATTGTTCTGTCCAATTGCGCTGTCGCCGCATTGCTTGCAGGTTTGCCGGTGGCCAAACTCACCCTTTGCATCATTGTCACCGCCGCGCTGCTGTCGGTGCTGTCAACCGCACTCATTATTGGCTTCGACAGAGAGCTTGGCGCATTGGCATTGGGGTTGTTCATCGGCGGCGGCGCCATCGAGCGTGGCATTACTGAGTTGCCTGAGATCGCGCTCTGGATGCCCGTGCTTGCCTTCACAGTACTGGGTTTGCGCGTCAGCCTTTTGCTCGAGGCAATTCGCGCTGACCGAAGGTTGCCACCGGCGCGGCAGGCCAGCCGCACCGCATAAGGACCAGCCCCATGCATCTCCTCGCCACCCTGACGACCGCCCCCGACTATGACAGCTGGAAAGCCGTCTTCGACGCCCATGGCGAAGACCGCGACCAGTCCGGCCTCACCCTCCTCCAGCTCTGGCGCGACCTTGACGCCCCGGCCATTGCCGTCGCGCTGTTCGAGGTCCATGACCGCGCCGCCGCCGAAGGCTGGGTCAGCCGGCAAACGGCCCTGCACGGCCCGGTCGAGGCACGCTTCGTGAGAACCGCATGACCGCGCCCCTGCCCCTGCGGCCCGGCCCAGGCCCGGCCCCGGCCCTTTTGCGGTTGGGGTGGAGGTCCCGGATCAGGTCCGGGACCACGCCTCACCCCAACCCGTCCGCCCCGGACCGGGGGCGCAGCGCATGACCGCCGAACTTACCGCCCTTGCCCTCGCAGGCCTGCTGCAGGCCGTGCAATATGCCCTCTTCGCCATCCCCGCCAATGTCGAGCTTGGCACCCGTTACACCACCAGCCCGCGCGACCTGCCGCCGCCCCGCAGCCTGTCGGTCCGCACCGCGCGCCTGCAGCGGGCCCTGAACAACCATTTCGAGGCGCTGATCCTCTTCACCCTCGCCGTCACCCTCGTCACGCTTGGCCAGCAGTCGGGCGCCACCACCCGCACCTGCGCCTGGATCTACCTCGGCGCGCGCATCCTCTATGTCCCGGCCTATGTCTTCGGCCTCGCCCCCCTGCGCTCTGCCCTCTGGGCGGCCGGGTTCTTCGCCACGCTCACCATGATCGCTTCGAGCCTCATCTGATGCATTTTCTGTCCGCAAATATCCCGGGGAGCGCGAGGGGCAGAGCCCCTCGTCCCCGCCAGTCCTGAGGAGCTTCCCATGCCCGATTTCGACCTGATCATCATCGGCGCCGGCCCCGGCGGCTATGTCTCGGCGATCCGCGCCGCACAGCTTGGCCTGAAGGTCGCCGTGGCCGAAGCGCGCCAGACGCTGGGCGGCACCTGCCTGAATGTCGGCTGCATCCCCTCGAAGGCGCTTCTCCACGCCAGCCACGCGCTTCACGACGCCGAAGCGAACTTCGCCAGAATGGGGCTGATGGGCGCAACCCCGACCGTCAACTGGGGCCAGATGCAGGCCTACAAGGATGACGTCGTCCAGACCAACACCAAGGGCATCGAGTTCCTGTTCAAGAAAAACAAGATCACCTGGCTGAAGGGCTGGGCCAGCATCCCCGCCGCCGGTCAGGTCAAGGTGGGGGACGAGGTTCATGGCGCGAAAAACATCGTCATCGCCAGCGGCTCGGAGCCCTCGGCCCTGCCGGGGATCACCGTGGATGAAACCGTCATCGTCACCTCGACCGGTGCGCTGGCGCTGACCGCCATCCCGAAAAGGCTGGTGGTCATCGGCGCGGGCGTCATCGGGCTCGAGCTTGGCTCGGTCTATGCCCGCCTCGGGGCCGAGGTCACGGTCATCGAATATCTCGACGCGATCACGCCGGGGATGGACGGCGAAGTCGCCCGTACGCTTGAGCGGATCCTGAAAAAACAGGGGCTCAGCTTCATTCTCGGCGCCGCCGTGCAGGGCGCCGCCGTCAAGGACGGCCAGGCGACGGTGCGCTACAAGCTGAAGAAGACCGATGCCGAGGCCACGATCGATGCCGACTGCGTCCTGGTCGCCACCGGGCGCAAACCCTTCACCACCGGTCTCGGGCTCGACGCGCTGGGGGTCGAGATGACGCCGCGCGGCCAGATCAAAACGGATGCGCATTTCGCCACCAATATCCCCGGCCTCTATGCGATCGGCGATGCGATCACCGGCCCGATGCTGGCCCACAAGGCCGAGGATGAGGGGATGGCGGTCGCCGAGATTCTGGCGGGCAAGGCGGGCCATGTGAACTATGCGGTGATCCCCGGCGTCATCTACACCTCGCCCGAGGTCGCAAGCGTCGGCCTGACCGAGGAACAGCTGAAAGACCAGGGCCGCGCCTACAAGGTCGGCAAGTTCAGCTTCATGGGCAATGCCCGTGCCAAGGCGGTGTTTCTGGGCGACGGGTTCGTCAAGCTTCTGGCCGACGCCGCCACCGACCGCATTCTGGGCGCCCATGTCATCGGCCCTGCGGCGGGCGAGCTGATCCATGAAATCTGCGTCGCGATGGAATTCGGCGCCAGCGCCCAGGATCTGGCCCTGACCTGCCACGCCCACCCGACCTTTTCGGAAGCGATGCGCGAGGCGGCACTGGCCTGCGGGGATGGCGCGATCCACGCCTGACGAATTTGGCAAAAAGCGATCGGTGACCTGGGGTCAAGTCGCGGGCGCAGCCAGCGCAATCAGCCCCGGCGTCACCGCCGCGCCCCACTGCCGCCCAAATGTCGCCCACGACAGTTTATAGCGCTTGGCCAAAAGGGGGGTGTCCCATGAAACTGATCCTTATGGCGACGGCGCTGATGCTGATGCTGCTGCTGCCGGCAGCACGCCCGGCTTCGGCGGCGGGATACAAGGAATTCATGACCCCGGTCACCGATCTGCCTGCGGGTGCCGACGCGCTTGCCGGTCCCGACACGGCGCTGTGCCATCTGGTCCGCAAATATCACTTCCTTCATATTCCGGTTCTGTACTGGTCCAGGGGCTATGCGCTGGGTTCGGGCCATTGCACGGCCGACAGCTATATCGCCATCGCGCCAGAGCGGCTTGCAGGGCTGAAGGCCATGGGGACCATTCCGGCCACGATCCCCGATGCGCCATCGCTGACCATTGCCCAGCGCATACCCCCGGTGATCGTTGCGGGACTGGTGACACTGGTCCTGCTGACACTGCGCGGGGCCGAGAAGCGCCGACTGCAGCGGGCACGCCTGCTTGGTGATCTGCCCGACAGGGCCAAGCGGCTGCTCGACATACTGGCCCATGCGGCAAGCCTAAGCAAAATGCCCCATGACGAGGCCGTCGTCCTGCTGGTCAAGCTGACCGGCGATCTGGCAGGAACGCGGGTTGCGCCGGCCATGGCGAACGTCGCGCTGACCTCCTGCCTGTCAAAGCCCAAACCGGTTGATGCGCGCAGCATGGCAGTCGCCCTGGCGGAAAATGAGCGGGCGGCAGCTCTGGACGCCGTCAAGCTGGTATTGTCGTTTCAGCCCGATGTGCCGCGCCGGGCAAGGGCCTTCGCGCGAAATCTGGCTTACTACCTGAACCAAAAGGCCGGCCGGCGCCTGGCGCAGGTCGATCTTTCCCCGGTCGATGCCCCGCAGCCCCAGGCGACTGCGCGACCGCCCGCGACCGACGGCCCGCCGACCAGCATCGACGCGCTGACGACCATTCTTGCCGGTGCCGTCCACCAGTTTGGCGCGAATGACAGGGGGCGTATCACGCTGTTCGCCTCGATCGTCGGCAGGGCCAACGGGCGGCCCCTGTCGATCGCCGACGCCGAAGTGGCGCTGGCCAATGCGCCGCGCGGACTCGACGATGCCGCTCTGCGGGCACTTGCCCGTGGTCTTTCGACCAGTCAGCGAGAGCTGGCTTTGACCGGCGCCGCGATGCTGGCCTATGGCAGCAATGGCCTGTCGCCGGGGGCAGAGGCTGTTCTTCACAGGATGGGCACCGTACTTGCCCTGCCGTCGGACCGCGCCCGGGACATCATTGCCAAAGCCGCCTGACCCCGGGTGCTGCGGATATGGGAACGTCTGACGCGATCGCCAGCCCGGTCCCCCGGCGACGGGGTCTCCGCCGCAATGACCGTCAGCCGACCAGGTGCCGCAGCCCCTGCGTCACATCCGTCCTGAGCGCCAGCCGCAGGCCCGGCTCGTCCCCGGCCTTCAGCGCGGCGATGATCAGGCGGTGGTGCTGGGGCGGCTCGCGGCGGTTCAGCCGGTCATAGAGCATCCGCATCGTCGGGCCGAGCTGCAGCCAGACCGTCTCGACCACCGCCAGAATCG
>CAZORV010000206.1:0-4900 GCA_964582215.1 uncultured Frigidibacter sp.
CGTCAGCACCCGCCTCAGCGCCCAAGCCGCCACCGTGCTCAACCAAGCCCTGTGACGTCGACGTTGACGTCGGTTCGCTTCGGCGCACCGTGCGGTTTCACCCGCGAGTGGGTACGGCCGTGCGTGTCGCCATCTGAGGGGCAGGCAGGACGACGTTGTCGCTGACGACCGTTACCGATTTTGACCCTCTCGTGAGGGCTACGTAGAGTTCTTGGGCGGAGTAATTCGTTGGGTTAAGGACGATGACGTGGTCGTATTCCAGTCCTTTGGCGAGCAGCGGCCGCGAAACGACGCGAGCGACGGTCCGACGTCCGACGACCCGCGTGTGGCTTCGGGTCCGCTGGAGGGCCTCGGACACCGTGCAGCCGTCTGTCGTCGCCATGGCGACGGATCGCGTGACCTCGTTCCATGCCTCGCGGCAATGGATGGTGACGCCTGGGAGTTTGCTCAGACGGTCGAGTGCAGTACGCACCGCGCTGGGCGTCGGCCTGCTCCGCACCTGGATGAGGGCTTCGTAGGCGGGCCTGAGGTCATCGCTCCTGGTCGTGAACCGTCTGCCCTCGCCGAGCTGTCGCCGCCTCGCCGCTGGGATGTGCGGGGCGAGTCCTGCGGTCGAGCCGATGGCGAACTCAACTACAGCCTGCGCCACCTCGGCTCCGCCCATTGTGTCGATCTTGTCAGCCAAGGTGACGGGGACTACCTCGTCGATGGCCTCCATCACCGAGTACGAACCGCCGAGGCTTCTTGCTGCGGCAACGCAGTCGGCGCGGAACCGCCCAAGAACGGCGATGGTCCCGTCGAGCTTCAGCGCGGCGTAGCACGGGTTCACGAACGATCGCGGATCGCGCCGCGGAATCCAAGTGACCGGTGCCGAGCTGAGGTCGATCGGCTGGCCGTTCAACAGGTTCCCCCGGATGGCGGCGAGCCAGGCACCTAGCTCTTGGTGGTTGGGATCCCAGCGGCGAGGACGGTGCTCGACGTCGACGGCTGGGAAGTTCGGGAGGACGTCGGCATCCCAGTCGACGGGCCGGTCCTTGGCGAAGTTGAACAGGCCCTGCAGGGGGTCGCCAAGCACGGACGTGGGCAACGTGTTGGCGAGCATGAGTGCCAACTCGTGCTGGGCTATCAGGCAGTCCTGGTACTCGTCAATGAACAGTCTTGAGTAGCTGACCTTGAGCATCCGGCTGACGGCCTTGGTACGCACGGTACGGGCGGCCGCGCGGTGGTAGTCCGCTGCCGTGCTCCAGTCAGGAAGGGCGGGGACGGCAATCCCTGCGAGGACCGGGAAGTGGGCGATCAGGTCGTACGACCACGAGTCGATAGTGCGGACGACTACCTGATTGTTTCTGATTCCGAACTTCTTCATCCGCCGCCGGAGGGCATCCACACCAGCGTTGGTGTGGGTCAGTACGAGGCTCGTGCCACCCTGCGCGGCGACCTCGGCCGCCGTGGCTGCGATCAACTCGGTCTTGCCCGCACCTGCTGGGAGCGAGACTGAACACGGCCCCGTGCCGAGTATGGTCTGTACCGCGTCCTCGACCGGTGGGTCGTCAGTCATCCGCGTTCAGCGTCATCGGAAGCCAGCGGCTCTGGCCCAGCCGGGTAGCTGAACTCGCGCAGCTCACCGAGGACCTTCAGGAGTGTGGTGTCCTCCAAGCCGCCCCGGTGAGCGATGACGACCTCAGCCAACGCCTCGCCGTGGTCCTCGCTCTTGAACCAGTTCTTGGCAGTCGCCGTCTCGGCGATGGCGGTGCGCATCTCGGCCAGATCGACGCCGGTCTGGCTCAGCCAGGCGGCAACGTCCGTCCCGGTGAGCGCCTTGCCAACGAGGCTCGTGCCCACCGTCGCCTGGATCGATTGCTCACCTTTGATTTCCACTGCCAGCGCCACGACCGCTTGAAGACCCTCAACGGAGAGCGTCTGAACTACTTCATCCTCAAGTGCGTTGCCGAACGACCAGCGGTGTACCAGGACCCCCACAGCCTCGGCATCCGCAACCGACTGGTCTATGCCGCGGTCGTCGTTGTCGACGAGTATGCAGGTCGGGTAGCCGAGTTGCTGGAAGTTCTCGGCTCGCTGCGTCGGCTGAGTCCCACCCTTGCCATTGACCAGGACGGTGCCGATCGCGGCGGCAGGAGCCTGGTCCGCCGCGATCCGCTCGTTGTCCCAATGACGGAGAAAGCCGCGTAGGAATCCGACTTCGGTTGCGCCCTCCCCAACCAACACGCGGCGACCCAACAGCGCGTCAGGGGCGTGGCGGAGGGTGCCCTGTACGTTGTCGAGGTCTTCGGGTACTGCTTGACAGATCGTTGTCCCGGCTCCGTCGACGTGGACGACGACTAGATCAACCGCGCTTAGCGCCTCCACCGTGATAGGTGAGTGCGTGGTCATGATGACTTGCAGCTCGCCGGCATCGGTACGCTTCTTGAGGTGGCGGAGGGTGTGCGCCAGTCGGTGCGGCTCAAGGCCATGTTCGACCTCGTCAATGGCGATGATCGAGCCGCCGGCCACCGCCTGGGCTTGGATTGAAAGGCTCGTGAGCCGCCGCGTCCCGACTCCGAAGCTCGATAGCGGCACCAGCCCGTCATGCAGCAGTAGAGCATGTGAGGACGTAGCTGGACCCGGCTCCAGTCCTGGGCGTAGCTCGCCGAACGTGGCTACACCAAAGGTCTCTGCCGACTTCTGCGCCGTCGCGGCGGCGGTGTGCAGGGCGTTGGGCTCGGAGTTGAACACTGCGTCCCGCGCTTCCCGGTGTGCGTCGAGGATCAGCGAAGACGCGCCCCCAAAGCCCTCGGTCAGCCCTGCCAGTGCCGATCCCCGAGCCCAGCGCAGATGGAAGTCAGGTCGCTCTCCCAGCCGGAAGAATCCGAGCTGGCGCCGCTGGCTTGCGGTGATCGGGCGTCTGTCATCGGACTCGGGTCGGACGACCTCCCACGTCGGGTCGAGCTCCGGAGTCACAGTAAGCCGAATGACCAGGCACTCCTCGGCCTCATCGACCGGATCGTGAACAAGCATCCCGCCTGGCAGTAACCCGGAGCGATCCTTGCCGAGCTGACTCTCCTTGACGAGGCAGTCCGGCAAGGCGGTGATCGTGGCCTCGATAACGATGTCCTTGGTGAGGTCAAAGCCGTAGAAGTCGGCATCGGTGAACTGCGGATTGTAGTTCGAGGTGAGGACCAGCCCGATGGCGTCGAGGAGGGTCGTCTTCGTGCTGTCGCCGGCACCGACTAGGCCCACGAGTCGCCGATCGACAGACCAGTCCGCTGACTCGATACCACGGAAGTGCTCGATCCGGAGTCGGCGGAGCATCATGAGCGGCCTCGCTGCTGAAGCTCTGCTGAAGGACGAGAACCATCTCGGGCAAGCCCCCGCGCGCAGGGCCTCCTCGCGCACCGATTTGGAAGGCACATGAGTTCCGTGACAGCAGAAGCGCCCGAGTCAACCTCGCAACTCGCCAGCTGACCCGTTCGCCGAATCGCACGGCAAGTCCTGGAAGGCGGAGGATCTGCACCAGCGGATTCGCTCTGTGCAGTGCACAACGACACGTGACCAGCTAGTGCTGCGAGGACAACTCTCCACGAGCTCGCCGCGGCACCGATCTTTCCAGGACGATCCACCATTCGAGCTCCTCCACCGTTGGGCACTTAGTAGACTATAACCCTCACGTTGATGTTTAGAGTTGAGACTCCTTCCCCCACCAGCTCCAGGAGCTCCGGTCACTACTGCTCGTTGGAGTCCTCGTCGGGTGGGCCCTCGGCAGCTTTGGCCGGTAGTCACTTCAGGAATCGACAGTCACTGTGCTCCGGCCCGATCACCAGGGGCCCTGCGGGAGCGGGCTTCGCCCACGTCCGAGCCCGTCACAGACCGGTGTGGCGGGGGTTCCAAGCAGCGGGAGTCGGTGACTTTGGCCACGCCGCAACGCCGACTAGCGACAGGCAGGGCAGTTGAGGGGTTTCCGGCCAGTCGTGACCGCCCGAGTGAACTCCGCACCGCATGTCTGGCACACGAGCGTCTCCTGTTGTCTGGGCGGGGTGGCGTTCTCGCGATCTATGCGGGCCTGGAGCTTGGTAACGCGGCCGCGTAGGTCGAGTAGCCACTCCTCTTTGTGCGCGGCATCGCCGTAGACCTCAACGCCTCGGTGTGCCCACCACAAGGCCTCCTGCAGGTTCTTGGCCTTCGTGTGCCGGATGCATGCCTGCTTGTACGTCTCGAGGTTCGGCAGCTGGCCGTCGAACTTGCCGATCAGGGCGGGGCGGATCGCGTGCATTTCGGAGTCGTGGCGCCGGGTGACCTCATCGAACTCCTCCAACGCGGTCGGGATCGCGTCCCGCTATGCGTACAGATCCGACTCCAACATGAGGAACACGTAGTGACGGCTAATGGGATCCACCTCGGTGTCGAGCAGTCCCCGTAGTTGTTTCAGACGCTTGGATGGGGATTCCGAGAGGCTGTCGAGCCACGACAGATCGTAGTTGTCGTCACGCGAGTCGGTGGCAAGCGAGTGGCTCAACCCGCTGTTCATCGTCAGCCGTGGGCTGGCCTTCTCAACACCGAAGTCAACAGGGTCGTACCGAAGCCAGACCCCGAACGAGGGTGCGTCGACGGTAACCGGGGCGAATCCCAATGTTCCGCCAACGAGGTATCCCTCAAGGGCGACTGCACCGTGCTGCTCGTACAGCCGGATGAGTCCCGGGCGGAGTTCGGCGGCGTCGCCCCGGCCGATGTGGCCGACCTGCATCCCATCGATCCACACGCCAATGGCGTTGGGATCGTAGGGGTTGCCCTCCTCGGCGACGAGGATCGCGATCACATCGCTTTCGCCACGCCTGGCCTTGGCGATGGCGGCTAGCCCGCGTCTTTCACGGGGGTTCTGACGGGGCGCCCGGCGTGTCTGGTTTGC
>CAZORV010000207.1:0-4849 GCA_964582215.1 uncultured Frigidibacter sp.
GCGTTGTCACGCGCCTGTCGCGCTACTGCCATCTGGATGTCGCGCGGTTTGCCTAGCCTGCGCCCAGTCAAACGACGGGGCTGCGCATGCTGTCGCTCGAACGCCAGGTGGTCGAACGCTTTCCGCGCTGGTTCTCCGGACGGCGCGGCCGCCTGATCCGTCCGCTCTGGAAAAGTTATGGCCGCGTCTCGGGCCTGGACGAGGCGCAGGCCTTCCTCGATGCCAACGCGCACCTGACCGGCTTCGCCTTCGTCGAGGCGGCGTTGGAGCATCTGGGCGTGCGCTACACGGCGGACCAGGTTGAACGCGAGCGCATTCCGGCGACAGGGCGCGTGTTGATCGTCGCCAACCATCCTTCCGGCGCGATCGATGCGCTGGCGCTGCTGCACCTGGTCGGCTCGGTCAGGCGCGACGTGAAGATCGTCGCGAACGATTTGCTGTGCGCGCTGGATGGACTGCGCGAACTCTTGCTGCCGCTGCGCATCCTCGGCGGACGGCCCAGCGCCGACAGCCTCGCCGCGATCGAGCAGGCGTTGGCGAACGAGCAATGCGTGATCGTTTTCCCGGCGGGCGAAGTCTCGCGCCTGGGCTGGCGCGGTGTCAGCGATACGCAATGGCGCCGCGGTTGCCTGCGTTTCGCGCGCAAGACCGACACACCGGTGCTGCCGGTGAAGATCCGCGCGCGCAATTCCGCTTTCTTCTACGGCGCCTCGGCCCTGTACAAGCCTTTCGGCACGGCGCTGCTGCCGCGCGAAACATTCGCGCGCCGCGATCGCCGCATCGAGCTGCGCATCGGCCTGCCGCGTCGCGTGCCGGCGCAGGAAAAGCCCGAGAAAGCGCTGGCGGCGATCCGCCAGGCCCTGTACGCGATCGGTACGCGCCGGGAAACCGCACCGCCGGGGCCGGAGCCGCTGATTCCGCCGGTCGATCGCGGCATGCTGTTGTCGGCGCTGCGCAACCTGCCGATGCTCGGCAGCACGCCGGACGGCAAGCGCATTTATGCCGGACGCCTGGCTTCGGACTCGCCGCTGCTGCGGGAGATCGGCCGCTTGCGCGAACTGAGTTTCCGCGCAGTGGGCGAGGGCACGGGTCGCAAACTCGATGTCGACGCCTACGACACCTGGTACGAGCACATCGTCTTGTGGGACCACGAGGCGCTGGAAATCGCCGGTGCGTATCGCGTCGCGCGTGGCGACGAAGTGTACGCCGAACGCGGACTGCAGGGCTTCTACACGGCGGCCTTGTTCGACTACGGCTGCAAGCTGCTGCCCAAGCTGGCCGAAGGCATGGAGCTGGGTCGCAGCTTCGTGGCGCCGAAGTATTGGAATTCGCGCAGCCTGGACTATCTGTGGCTGGGCATCGGCGCCTGGCTGCGCCGGCATCCGGACATCCGTTACCTGTTCGGGCCGGTGTCGATCAGCGCCGCCCTGCCGATCGCCGCGCGCGAGCAACTGGTGGCCTACTACTCGCGCTACTACGGTGCGGCATCGGGCGAGGCGCGCGCGCAGCGGCCCTTCAGTTATCTCGGTGAAGCGCCGGTGTTCGGCGAACTCGACGCCGATGCGAGTTTCCGCGTGCTCAAGGCGAACCTGGATGCGCTCGGCGCCCGCGTACCGACCCTGTACAAGCAATACACCGAGCTCTGCGAACCGGGCGGTGCGCGTTTCCTCGCCTTCGGCGTGGATCCGGATTTCAACAACGCGGTCGATGGCTTGATCGAAGTGGACCTGCACCGCGTACGGCCGAAGAAACGCGAGCGCTATCTGCAGGGCGGCGCGGTGGCGATTCCGACGCCGGACCGGGAGGCGGCATGAGCCCGGCGCGCGCAGGCGATTCGAAGCTGCGCGCGGTGTTCATCTCCGACGTGCACCTGGGCTCGCGCCACTGCCATGCGGCGGAGCTGGCGGAATTTCTGGCAGGCCTGCAATGCCGCAAGCTCTACCTCGTCGGCGATATCGTTGACCTGTGGTGGCTGGCGCAGAGGCGCGCGGTCTGGGGCGCGGCGCAGCACCGCGTGGTCGAAGCCCTGCACGCGTTGGCGCGCAAGGGTACCGAGCTGATCTACGTGCCGGGCAACCACGACCGACCCATCCGCCGTTTCTGCGGCCTGATGCTGCCGCAGATGAGCGTGCGCCGGCGCGTGATCCACACTTTGCTCGATGGGCGGCGGTTGTTGGTAACGCACGGCGATGACTACGATGCGGCTACGCAATATGGCGGTTTTCAGGAAGCGTTCGGGGATTGGCTTTACTACGTGATCTTGCACGGCAACCGGATGACGAATGCGCTGCGCCGTCGCTTCGGCCTGCGCTATTGGTCGTTGGCGGACTTCCTGAAGCGGCAGAGCGGGGCGGCCGAACGCTACATCGAACGCTTCATGCAGGCGGGCCTCGCCGACGCACGACGGCGCGGGCTCGACGGCATCGTCTGCGGGCATATCCATCGCGCCGACCTGTGCACGGTCGACGGCCTGGTTTACGCCAACGACGGCAACTGGGTCGAAAGCCTGAGCGCCTTGGCCGAAGACGCCGATGGCAATCTTTGTCTGCTCGAGCACGGCGGCATCGAGCGCATCCGCCTGCACAGTCGCGCACGGCCATTGCGCTTTTTGCCGCAGGCGGCGTAGCCCGGGCTACGTGTTGCTCCCTCTCCCCACGCGTGGGGAGAGGGTCGGGGTGAGGGGCCTGCGAATCCATGGCACCATCGCCGCCATCGCGCCGGTGAAGTCATCATTGCCCCGGGTTTCGCTTCGCTCTACCCGGGCTACGTGCTGGGCTTGGCAGCCCAGCCTACGAATGGCGCGGTTAGTAGCCCGGGTAGAAGCCGAAGGCTGAAACCCGGGGGAAACAACTCGCGGTCCCGGGTTTCGCGCTTGCAGCGCTCTACCCGGGCTACGTGCTGGGCTTGGCAGCCCAGGCTACGAACGGCGCAGCAAAGCTGAGAGGGCAGGGTGAGGGGCAATCCGCTAGGCTGCGCCTTTCGGACGGATAGGCCGCATGGATTCGATCACCCATCTCTTCCTCGGCGGCGCCATCGCTGCCGCCATCGCGCCTGCGAAGTACCGCCGCACGGCCCTGGTCTTCGGGGCGATCGTCAACAGCCTGCCCGATCTCGATGTCCTGCCCCTGCTGCTCTCGGACGATCCGGTCGTGCGCATGACCTGGCATCGCGCGGCGACGCATTCGCTGCTGCTGCTGCCCTTCGCCGCGCTGCTTCTGTGGTGGTGGTTGAAGCGAAGTTGGACGCCGGTGCGCGAGCAACCGAGACGCTGGTTCTGGCTGATCCTGGTGACCTTGCTTGCGCACCCGCTGGTCGATGCCTGCACTGTTTACGGCACGCAGTTGTTCTGGCCCTTAAGGATCCCGCCGACCATGGGCGGCAGCGTCTTCATCATCGACCCGATGTTCACGCTGCCCTTTTTCGTCGGTTGCCTGATCGCGTTCTTCGCGCGCGAGCAGCCGATCGGTACGCGCGCCCTGAACTGGGCGCTGGCACTGGGCGGTCTTTATCTGGTCTGGTCGCTCGGCGCGAAGTGGCATGTCGAACGCGTGGCCGACCGCTCGCTGGCGGCCATCGGCCTGCAGGGCGCGCCGCATTTCGCCACGCCGATGCCGTTCAATACCCTGCTCTGGCGGATCGTCGCGATGACGCCGGAGGGCTTCGTCGAAGGCGAATACTCGCTGGTCGCCGACGACGGCGCACCGATTCGTTTTCGCCACTACCGCAGCGATACCGCGACGCTGAAGCAGATCGCCGAGTTCGATGCCGTGCGCGAACTGGCCTGGTTCAACCACGGCTTCATGAAGGTCCAGGTCGCCAACGGCCAGGCGGTGCTGAGCGATCTGCGCATGGGATCGGAGCCGGACTATTCCTTTCGCTTCGCCGTCGCGCGCCAGGATATGGATCGCTGGCAAGCGATCCCGCCGCAGCAACTGCAGTGGCCCTGGTATGCACGGAGGCGCCTGCCGGCGGTCTGGCGCCGCATCTGGCATGCTGACGAAGCGACGAGGGAGGAATTCCAATGAGCCAGTCACTCGCCAATTTGCCCCCGCAGGTCCGGCAGCAGGTCGAACTGATGCTGTCCAAGCTGCCCGAGGCCACGCGCCAGCAGGTGCTGAATTCGCCGATGCTAAAGAAGATCATCGAGCGTGCCGAACAGGAAATGCAGGGCGGCGGCGGGGCGCGGATAGCCCAGGCCGCGCGCGCCGCCACGCGCGGGGCGGATAGCCCGCTTCGCGCCGCGCCCCGCCTGGAAACGCACGGCCATTACAACAGCACGATCCAGCCCGGCGACCGGGTCAGCCTGCGCGGCTGGGCCTTCCTGCTGATCTTCCTCGGTGGCGTCGTCTGGGTGATGAGCCAGCTCTGAGCTTTCGTGTGTTCTAGGCGCATTGCGCTGCGGGCAGCTAACATGCGCCGCATGCGCATCGGTCCCCATACGATCGAACCGAACCTGGTGCTGGCTCCCATGGCCGGCGTCACCGACAAGCCTTTCCGGATGCTGTGCAAGCGCCTGGGCGCGGGTCTGTGCGTGGCGGAAATGACGATCAGCGACCCGCGCTTCTGGAAGACGAGCAAGTCCTTGCACCGCATGGATCACGAAGGCGAACCGGCGCCGATCAGCGTGCAGATCGCCGGCACCGATCCGGTGCAGTTGGCCGAAGCGGCGCGCTACAACGTCGCGCACGGCGCCCAGATCATCGACATCAACATGGGGTGTCCGGCGAAGAAGGTCTGCAACGTCTGGGCCGGTTCCGCCCTGATGCGCGACGAGGCCCTGGTGGCGCGCATCCTTGCTGCGGTGGTTGCGGCGGTCGACGTGCCGGTGACGCTGAAGATCCGCACCGGC
>CAZORV010000208.1:0-4818 GCA_964582215.1 uncultured Frigidibacter sp.
CCCGCAACCTCTGCGACAACGTGCAATGGTCGCCGATGGATGCGACGCGGACGGAACATGACTATCTCTGCCGCGTGGTCGAGATCGCGATCCGGGCCGGGGCGACGACGATCAACATCCCCGATACGGTCGGCTACACCGCGCCCCGCGAAAGCGCGGACCTGATCCGGATGTTGCTGGAACGGGTGCCGGGGGCGGACAATGTGATCTTTGCCACCCACTGCCACAACGACCTTGGCATGGCGACCGCGAACGCGCTGGCGGCGGTCGAGGCCGGGGCGCGGCAGATCGAATGCACGATCAACGGGCTGGGCGAACGCGCCGGCAATACCGCGCTGGAAGAGGTGGTGATGGCGCTGAAGGTGCGCAATGACATCATGCCCTTCCAGACCGGCATCGACACGACCAGGATCATGCACATCAGCCGCAAGGTCGCGACGGTCTCGGGTTTTCCGGTGCAGTTCAACAAGGCCATCGTCGGCAAGAACGCCTTTGCGCATGAGTCGGGCATCCATCAGGACGGGATGCTGAAGAACGCCGAGACGTTCGAGATCATGCGCCCGACCGACATCGGCCTGTCGGAAACCAATCTGGTGATGGGCAAGCACTCGGGCCGGGCCGCGCTCCGGGCCAAGCTGAAGGATCTGGGGTTCGACCTGGCCGAGAACCAGCTGAACGACGTCTTCGTCCGGTTCAAGGCGCTCGCCGACCGCAAGAAAGAGGTCTACGACGACGATCTTCTGGCGCTGATGCAGGATCAGGAGACCAACACCACCCATGACACGCTGCAACTGAAACGCCTGCGCGTGGTCTGCGGCACCGATGGCCCGCAAGAGGCCGAGCTGACCATGACCATCGACGGGGTCGACCGGCAGATCGACGCGACCGGCGACGGGCCGGTCGACGCGGCCTTCAACGCGGTCCGGATGCTTTACCCGCATCAGGCCAGCCTGCAGCTGTATCAGGTCAGCGCCGTGACCGAGGGCACCGACGCGCAGGCGACCGTTTCGGTCCGCATCGAAGAGGACGGCCGCATCGCCACCGGCCAGTCGGCCGACACCGACACGATCGTCGCCAGTGTCCGCGCCTATATCAACGCGCTGAACCGGCTGATCGTGCGGCGAACCAAGTCGGCGCCGGGCGAGAACGTGAAATCGGTGCATATGCGCGACGCCTGAGTCGCCTTTAAACCGGATTGGTCCGGGCAGACGGCAGGAATGTGCCGTCTGCCCGTTTTCATGTCCCGGTCCGCGGGTTGAGGACGTTTCGGGACCGTGTATATTGATCATCATCAATATAGAGAATCGGCAATGCTTGACGCCAGCCCCAGTCAGCTCGACCTGGTCTTTGCCGCCCTGGCCAATCCGACAAGGCGGGCGATCCTTGAGCGGCTGTCGCAGGGCGAGGCCTCGGTCAGTGATCTGGTCGCGCCGTTCAACCTGAGCCAGCCGACGATTTCGTCCCATCTGCGCATCCTTGAAAAGGCGGGACTGGTCGGCCGCAGCCGTCAGGCCAATCTGCGCCCCGTCCATCTTGCGGCAGGGGCGATGGCCGGGGCGCACCGCTGGATCGGTTCTTATGAGCGGTTCTGGGCCGAGGGGCTGGACCGGCTGGAAGCCTATGCAGGGACGCTGCAGGAAAAGGACCGCGCCAATGACTGACGCCCGGACGACCGAGCCGGAAGCCGACCGGACGGCGGTGATCAGCCGCACCATGCCGGTGCCCGCGCGCTGTCTTTTCGCGGCCCACGCCTCGGGCGAACATATCAGCCGCTGGTTCGGGCCGGAGGGCTATCCGGTCACGCAATGCGACTATGATTTCCGGGTCGGCGGGCGTTGGCGGATGGTGATGACCGGGCCGGATGGCGTCGATGGCCCGCCCTTTGGCGGCCGTTTTCTGGACATCGTGCCCGACCGCCGCATCGTCTATACCAACGGTTTCGAGGACGGCCGGGGCGGCGACATGAACCTGCGTCACGCCCGCGAACCGATGGTCATGACCACGACGTTCGAGGAAAGCGGCGGGGCGACCAGCGTCACCATTTCGATCCTGTTTGCCTCGGTGGCGATGAAGGACGAGTTTCTGGGGATCGGCATGCGCGAGGGGCTGGCCTCGGGGCTGGACCAGTGGGAGGCGGTCGCGCGGGGATTGGCGGGCTGAGCGGCGGCGGGCCACATCGACGCCCGCCGCCCAGGTCGGCCCGGTCTGTTATGACGATGCGGGCTGACGCAGGCCTGACAGGGCGCCCGACCAGGCAAGAAGCTGTGTCCGCATGGTTTGCAGGGCTGCGTCCTGTGCCGGGGCCGGTGCGAGGTTCCGGTCGGTGTCGAAGTCGGTGAAAAGGCCGATATTGACCTCGGCGCCGACAACCGCGACGTCCAGCGGCGCAAGGACCTGCCGCAGGCTGTCGGCCGCCCGCAATCCGCCCGCCACGCCATAGCTGACGATCGCCGCGGCCTTGTTCCGCCATTCCGCATAAAGCGCGTCGATCGCGTTCAGCAGCGCGGGCGAGGTCATCCGGTTATATTCGGGCGTGACAAAGACAAACCCGTCAAACGGCGCGACCGCCGCTGCCCAGCGTCTGGTGTGATCATGGGCATACTGGCCGCGCATGGGCGGCAGCGCCTCGTCAAGAAACGGCAGGCCGAAGTCCGCCACATCAAGGACGGCATAGTCGGCCCCGCCCGCCGCGCGCAGCCGTTCGAGGGCCCAGCTGGCGACGGCCGGCCCCTTGCGGCCGGGGCGCGTGCTGCCGATGACAATTGCAATGCGGGTCATTCGCTGGTCTCCCTGGATTGGATCGAGTTGAAAAAGTCGAAGAAGCCTTTCGGCGAATCCGGCGCGAAGGCCATTTCAAGATTTGCCGCCGACAGGCGCGCCATCTCGGCGCTGCGCGGAAAGAGGCGTGCCTCATAGGCGGCAAGGGCGGCCTCGGTGTCGCCGGGATGCGCGATCAGCGCCATCGCAAGATCGGCGGCGTCGGTCATGGCGAGGTTCACCCCCTCGCCTGCGAAGGGCGACATGACATGCGCCGCATCGCCAAGCAATGTCGCGCCCGGCAGCCGTTGCCAGGTCAGGCCGGTGGGCAGTGCGTGGATCGGGCGGCTGATCAGGTCACCGTCGCCGCCCGCCAGGACGCCGACAAGCCCGGCGTCCCAGCCCGCATATTCGGCCGCAACCTCGGCGCGGTCCGGCCGCGCCGTCAGACTGCCTTCGGGCGTGCGGATCGCCGCGTAAATGCAAAGCTCGTCATCGGGTTCGCGGTGACCGATGATGCCGCGGCCGTCGGCCAGCGCGAACATCAGCCCCTTGCCGACCAGTTCGGCGGCCTGTTGCCAGTTCCGGCCGGCGTCGAGGTAGCGATATTCGACAAAGGTGATCCCGGTATATTCCGGACGGACATCGGTCAGCAGCGGCCGGACCCTGGACCAGGCGCCATCCGCGCCGATCAGCACATCGGCCAGGACGGTCCGGCCATCGTCAAAGGTCAGCGCGAATCCGCTGTCCTGCCGTTCAACCGATGAAACCTTTGCGCCCCATTGCAGCGTGCCCGCAGGCAGCGCCGCAGCCAGCAGCGCCCGAAGCGAGCCGCGATCGATTTCCGGCCGGCTTCCGTCGCCCGTCATCTCGATCAGGACCTCGCCGCGGCTGTTCATCAGCTTCAGCGCGTCGCCGCCGGGCAGAACCCGCGTCAGAAACGCCTCGTAGGCGCCTGCGGCGACAAGAGCGTCATGGGCCGGGCCCTCGTTGATGTTCAGCATGCCGCCCTGATGGCGCGAATTGACCGACCGGTCCGCGTCATAGACGATGCAGGGTATGTTGTTCCGGCTGAGAATGGCCGCCAGTGTCAGGCCGCCGATTCCGGCGCCAAGGATCGTGATCATGCAAGTTCCCGTCAGTTTGTCCGTTGTCATGCGCCGGGGCTTTTCCGCGCCGGGCAAATCATATAGGATGCTATATAATATAAATAGGATGCAATTCAAGTGAACACTGACAGACCCGTTGCGGGTTTTTCCGAAAAACCCGGCCATCTGGTGAACCGGGCGTCGCGGCTGATGATGCGCTATGGCGAAGTGCGGATGCAGCCGCTGGGGCTGGGCGTCGCCGCGTTCCCGGTGCTGATGCTGTTGCGCGGCGGTACGGCGATGCGGCAGCGCGAACTCAGCATCTGCGCCAGGCTGGAACAGCCCAGCATGGCGCAGCTTCTTGCGCGACTCGAGCGGGACGGGATGATCCGCCGCGCGCCCGACCCGGCCGACGGGCGTGCCAGCCTGATCTCGCTGACCGAAAAAGCCGAAGCCCTGCTGCCCGAGGTCGATGCCATCGTCGCCTCGGCGCATGAGGTTGCGCTGCGGGGGATGAGCGCGGACGAGGTTCAGGATTTTGCGCGCCTCTTGCAGCGGATGGTCGCAAATCTGGAGTCGGACAGCGGCGACTGACCCGCCGGCGCCCGCGCGTCCGGGGCCATATGATCCATCCGCGCGGATTCCCGCGAGCCCGCGCCCTTTGGCCTTTTGATTGCCGACCGCGACCAATATAAGGGCCGGACTTGCGCTCGGGGCCCCGAGTCGCGGGTCTTTGGATTATTTGGGTTACGGAACACTATCATGGCAGGATTTCTGCGCGGGCTGTTTTCGTCGGACATGGCGATCGACCTCGGCACGGCGAACACGCTCGTCTACGTCAAGGGCAGGGGGATCATCCTGAACGAACCTTCGGTCGTCGCCTATCACATCAAGGGCGGCAAGAAGCAGGTTCTGGCCGTGGGCGAGGATGCCAAGCTGATGCTGGGCCGCACCCCCGGCTCGATCGAGGCGA
>CAZORV010000209.1:0-4806 GCA_964582215.1 uncultured Frigidibacter sp.
GCGCCACCAGCAGATCCCAGAGATCGGCCGAGGACGTGGGCATCTGCTTTTGCCAGAAATCATGCCGTGCGGTGATCGCCTGCGCAGAAGCGCAATCCGCCAGGCCCGGGACTTGCGCGCCGAACTGGGCCGATTTTGGATCGATCTCCAGGCAGCTCTCCAGTGCATAGGGATAGAAGAGCTTCAGACAGAAGAGATGCAGGGCCGCGACGAAGGCAAGTTCAGGATCCTTTGCCAGAGCATCCCGCAGTGCCAGCGTGCGATGGGCCGTCAAC
Source organism: uncultured Frigidibacter sp. (assembly GCA_964582215.1). Lineage (GTDB taxonomy): Bacteria > Pseudomonadota > Alphaproteobacteria > Rhodobacterales > Rhodobacteraceae > TMP-24. The sequence continues at coordinate 276 of CAZORV010000209.1, forward strand.
TCGCTGATCAGGCGGTCCGGCAGCGGGCGGATCGTGTCGTCTTCATCTTCTGCTTCGTCGGTAGCGTTGCGCTGATCGGACCCCTCGGCGTCATCCGAACCCGCCGGATCGTCGCCTTCGTTGTCGTCAACCTCATCAGCCTCTGCGCGCAACTCATCTTCTGGCCGCACATAGCCCCGTTCGATGCGCAATCCGCCCATCGCATCCAGGCTGACGAAGGCCCCTGCCCGCGACTTTTCCGCGAGATCGAAAACAACGGGCCGGCTCTGGAAGGCCTCCATCGCCGCCTCGATCGCCCCCAGGCGCACATCAACTTCCTCGGGCAGTTCGTCGAGACCGTCATGCTCGGCTTCGATCTGGTCATATTCCGCCTTCAGCTTATCATGAGCAGCCTGCTCCTGAGCATCCGGCTCCACCGTCTCGCCCATCAGGCGGCGCAATCCGAAGCTGTGGCCATAGGGGAAGTCGACAGCGACCTCGATCCATTTCCAGCCCTCGGACCGCAGCGCATCCACTTCCGCTTCGAGCCTCTGGGCCACCAGCCGTTCCAGCAGCGGTACATCCTGCAACCAGCCACCATCATCGGATTCGAAGAGATCGCGCAGGATCACGCCACCCGCCGCTTCATAGGCCTCCGCCCCGACGAACCGCGCCCGCTTGTCCGAGGCACGAACAGAATTCTCGGTCAGCATCCGGCGGATCTGATAGGGTTCCTTCTGCCAGGCTTGCTGAATGGCCCCCCAGACCGCATCCTGCCGTTCGTGGTCGGGGTTGACAGTGAAGGCCATCAGCTGGTCCAGCGTCAACCCGTCCTCGGCATAGACCTCGAGCAGCTTCGGTGACACCGCCGCCAGTCGCAGTCTTTGCCGCACGACATTGGCCGAGACGAAGAAGGCCGCAGCGATCTCCTCCTCACCCATGCCTTTCTCGCGCATCGCCAGAAAGGCGCGGAACTGATCCAAGGGATGCAGCGGAGCGCGCTGGACGTTCTCGGCCAGACTGTCCTCCTCGGCGAGCCCCTCGGTCCGGATCACACATGGGATCGGCGCATCCGGTGCCAGTTGCTTGCGCTGCACCAGAAGTTCCAGCGCCCGATAGCGACGCCCACCTGCGGGGATTTCGAACATGCCGGTCTCGTGGCCATCATCGCCCAGAACTGGCCGCACCGTAAGGCTTTGCAACAACGTCCGGCGGGCGATATCGGCGGCGAGTTCCTCGATGGACACGCCGGTCTTGATCCGCCGGACATTCGACTGGCTCAGCACCAGTTTGTCGAACGGAATGTCGCGCGACATGCTGAGCGTGATCTGGCCCCGGTCCTTGCCCCGGCGCTTCGCTTGAGATTGGGTCATCAGACTTCTCCACGACGGGCGCCAGGAGCCTCTCTCCCAGCCTCCAACCCGTCATGAAAACCCCAACCAAACTCTTGCTCTCGAGCCGCCCACGTCGTTCACGAAGGCGGAGGGAATTGAAACGCAGCCCCCGTGTCGGCAACCAGTTGCGGCAAGTTTGCGGGAAACTTATCAACTTCAAATTTGCTTCGAGAGGGGCGGAAGTTGGGCGGACGCAGGCCAAACAGAAGCGCGATTTCATTGCCAGCTTGGCCGATCGGGTTCTTGTCATCCAGAAAGGCCGTATTGATCGCTTGGTCACCGTGGAAGAGTTGATGGCACAGGAAGCCTTGGTTTAGGATCTGTCAGATAGTTTGCGTCCTCACCCCCGCCAGTCAAAGGTCTGCTCGAACGCATGGCCAGCGCGGTAAAGCGTTGCCTCATCGTGGTGCTTTCCGACCAGCATCATGCCGATTGGCAGACCATCACTCATGCCACAGGGGACGGCCAGCGCCGGGTGGCCGGTGACGTCGAAGGGAAAGGTGTTTTCCATATTCTCGGTGGTTCGGTCGATATAGGTGCCGGTGGAGCAACCTGTGTCGGGATGCTTGGTTGCTTTCATCGGCGTGGTGGGCATCAACAGCACGTCATAGCGGGCCAGCGCATCGTCGTATTTGGCGCGCAAAGTCCGGGCAAGGTTCTGGGCCTTGGCGTAGTAAGTGCCTCGGCCCGCAGCAATCATATATTCGCCCAACAACAGTGCTGATTTCAGCGTATCGGGCAACTGGTCGGCCTGTACATGCCAGGCCGAATGCGCCTTGATCATGCTGGGGATGTAAAGCCCCTTCCAGTTGAAACCATGACTGTTCATCTGCATCATCTGATGGGTCGCCCCTTCAGTCGCAATCACCAGCCAGATTTTCGTACCGATCAAATGCCAAGGGATAGACACCTCTTCGACCGTGGCCCCAATGCGGCGGAAATGATCGCCTGCCACCCGCACAGATCGGTCGACATCCGCTTCGGATTTCGGATGGCCGAACCCTTCGGTGACGATGCCGATGCGCAGACCGCTGGCCTCCTTTCTCAAGGCGGCAGTATACTCTTGGGGCAAGGCCAATGCGGTCTGACGCGGATCAAGCCCGTCCGGTCCGGCCAGCACCTCCAGAAACAGGGCATTGTCGGCCACGGTGCGCGTCATCGGGCCAAGATGGTCAAGCGTCGCCTCGATCGGCATCGCCCCTGTATAGGGCACCAGTCCCCAGGTCGGTTTCATCCCGACGGTTCCGCACCAGGCCGATGGCGTGCGGATCGAACCGCCCTGATCGCCGCCAATGGCAAGGTCAACCTCGCCCGCCGCCAGAAGTGCCGCGCTGCCAGACGATGATCCGGCGGTCGAATAGCCATGTTTATGCGGGTTATGGACCGGACCTTGCGCCGAGGTATGTGAGCCGCCGGACAGGCAATAATATTCGCATTGCGACTTGCCGAGGATAGTGCCGCCCGCATCCAGTATGCGGGTGACAACCGTAGCATCGACATCGGGCACATAACCCTCAAGGATTGCCGAGCCATTCATCATCGGCACGCCCGCGACGCAGACATTGTCCTTGATTGCCACGGTCTTGCCCGCCAGCTTGCCCTGTGCCGCGCCCTTGATCTCAGTCCGGATATACCAGGCGTTCAGCTTGTTCTCATCGGGTGTGGGCCGATAGCCGGGGGTGCGGGGATATTTCACCTCCGGCAGGTTGTCCGACATCTGGGCGATCTGGTCGTAGTCCTCGAAGCTATTCTTTAGGTGGTCGAGGTGGTCCTGCAATTGCTGATCCGACAGCGCAAGGGAAAGTCTGTCCGATATTGCGCGGAAATCGTCGAGTGTCGGTTTCTTGATTGGCATCGCAGGACTCCGTTTCAGGCAGATCGTTGGTTCAGGCGCTGCGGCCAACTGGCGCGAGCAAGCCCACGCGGTTGACCAGCCCCGCGAAAAGCCCGCCCAAAGATGGCGCGATCAGGAACAGCCAAAGCTGATCCAAAGCCGCCCCACCTGCAAAGACCGCCGGACCAATGCTGCGCGCGGGATTGAGCGAACAGCCCGTCACATTAACGAAGGTCACCAAAAGGATCGCCAGCGTGGCACCAATGGCCACTCCGGCAAAGGCAGTATTGCTGCCCTCGGACGTTGCGCCAAGGATGATCATCACAAAGATGAATGTCACACCGAACTCGGTGGCAAATGCCGCCAGCATCGAAAACTCACCCAGATAACCCGCGCCCCAGCCATTCTGTCCAAGATTGGCGGCGGCCGCGATGCCCCCGGCACCGTTGCGCGCCAGAAGGACCAGCAGGGCCGCGCCCAACAGACCGCCCACAACTTGCGCAGCAATGTAACCAGGCACCTGACGTCCCTGAAACCGTCCCGCAACCCATAGAGCCAGCGTCACGGCGGGGTTGATATGGCAGCCCGACACTGGCCCCAACGCATAAATCAGCCCGGTCAGGATGCCGCCAAAGGCCAGCGCGATCGGCACGATCCCCGCCGGCATAGTTGCACCATACCCGCCAATCGTGACAGCACCGCAGCCAACCAGGACAAGGATTGCTGTGCCGATCATTTCAGCAAACAGGCGTTTGTAATCAGATTTCATCGTGTTCCTCATATATAGGTTTGGGCCCGCACAAACAGGTTGCCGTGCCAACCCGATTTGGTTTCAGGGGGCCAGAAGGCGGTCCAGTTCAGGATTTTCGCGCAGTTCGGCCATCGGGCCTTCTAAGGCGACGGCACCGCGGTCCATGACATAGCAATAGTCGGCGACACCGAAGGCAAGGCCCAGGTGCTGCTCGACCAGAAGAACCGCGCGCGTCTTGGCGATTTCACGCAGGGCGGCAGCGATCTCGTCGATGACCTGATGCCAAACGCCTTCGGTCGGCTCATCCAGCAGGATCACATCCGGCTGGCCCAGCAGCGCCCGCGCGATTGCCACCATCTTGCGTTCACCACCAGACAGGGTTCCGGCCTTTTGTTTGCTGCGGCTTTCAAGCTTTGGAAACAGCTTCAAGACCGTTTCGATCATCGGCTTGGCATCGGACCGGAATCGCGCCCCAAGCTGCAAATTCTCCTGCACGGTCAGGCTGCTGAAGATGTTGTTGGATTGAGGCACATAGCCAAGGCCCGCCAGGGCGCGGGCCTCGGTCACATCCTT
>CAZORV010000210.1:0-4791 GCA_964582215.1 uncultured Frigidibacter sp.
AGGACCCCCCCACCAGAGGTGGGAGGGTCCGGCGGTGGGCGATACGGGGATCGAAACAGTTACGCTCCCCCCATGCCGAGAGGCCCTGAGCACGGATTCTGAGCACGCGTCTATGCCATGTCGTGCCACGGCATGCCGTAGAGTTGTCCCGGAAGTTGTCCCGACCGGCGCCACAACGGGCGCCGAAGTAGCGCCGGGACAAGATCGGCGGCAAGGGGGCACCATGACAGCACTGCCGAAGGGCATCGACCTGCGTCCCTCGGGGCGGTTCCGAGCACGATTCACACACAGGGGCCGGGCCTACCAGTCCGAATGGGACAACCCCAAGCAGGCGGCCGCGTGGATGCAGCGCACTCGCGCCGAACTCGCGGCCGGCACCTACGTCGACCAGGCCATCGCCGACCCGGAAACCGGCAAGCCGATGGCACCGACCTTCAAGGAGTACGCCGCGCGGTGGGTCGCCGAGCGCGACCTCAAGCCCCGTACCCGCGCGGAGTACACCCGGATGCTGGACAACTTCCAGGGCCTCGACCGGCTGCGAGTCGACAAGGTGACCCGGCAGCAGGTCAAGGACTGGTACATGAAGCTGAAGCTCGCGCCGACCGCCCGGAAGCACCAGTACGAGCTGGTGCGGGCTATCTTCAACAGCGTCGTGGACGACGAGCTGCGCGACTCCTCCCCCGTGCGGATCGCAGGTGCGGCCAAGGCGTCCAAGCGGCCCACTGACGACCTGCCCACGCCCCTGCAGGTCCACCAGCTCGCGGATGCGATGCCCTCGGCGAAGTACCGCACCATGGTGCTGGTGTCGGCCTGGTGCGGCCTACGGTTCGGCGAGTCGACCGAACTGCGCCGCAAGGACATCATTCGCGACCAGGACGGAATCCCCCTGGCCGTCCGGGTTCGACGTGGTGTGGTCCGGGTGAACGGGGAGTTCGTCGTGGGGACGCCGAAGTCGGCTGCCGGGATGCGCGACGTGACCATCCCGCCGCACATCCGCGCCGACGTGCAGGACTACCTCGCCACGCTCCCCAGCCGGCCGGATGCGCTCCTGTTCCCCGGTACCCGCAACGGGGCCCATATGGCCCCCAGCAGCCTCTACAAGCCGTTCTACCGGGCGCGTGCGGCAGTCGGACTGCCCGGCCTGCGCTGGCACGACCTGAGGCACTTCTCGGCGACCACGGCCGCGATGACCGGGGCCACACTCGCCGAGCTCCAAGCCCGCCTCGGGCACTCCACGGTTCAGGCGGCCATGCGATACCAGCACGCGGCCGCCGGGCGCGATGCCGTGATCGCGGAGGCCATGAGCAACGTGGTGAAGCTGGCGCCACGTCCCGCCTGACGGTCGGGCTGCCCCCGCGCCGCTGGACGGGGCCAGCCTCGCGGCGCGGGGGGCCTGTAGGCGACGGTACGCGGGGCCGGGTGGCTCAGTCGAGCGGGCGCGTGGGTCTGTCCCCGGGATGGCCACAGCCCCCCCAATCGGGGGGCTGTGGGCGCCGGCTACCCTCTGCTGCCATGGGGGATATGCAAGCGTTCTGCTCGTCGTGCGGCGTGCGGGTACGTCCAGGGAAAGGCGCCTGCCCCGACTGTGGCGGCGAGGGGCAGCACCTGGTGTTCGTGATCGAAGACGTCATCGGCGTGACCGATGGCCTCAAGGCGAAGCTTCGCAACGGACAAGTCGGCGAGGTCCGACCGCACTTGGAGCACCACCAGGACACAGTATGGAGCCATGACAGGCGGCGCATTGAGCGTCGAGTGATGGTGATTGACCGGGAGAACGACTACTACCGCCAGACGTGGTACGGGCCGGACGGCGAGGTGAGCTTTACCAAGGAAGGCCGCCTCAGCGACCCGGACATGCACGGTCGGTCGGCCCGTCGAGCATCACACCGGGATCAGGATGGTGAGTAGCCGTCACAGGGCGGCGGCGACTCTGCGGAGGTCGTCGGTGTCTCATGACGTGGGTTCGGATGGTCGCGGGGGTCGTCCCAGATCTGCGACAGGCGACACGCCGCCCGATTGGTCTCACTCAACTTGGGTAGGTAATACTCCGAAGGTCTCACCGGGGAGGGCGAGCATGTATCAGAACGCGCAGCAGGGTGACGCTGCCTTTGAGGCGAGTCTCGCGAGCCTCGCTGAGTACACCGGGGACACCCTCAAGCACTTTGGCGTTGTCAGGGTCGAGGCATTCGCGACTCAGGACTCGCGTGAGGTCGACTTGTATCTGACCCTTCGCCGCGACACGTTCGATGCACGATCCGATGTCGCGTGGCGCATGGGCGAGATCCAGGACATGTTCCAGGACGACTTCTCCATCGACTTCTTCTTCGGGGAGGCCGTCCCTCGGCCCTCAGCGGCCACGGCATCTAGGGATCTCCAGCCGGCCTAGGCGCTCAGGTTCCGAGGCTGTTCGGGGGGCTCCACGGGTGAATCCGAGACAAGTGCCGCTCACATTTGAGCAGCACGTTAACACCGCAATCGATAACCTCAGGCAGGCTCAGGATCTGAAGGATCGCGACTGGTTCGCGGTGGTGCTCTTCTACACTGTCCACCAGTTCCTGAGAGCGGCACTGCTGGTGGATCCCCGGTTCGACGGATGCACAGCTCTTCCAAACGGGGTCGTTCCTACCGACGCGTTGCGCCGCCCCGACTCACACAAGACCCCTGCAGGCAAGCCGATAACCCGGCTGGGCATGTTTGATCTTGTCAGGTTCATATACCCCAAGGCCTACGCCTCGTTCCACCTTCTGTTCCAGGCGAGCTGTGAGGTGCGCTACGGGACTGGACTCATCGCGCCGGCTGGCGAGCCCGAGGGGATCGTCGGGTACCGACGTGCGTTGTGGACGGCCTTCTGGAGAGTTGTCGAGGTCGTAGCAGACTGCTGCCGGGAGCGAGGCCTTGGGGACGCCCACCAAGAGATCCTCCAGTTGTACCTCGGACTGAAAGGCCGCGTCGCCCCCTGAACCCCGAGCGCCCCCGCGAGCAGGTGAGGGCGCTCTCCGTCCATCTCCTCGATCAGAGATGATCGCCCGCCCCAGTCGGGTCCATCGGCTGCGGGCCGTTCGCTGGGGGAAGCGCGACCGCAACGCGGAGACGCGCTATCTCGGCTCGAAGAGCGCGGATCTCGCCGGCGAGATCGGACTCGGCTGTCGCGGATCGGCCCACGAACCACGCGGCAATGCTGGCGGTCACCACGCCGATCATGGACACCCCGACCAGCATCAACCCGAACGCGACGACACGTCCGACCTCCGTCACGGGGTAGACGTCGCCGTAGCCGACCGTGGTCACGGTCACGCCGGACCACCAGAGGGCGTCGCGGAAGCTGTCGATTGTGGCCCCGGGTTGGCCGCGCTCGGCGTCCAACATGGCGACGGCAGCAATCACCATCAGCAGGAATGTCGCTCCGGCAGCGCCGGCGAGCGTGCGCCCGATCGACACCCGACCGCCCTGGCGGACTAGCACCTGCAGCGCCGTAAACACACGCAGCACACGAAGCGGTCTGAGCATCGGGAGGGCCACCAGGAACACATCAATCGGGTGGCGAATGACGTAGCTCACCGGACGCCCCGACAACGCGGCACGAATGAGCAAGTCGGCGACGAATACGGTCCACAGGGTCACATTCGTAACCGTCAGGAACCGAATGAGGGCATCCGGTGAGTCCTGCCAGATGATCGGCGTCGCGTAGACGAATAGGAACGCAACGGCGAGCACGGTCATTGGAGTGGCCGTGGTGTGCTCGTATCTAGCCAGTCGTTCCCCATCCACGCGCCGAACCCTACCCACACGTCACCGAGTCCGGCAGGCGCTTGCTCTGGGGCTCCGGCCGATCAGCCCGCTCGCTAGCCATCGTCCGACGGAGGAATCCGGCCCCCGCTAGGCTTCCTACATGGCGAGAGCGCTCATCATCATTCCTGACCCGCAAACCCCCGGCGGCGTCGGACTCACGGAGTTGCACAATCTGGCTCATGTGCGGATCGAGGTCGGCGGGGTCCTGGCTGTGCAGTCCGACGAGGACGGTGAGCCGGTCTACTACGGGCCGGGAGCTTGGCACAGCTTCACCCGTGGCGAGTTGCGGCTCATGCCCGACTGATCGGTTGTGAGCCGGCGAGTCGTTCACTGCGCCGGCCGGTAGTGCGCGCGGGCCCCCCCGCGGCGCTGCGGGCGTCCAGACTGCCCGTCGGGGTCGTCCGGGACTCGCAGCGACGCAATGAGGCGAGACAGGACGATCCGCAACTGGCGGGCCTCCACGAGCGCAGGATGCGGCCTGCCGTCGACCACGACGCCTTCGACAGCCACGACAGCCGCGAGTCGGTCGAGGTCATCCGAGGTCCGACATGCCTCGAGGAGCAGGCCGAGCTCGTGCTCGGGCAACTCGAACTCCCCGGTGACCGCCCTCCAAAGTCGTCGGCCGCGCGGTCCCAGTCCAACCGGGGTACGGGCGGTGGTCACGACCGCCCCCGGGCGGCCTGGGACCGCAACGCCTCGGGCAGCACATCCTCCGATAGGAGCCGGGCACGGCGCTCGGCGTCGCGGAGAGCGCGGGCCGCGCGCTCCACCTCAGGCGGAGGCGGCCAACCGAAACGGTCGGCGTACACGGCAGGACCGTGCTCGCGTAGGTACCGGGCCAGGCGCTCCGACTCGGCCCTCGGCAGCTCCGCGGGGGGCGGTGCGGGACGTCTCCTCATGGGGAATCGCTCCTTTCGTTCGTTTCAGGGTGGGCTCACTGCGAGCGGTCATCCCCTTCGGTGTGTGGAGACCCTCGCTCGGGTCTCCCCCCCAGGTGTCTTC
>CAZORV010000211.1:0-4776 GCA_964582215.1 uncultured Frigidibacter sp.
GCCGGGGCTCCCCGGTTGGACTTCTGGGCGCGCTGCAGGGTCTGGTAGGCGTCGGTGAAGCTCAGGGGCCGCTCCGTCGCCCGGATGGTGTCCGCCATCAGCGGGCCCAGGTTCCGATCGCCGGCAGCTCGGCGGCGACCGGGTCGCGCAGGTCGACGACGACCTGCATGCCGTCGAGGAGTGCTTCGGAGGGCTCGTCGGCCGCCGCGATGAGGTGCTCTGCCGGCTGGCTGACCAGGAACAGCCGCAGCTGCTCGATGTCGTCGACGACCCGGACGTCGTCGACCCCACGGATGTGCGCCACGATCTCGCAGCGGTCATGCCAGGTGGTCAGCGGCGGGGTTCCGATCACGGATGCGGCGAGCTGGTCGCCCAGGACCAGCACGTCGAACGATCCGGAGTCACGCAGGTGCGTGAACAGGCGCAGGTGCGCCGGGGTGATGAAGTCGAACACACCCACCAGGGTCCTGCCCGCTTCGCGTCCAACCAGTGTCACGTCATCCCCTCGCGGCGTTTGGGGGCCCTTGGCCCATAGTGTCGCATGGCGACGCCGATCCTCCAATTCTCCTGCATTGCATTCACTCCGCGGAAATGCGCAATGGGCGCGCCCGGGGGCCTTCCCTGCCTCGACTGGCTATTCTCGTCACGGATTCGAATCGGTCGGACACGATCGGTGACGGCAATTCCTGCCGCCGTGCGGGCGCCTTCCGCCGCCGGCGCGGCAGTGCGACAATTCCGGCCATGAATCCCTTGCAGGGCGGCAGCCCCGTGGCCGTTCCCGCCCCCGGTGACGACGTGGCCTCCGGGAGCCGGCCACGTTGGACGTTGTGGGGGCTGCTCGGCGTGCTGGCCCTGACGGTGGGTGTCCCGGTGGTGCTGGCGATCGCCACGGGCGCCATCGCCATCCCGCACAACGATGCGTGGTCGCACTCCCGGATCGCCCAGGCCTTCGCCGAGGGTGACGGGTTCCAGCTGGTCGGCTGGAACCCGTAACCGCCCTGGTGGGCCAGGTCGTTGTGCTGGGCCCGCTCGGGGCCACCATCACCGCGCAGCAGCTCAGCGTCGCCGTGTGGGCAGTGGTCGGGCTGCTGGCGACCTACGGGTTCCTCTCGGCACGGGTCAGCGCCCGACGTGCCCTGCTCGGGACGCTGGTCGTGGGGCTGGTCCCGGAGTTCGCCCTGCTGGCCACCTCCTTCATGAGTGACATCCCGGCGTTCGCCGCGATGATGCTGTGCCTGGCGATCGGGGATGTGGCGGTGCGCCGCAACAGCGTCGGGCTGCTGGCGCTGTCGACCCTGGTGGGACTCTGGGGGGTCACGATCCGGGAGCAGGCCGTGGCCGCGCCCGTTGCCGTGCTGGTCGCGGCGTTCTGGACCATGCGGTCGCGACGCCGGGGGATCCTGGGAGTGGCGCTCGTCGCCGGCGGCCTGCTGGTCGCCTTCGAGCTGTGGCGCCGGTCCCTGCCGTACGGGGACCCGCCCCAGGTGGGCCTCGACCTGCAGCGCGGGTTGATGGTGGCCGTGCGCAGCCCCTTCACGCTCAGCCTGGTGCTGCTGCCCGCGCTGCTGCCCGCGCTGCTGCTGGTGGTCCGGCCGCGGCAGTGGTCCCGGGCAGCGGCAGTGGCCGCCGTGGCCGTTCCCACGCTGGGCCTGCTCGCGGCCTTCGCCGTGGCCAACCGGCGCGTGCTCATGCCGAACTACCTGGACCAGGACGGCCCGTATGCCGACGTGGCCGTGGGCACCCGCCAGGTGATCGGGGGTCCCCTGTGGCTGGGCCTGACAGTGGCCAGCGTGCTCGCGCTGGGACTGCTGGTCGGGCACCTGCTCACCACCCGTCCTCGTCTGGACGTCGTGAGCTGCGTGCTGGCCGTGCTCCTCGTCGGGGGGACGCTGGCGCAGGCGGTGACCAGCCAGACCGTGTTCTTCCGCTACCTGATCCCCCTGGTGCCCGTCGCGTGCGTCGCGGTGCTGCGCGAACCGGCCGGACGCCCGGAGCCCGCGCGCGAGCGGTGGGCCGCGGCGGCAGTGGGAGCTGGGGGCCTGCTCGGGGTGTCGCTGCTGGTCACCACCAGCGCGATGTCGTTCGACGTGGCCCGCTGGGAGGCCGCCAGCGACCTCGTGCGCGCCGGCTGGGCGGCCAACAGGGTCGACGCCGGGCTGGAGTGGGTGGGGTACCACACGCCCGGTCAGGCCATGCCGACCGATCGCCATCCCGACGCCTACGGGCCGTTCATGGACATGTTCCCGAACTCCGAGCAGTGCGTGGTCATCGCAGCCGCGCCCCTGGGACCGGCTGCGGGCACGACGCTGGTCGGCACGCACGAGTACGCCAGCTTCACCCTGATGGGGACCTCGACGCTGTGGATCTACCAGGTGGATCCCTGTCGGTAGAGGGCGCGAGGGGGCCGACCCGCGAGGACCGGACCCGCTCCTGGCGATGTGGCCGGGGAGGTCAGCCCCGCCGGTACTCGACGTAGTGGTGACCGATGGCGCCGCCGACCATGCCGGCACCGCGCACGACGGTCCACATGCCCTTGCCCCGGTTGTCGCTCGAGCGGGTGAGCATGCCCACGAGTGCTCGGCCCCCACCGGCGACGACGCGGGCGGCGCCGCCGACGGCCGCTCGCGTGCGCACCTTCGCACGTGCGCCCGGGGTGGGCGCCAGCAGCCGATCGACGATGATGCTGGTGTTCCCGGACCGGTAGCCGCGCTGCAGGGTCCAGTGCGACGTGAGCCTGCTGGCCGGTACGGGGTCCTCCACCACGGCCTCGTCGCACCAGTGGATCCGGTGACCGCTGGCGCTGAGCTGCCTGGTGAACAGGTGGTCCGACCCCCCGGAGATGCCCAGCGAGTCGTCGAAGCGCAGGCCCAGATCGCGCACGATGTGCATGTCCAGCAGCAGGTTCGCTGTGCTGGCGGCCTCGACGACGGTGCCCGTGGGCATCTGGCGCCGGTCGAACACGCGGGCCGCGCGGACCCACGGCTCGGGTTCGACCTCGTAGCTGCGGATCACCCGTCCGGCCACCGCGGCGCCGCCGAGCCGGCGGTACGCGTCGAGCATCAGCGGCAGCCACCGCTCCGAGGGCGTCTCGTCGTCGTCGATGAAGACCAGCAGGTCGACGTCACCGGCGGCGTCCATGCCGGCGTTGCGCGCCGCCGCGATGCCGGGACGCGGCTCGTGGACGTAGCGCACCTCGGGCAGGCCCAGAGCGGTGATCCGGTCCCGGGCGCTGGCCTCGGGGTCGTTGTCCACGACCACGACGGCCGCGGGTGGCTCGACGAGGCGCGCCTGCCGGGCGAGCTCGGGCAGCAGTGCGACGATCGCCTGCTCCCGGCGGTAGGTCAGGACCGCCACGGCGACCGTGGCCGAGACGGGCGTGGGAGGTGTCGCCATGTCCGGATTGTAGGGGAGCGCAGACGTGCCAGCCCGGTCGTCGCGGCGCCGGGGGCACGTCCGGGTCAGGCCGACAGCTCCGTCACCGTGTGCTCTGACCGGGTGACGGATTCGGGTGCATCCGGGTGACGGCCCCGGCTGCAAGCGGGTGAAGCACCGGCCTGCAACCGGGTGACCACAGCTCCTCGGAGGACCCCGGGAGGCCTATCGGCACCGATTCCCCCAGCATGAACATCTCCTCGCGAACCACTGCAGTCGTGGGCTCACTCGTCCTGCTCACCTCGATCGCACCGACCAGCCAGGCGGCCACGGCCGACCGTGCCGTGGCCGCCTCCGACAGCTTCGCCCGCTCGGTCTCCAGCGGCTGGGGGTCCGCCGACGCGGGCGGGGCGTGGACCACCTCGGCCTCGGGGGCCTCCGTCAGCTCCGGCCTGGGGCAGCTCGCGGTGGCTCGGGGCGCATCCGGGGTCGCCCAGCTGTCCTCCGTGGACTCCGAGGACACCGACGTCACCGTCGACCTGGCCGCCAGCAAGGCCGCCAGTGGTGGTGGCTTCTACGTCAGCCTGGTGGGCCGGGGCACGGCGGCAAACGGGTACCGGGCCACGGCCCGCCTGATGGCCGGCGGCGCCCTCGTGCTCTCCCTGCGCCGGACGGCTGCCTCGGCCGAGACGATCCTGTCGTCGGTGCAGGTGCCGGGGATCACTGTCGCCGAGGGCACCAAGGTGCGGGTCCGGATGCAGGTCTCCGGCACCACGCCCACGACGCTGCGCGCCAAGGCGTGGCTGCCGGCCTCTGCCGAGCCGGACGCGTGGGCCGTCTCCGCCACCGACAGCACGTCGGCCCTGCAGGCGGCCGGCCCGCTCGGGGTTGTGGCCTATGTGTCCACCAGCGCGAGCCCGGCGTCCGTCGCGTTCAGCTTCGACAACGTCGACGCGACGACCGCCCTGCCCCCGAATGTGCTGCCGAAGGCGGCGTTCGAGGTGTCGGCCAGGGATCTGGCGGTGTCGGTGGATGCCGGTGCCAGTTCGGACTCGGATGGGTCGTTGACGTCGTTCGTGTGGGACTTCGGGGATGGGTCGACCGGTACGGGGGCGACGGCCTCGCACGTGTACGCGGCTGGTGGGACGTACTCGGTGCGACTGACGGTGACCGATGACCGGGACGGGTCGGCCAGCGTGACCAGGTCGGTCACGGCTGTCGTGCCCAACCTGATGCCCACGGTGGCGCCGGGCGCGTCGGTGACTGGCGTGCCGGATTCCGTGACCCTGCGAGTCCTGGATGCGGACAACAAGCCGTACTCCGCGGATTCGTTCAACGCTGATGGGACCGTGTTCACGATCCGGACCCCGGGTGCGGTGTACGACCGGTGGCGCTTCGACGCCT